>JAGPIX010000158.1 GCA_018054745.1 Alicycliphilus sp.
GTTCGGGATCGAACGCAGGAACCAGCCAGGAGCCACGGCATCGGAATGTCTGCCGCAATCGGTCTGGTCTAGGCGTAAGGCTAAACGGGACTAGCCTCTTGGAAAACCAAGCGCAGCAAGGCTCTGCGGGTTCCAGCGTGGTTCCATGCTAGTCTCGGGACTCAATCTCAAAATCCCCCGCCGCAAGGCGTGCCGGTTCGATTCCGGCCCCGGGCACCACGAATAAGGCCGCACAGTTCCCAGAACGTGCGGCTTTTTCTTTGGGCCAAGATGCGAAAAAGCCCCGCAAGCGGGGCTGTACTGCTCAGCGTTTCATCACCCCAGGTGGGGCGGCGTGTCCGCTGGCTCGGGGGGTGGCGCGGGAACGTCGGGCTCCACGGGCGGCTCCGCCGGTTGGCGGTGTATGTGTGCAATGCACGTCATCATGACCATCTGCCTCCTGACCCGCTCATTGTGCGCCTCTCCACCATGGCAGCGGCAAAGTGCCTGGCACCTGCCCCGGGGCTACGCCAATCGAAGCCCAGGCCCCGCAGATACGCTGCCTGCGGAAGATCCTGCCAACCTTGCGGCGCCCGCATGCGCAACAAGGGCCGTATTGCCTGCACGCCGGCTGAGCCCCTGGCCCGGCCATGGTGCAGCATGAATCCGACCACCGCCGGCGCAACCATTTCCTGCACCTGTGTGCCTGCAATAGGCACCATTGACAGGAATCGGCTCCGCCCGCAATCACCACATCCGATCAGGACGCAGCGTGTGCACATTCAGTTACTACCGCGAGTGGATATTAACATTTTGCAACGCATGCGCAAGTACTTCTGCATCTGACCCCAGCGCGGTCAGTTGTCCTGGCGCCGGATCAGCTTGCGCCCCGTGTCGGTGATATGAAAAACCCCCGTCGGTGACTTGCCGATGTAACCCCAATCCAGCAGCCGCCCCGACAGATGATGCTTGAGCGCATCGGGCACCGCGATGGCCTCGCCCATTTCAAGCTGCTTGAGCGTGGCGATCTCGTCTACCGTGGGTTCGAACGTGGGTGCGTGGTACATGGGCTGAGCGGTGGCCATGGCGTTCTCCTTTATGGATTGGGATTGCGCGGCGCCGGCAATGTTCCACGGACACATCACCCGCGCCACGTAGGCGACAGGGTATTGCGAGCACGCGCGGCGCGCAATGGGCCAATCACCCGCACCGGATGCAAATCCACGCGACGAACGCGAGCGCGCCAACCTGCCCAGGCAAGAACCCGAACGGCTGGCCGCGCTGCGCGCCGCCTGGGAGGCCTGGGACGCATCCATGCCGCCGATACCACCCGACGGGGCTATTCCGCCAAGGACATGCCACAGCGCTGAACCAACGGACCGCCGCACCCCATTAGGCGACAGGCCCGGCCGCCACCATGTCCTGCAGCCAGCGCGCAAACGCTGCCAGTGCTGGCGGCTGGGGCTGCGCCGGGCTGACGAGGTAGTAGCCGCGCTCGCCGCGCAGCGGCCGGGCGCAGGCCACGACCAGTTCGCCGCGCGCCATCTCGGCCTCGATCAGCATGGGCGGTATCAACGCCACGCCCAGGCCCTGGGCCGCGGCCACGGCCGTCATCGAGAAAAGTTCATAGCGCGGCCCGTCCAGCGCACGCGGCGCGTCCTGCACGCCCATGGCCTCGAACCACTGCTGCCAGCCATAGGGCCGGGTGCTTTGCTGCAGCAGCGGCATGCGCGCCAGTAGCTGCGGCGCCAAACCCTGGTGCGCGCGCCCGGTGCCGCGCGGCATGCCCGACTGCTCTGCCGCCTGCTCCAGGAGGCGCGGGCTGCACACGGGCAGTACATCCTCGGGCATCAGCAGCTGGGCCTGCACGCCGGGCCAGTTGGCGACCTGCTCGGGCGTGCCCGCGTACAGGGCCGCGTCAAAGCCGGTGTCGGTGAACAGGAAGGGCCGCGTCTGGGTCTCGATATGCACGACGATCTCCGGGTGGCGCGCGGCCAGCTGCGGCAGGCGCGGTATCAGCCAGCGTGTGGCAAAGGTGGCCACCGCCGCCAGCGAGATGGCGCCGCCCTGGCCCTGGTGCGCCATCACATCCAGAGTGCCCTGCTCCAGCGCCTGCAGCCAGCGCGCCACCTGGCGCGCGTAGTGGCGCCCGGCGGGCGTAAGCACCACGCCGTGGCGCGTGCGCCGGAACAGCTGCACGCCCAACTGATCCTCCAGCGCCAGGATCTGGCGCGAGACGGCGCTTTGCGTCAGCGCCAGCTCCTGTGCGGCGCGGGTATAGCTTTCGTGCCGCGCGGCGGCCTCGAAACAGGCCAGGGCCTGGGTGGATGGCAGATGTCGTCGCATGCCGGACATCTTATCCATATATTCGTAAACGTCATTTCTTGATGAAAATTACTCGCTTGCCATCAACGATAGCAAGGGGGTACGATCCCAGCCATCAATCTTTCATGCCTGCAATGCATAGGTTGATCCCACCCAGATTCATCATCCATCAGCACTGGAGACACCATGACCCGCGCCGCCTTCCAATGGGACGACCCCTTTCACCTCGACCAGCAGCTCACCGAGGACGAGCGCGCCATCCGTGACGCCGCCCACGCCTACTGCCAGGACAAGCTGGCGCCGCGCGTGCTGGAGATGTTCCGCCACGAGAAGACCGACGTCTCCATCTTCCGCGAGATGGGCGAGCTCGGCCTGCTCGGCCCCACCATCCCCACCGAGTACGGCGGCGCGGGCCTGAACTACGTCAGCTACGGCCTGGTGGCGCGCGAGATCGAGCGCGTGGACTCGGGCTACCGCTCCATGGCCAGCGTGCAGTCGTCGCTGGTGATGGTGCCGATCAACGAATTCGGCTCCGAGGCGCAGAAGCAGAAATACCTGCCCAAGCTGGCATCGGGCGAGTACATCGGCTGCTTCGGCCTGACCGAGCCCGACCACGGCTCCGACCCCGGCAGCATGGCCACGCGTGCCTATAAGGTCGATGGTGGTTATCGCCTCAAGGGCAACAAGATGTGGATCACCAACAGCCCCGTGGCCGACGTGTTCGTGGTATGGGCCAAGGAAGTCGAGCCATCCGGCACCGTGGGCCAGATCCGCGGCTTCATCCTCGACAAGGGCATGAAGGGCCTGTCCGCCCCGGCCATCCACGGCAAGGTGGGCCTGCGCGCCTCGATCACCGGCGAGATCGTCATGGACGACGTCTTCGTGCCCGAGGAGAACGCCTTCCCCGAGGTGCGCGGCCTGAAGGGCCCGTTCACCTGCCTGAACAGCGCGCGCTTCGGCATTGCCTGGGGCGCCATGGGCGCGGCCGAGGCCTGCTGGCACACCGCGCGCCAGTACACGCTGGACCGCAAGCAGTTCGGCCGGCCGCTGGCCGCCAACCAGTTGATCCAGAAGAAGCTGGCCGACATGCAGACCGATATCGCCCTGGGCCTGCAGGCCGCGCTGCGCGTGGGCCGCATGAAGGACGAGCACCAAAACGTGATCGAGGTCACGTCGCTGATCAAGCGCAACAACTGCGGCAAGGCCCTGGATATCGCCCGCTTGGCGCGCGACATGATGGGCGGCAACGGCATCAGCGACGAGTTCGGCGTGGCGCGCCACCTGGTGAACCTGGAGGTGGTCAACACCTACGAGGGCACGCACGACGTGCACGCGCTCATCCTGGGCCGTGCACAGACCGGCATCGCCGCCTTTGCCAACTGAGTTAACTAGCAAAAACAATAGCTGCCTTCGCTTAATACATAAGCGCTAGCAGCTATTTTTATTGCAATAATCCATCGCCAAAGCGCCAGCCACTCACACAAGGAGACCATCCGCATGATCCGTCGCAGCATCCTCACCCTGGGCATTCTGGCCATGATGGGCAGTACCGCTCAGGCCCAGTCCAGCTACCCCGCCAAGCCCATACGCCTGCTTGTGCCCTTTGCCGCCGGCGGTACCACCGACCTGATTGCCCGCGTGCTGGCCGAGCCGCTGGGCCGCGAACTGGGCCAGCCCGTTGTCGTCGAGAACAAGGGCGGCGGCGGCGGTGCCATAGGGGCCGCCGAAACCGCGCGCGCCACGCCCGACGGCTACAACCTGGGCATGGCCACCGTGTCCACCACGGCCACCAACCCGGCCATCAACCCGAAGATCCCGTACAACGTGTTCACCGATTTCACGCCCGTCGTGAACGTTGCAGCCACGCCCAACGTGATCGCTGCCAACCCCCAGTTCGCAGGCAAGGACTACAAGAGCTTCCTCGCCGAGGTGAAGAAGAATCCGGGCAAATACTCGTTCGGCTCGCCCGGCACCGGCAGCATCGGCCATCTGATGATGGAAATGTTCATGCTGGAGACCGGCGCCCAGATGATTCACGTGCCCTACCGCGGCTCCGGCCCGGCGCTCAACGACGCCGTGGCCGGCCAGATTCCGCTGATCTTCGACAACCTGCCCTCCGCCCTGCCCTTCATCAAGGACAAGCGCCTGACCGCCCTGGTGGTGGCCGCGCCCCAGCGCCTGGCCGTGCTGCCGGACGTGCCCACACTGGCCGAAGTGGGCGCACCCAACGTGAACCGCATGGCCTACTACGGCATCATCGGCCCCAAGGGCCTGCCCAAGGACATCGTGGACAAGGTGAATGCCGCCGTACACAAGGTGCTGAAAGACCCCGCCGTGCGCAAGCGCATCGAGGATACGGGCTCGCTCATCGTCGCCGACACGCCCGAGAAGTTCGCCCAGGAAATCAAGGCCGAGTACACCGCCTACAAGACCGTGGTGGACAAGCAGAAGCTGACCATGGAGTGATCGCCCGCCCATGGCCACACACAGCCCCGCCGCCCGCGGGGCTTTTTGTTGCCTGCCCGGCATCGGAAACGCACAGACACCATCGTGAACAATGCGCAAAGTACGGCAAACCATTGCCGCCTGGGTCAACCAAAATACCGGCTGATGCGTCTCACACCCAGTCACCCTGTGCTCGGCACGATTGGATCCACACATGTCACTTATGCACCACCCCTTGTTGCGCATCGCCAGCGCCGGCGTACTCGGCGCGCTGATGGCCGGCTGCGTGGGCGTGCCGGGTGACCCCTACTACGACGGTGGCTACAGCGGCGGCGGCTACTACCCGGGATCGGCATCGGTCACGGTGTACGAACAACCCGGCGTGATCTACACGCCCCCGCCCGTGGGCTGGCGCAACTACCCGCCGCCGCCGCACGGCTGGCGCGAGGACGCCTGGCGCGAACGCCAGTGGCGCGAACACCGCGAGCGCGAGGCGCGTGAGCGCCGTGAGCACGAACGCCGCGACATGGAGCGCCGCCGCGATTTCGAGCGCCGCGACGCCGAGCGCCAACGCGAGGCCATGCGCCACGAGGCCGAGCGCCGCCGGGAGCTGGAGCGCCAGCGCCACATGGAGCCGCATGCCCACCAGCCGCGCGTGCCGCAACGCCCGAACATGGATGCCGAGGCCGGCCGCCACCCACGCGAGCGTGAACGGCACAACGAGCGCGAGCATCGCAACCCGCGCTACGACTGGCGCTAGT
>JAGPIX010000053.1:0-16404 GCA_018054745.1 Alicycliphilus sp.
TGATCGGCACGCTCTCTGGTGCACTGCTGGGCCTGGTGATGGGCTGGTTCACCATCCGCCGCCAGGGCATCTACGCCACCATGATCACGCTGGCGCTGGCGCAGATGCTGTTCTTTGCGGCGCTGCAAATGCCGTTCACCGGTGGCGAGGACGGCCTTCAGGGCGTGCCGCGCGGCAAGCTGTTCGGCGTGCTCGATCTGTCCAGCGACCTGACCATGTACTACGTGTGCCTGGTGATCGTGGTGCTGGCCTTCCTGCTCATCGTGCGCACCATTGATTCGCCGTTTGGCCAGGTGCTGCGTGGCATCAAGGAAAACGAGCCGCGCGCCACCTCGCTGGGCTATGACACCAACCGCTTCAAGCTGCTGGCCTTCGTGATCTCGGCCGCCATCGCCGGGCTCGCTGGTGCCCTCAAGACCCTGGTGCTGGGCTTTGCCACGCTGTCGGACGTGCACTGGAGCGCCTCGGGCCATGTGGTCTTGATGACCCTGGTCGGCGGCATGGGCACGCTGGCCGGCCCGCTGGTCGGCGCCGCCGTGGTGGTGGCGCTGGAGAACAAGATCGGCGACCTGGGCACGCTGCTGGCCAAGCTGACGACCATCGACTGGTTCAACACCCTGGGCGAGTCGGTGACCATCGTCACCGGCCTGATCTTCGTGGTCTGCGTGCTGGCCTTCCGCCGCGGCATCATGGGCGAGATCGTTGCCTGGCTGGAGCGGCGCGGAACCGGCGGCGGCAACAGCCATTGACGTGAGGCATGCATGGCCCTGCCGCCATGCCCCGCGCAGCGGCCATACACGGTACCTTGCCGCGTATGGCCGCTGTGTTTTCATGGCAAGCAACCATCAATCAATCGCTCGGATTGATCAACGCCGGATCTCTTGGCGCAGCGGGCCTGGCAGATTGGCGCGCGCCGGGGTTTTACGCCGCAGCAGGCGCATGGCATTGGCGATGACGATCAATACCGAGCCTTCATGGAACAGCATGCCGGCGGCCATGGTCACGCCCCCCATGAGAACCCCGGCCAGCAGCAAGCCGACGGTCACCAGCGCAATCACGATGTTCTGGCGGATGTTGGCGAGCGTGCGCCGCGCCAGCGAGATGGCCTCGGGCAGCTTCAGCAGGTCGTCGCCCATGAGCGCGATGTCGGCGGTTTCCACTGCCACGGCCGAGCCGGCCGCGCCCATGGCCACGCCGACGTCGGCGGTGGCCAGCGCCGGGGCGTCGTTGACGCCGTCGCCGACCATGGCCACGACATGGCCGGCGCGCTGCAGGCGAGCGACGATGTCGAGCTTGTCCTCGGGCAGCAGTCCGGCGTGCACCTCGTCGATGCCGGTGGCGGCGGCGACGGCATCGGCCACCGGCTTCACGTCGCCGGTGAGCATGACGACCTTCTTCACGCCCGCCTTGTGCAGCGCGGCCACCATGGCGGCGGCGTCGCGCCGGATCTCGTCGGCCACGGCGATCACGCCCAGCACCTGGTCGTCCACGGCAACGATCATGGGCGTGCGCCCCTGGGTGGCGAGTTCGTGCGCCACGCGGTCTGCGCCCACCGTATCGGCGACGCCAAATTGCTCCAGCAAGGCCAGGTTGCCGATCAGCACCCGCTTGCCATCGACGCGCGCGGTGATGCCCTTGCCGATGACCGGCTCGATGTGCTCGGGCAGCGCGGCCACCGGGATGCCGGCCTTCTCGGCGGCTTCCAGGATGGGGCGCGCCAGCGGATGCTCGGAGCCCGCCTCGGCGCGCGCGGCCCAGGCCAGCACCTGGTTTTTCTCCACGCCCGGCGCCAGCGCCACCACGTCGGTGAGCTGTGGCCGGCCCTTGGTCAGCGTGCCGGTCTTGTCCACGGCCACGACGTCGATCTTGGCCGCGGTCTCCAGGAACTCGCCGCCCTTGATCAGGATGCCGTCGCGTGCCGAGCGGCCAATGCCGGCGACGATGGACACGGGAATGGAGATCACCAGCGCCCCCGGGCAGGCCACCACCAGCAGGGTCAGGCCCAGCACCACGCTGCCGCTGATGAGCCCGGCCAGCAGCGCCAGCACGACGATGGCGGGGGTGTACCAGGACGAAAACTTGTCGATGAATTTCTGCGTGCGCGCCTTGGCGTCCTGCGCGTCTTCCACGCGGTGAATGATGCGCGCCAGCGTGGTGTCGGCGCCGATGCCGGTGGCCAGCACCTGCAGGAAGCCGCCGCGCGAGATGGTGCCGGCGAAGACATGGTCGCCCTTGGACTTTTCCACCGGGATGGATTCGCCGGTGATCGACGCCTCGTCGAGCGCGCCGGTGCCGGCGATCACCTCGCCATCGACCGGCACCTTGGCGCCGTTCTTGACCAGCACCACCTCGCCCATGGCGACGCTGGCGGCGGGGATTTCGACCTGCTCGCCCTTGCGCATGACGATGGCCGTGTCCGGCGCCACGGCAATCAGCTCGGCGAGCGCCGCGCGGGTCTTGTTCAAGGTGGCCGATTCCAGCGCGTGGCCAATGGCAAACAGGAAGGTGACGGCCGCCGCCTCCCAATACTCGCCGATGATCAGCGCGCCGATGGCGGCAATGCTCACCAGCAGGTCGATGCTGATGTGGCGCACGGCGAGCGCGCGGATGGCGTTGCGCACGACGGGCAGGCCGGCCACGATGGCGGCGGCGACCATCAGCAGATCGCCGGCCGTGGCGGCGCCGTAGCCCTTGGAGGCGGTGAATGAAGCCAGGATCAGCAGGCCGGACAGGGCGGGAATCGTCCAGCGGCCGTTGATCCATGCATTGATGTTGTTCATGAGGTATCCATGTTCGTGATCAGGGTCGGGAGATCAAAAGAAGAGGCATGCCGCCGCCAGGCGGCATGCTGCTGTGGGGTGAAATGAGCGGGCCATGCTGCGGCCCGCTGCGCCGCGTCAGAACGCCGATGCCCGCGCCGTGAAGCCGACCTTGGCGATGGCGGCGATGAGATCGTCCACGCTGACGGTCTCGGGGTGGTGATCGACTTCGATGCGCGCCGACGCGAAGTGCACCTTGACCTGGCTCACGCCAGCCATGCCACCGACGCTTTTCTCGATTTTTGTCACGCAGGACGGGCAGGAAAAGCCTTCGGCGCGCAAGGTGGTGCGGGTGTTCGTGGGGTTCATGGTGTTCTCCTTGTTGATGACTACTTGGTTGGGGGATGCCTTCACCATAGGCCGGCCGGCCGGATGGCTCCATGAGAAACGTCAATCAACCGCACGCGGCCTTAGCGTGCCGGTCAGCCCATGCCGTCGCGCAGCTGCCGCAGGCGCGCCGCATCGGCAACGGCGACCCAGCGCCGGCCCGCCTCGATAGCGCCCTCGCGCTGCCACTGGCTCAGCAGGCGGCTGACCGATTCGGTGGCCGCGCCGGCCATGGCGGCGAGGTCTTCGCGCGCCAGGGGCACGTCCAGCAGCGTCGCCCCGTTCCAGGGCTTGCCGACCTTGCCGGCCAGCACCAGCAGGATGGCGGCCAGCCGCTGCTCGAGCGGCGCGCCGGCGAGCATGTGGATGGCTTGCTGCGACTGCGTCAGCCGGTGCGCAACCCCCTTCAGGGTGGCCACGGCCACCTGCGGGATTTCATGCATCACGGCATCGTATTCGGATGCATCGAGCCCGAGCAGGCAGGCCGGCGTCAAGGTGGTGGCGCTGTCTGCGTAGTGCTTTTGCCCCAGCGCCGGCAGGGCGCCAAAAAAGTCGCCCGGGGTGAGCAGGTCGATCAGGGACTCGCGCCCATCGGCCGCAAGGCGCGTGGTTTTGACGGCACCGGTCGCCACCACGTAAAGATGCGTCGCGGCATCGCCCTCCATGTAGACCGGCGTAGCGGCGTCAAAGCGCTGCGCCCGGCAATGCCGGTTGATCTGCGCCAGCTGCTGCGCGTCGAGTTCGGCAAAGAGCGGTACTTTCTGGCAGACGGCGAGGCGCATGGCCAGCGAGCAGGCCTGCGGGTCGGGATCCGGCAGGGACAGTGGAATGTGGCGACGCTGGTTCATGGCCTGTATTTCCTCTTGCTCCCGAAGGGTTCTTGGTCGTATGCAGAGGCATGAACGAAAGGTGGCGCTTTCATGTTTCGATATTTCCGGGTTGCCGTGCCAGGCGCAGCGGCTGCGCATAGCCCGTCATTTCCAGATAGCCGCGCCCCAGCGCATGTCCCGCCGCGTCGCGCAACTGGCTCAATCCTTCCCAATAGATCGCGCCCGTCGAGCCGCGGCTGTCGAGCTCCTGGGCATCCAGCAGCGCCCGCACGGTAAAGCTGCCTGCCGGCGTGTCCACGCGCCATTCGACCGGGTAGAGCGCGCCGCTGACATTGCTGCGCCAATGTCGTAGCGGCGTGAAGCGCACCGCCTGCGGCTCGAAGGACTGCGCTCCGGATACGCCCGCCTGCCGCCAGGATCCGCCCGCCCACAGCGCGCTGCCGTCCGCGCGGCGCAGCTGGAAGGCGGTGAGCGCGCCGCCGTCATCCAGGTTCATGCCTATCCAGTCCCAGCCCACGGCGTCGGGGTGCATCAACGCCTGGCTGCACTCGTGATCCAGCCAGGCCCGGTTGTCGGGCCCGGGCAGGTCGCTGACGGCCATGCGGCGCCCGCCCAGGGTGATGGCCCCGGTTACCGCCAGCTGCGGCTGGCTGTAGTAGTAGCTGGCCTGGCTGGCGTCCGGCCCCTTGCGCGACAGGCCGGCATTGCCCTGCAGCAGGATGGGCTGGGTGCTGGCGCAGGACAGCTCCAGCGCAAAGCCGTCGGCCTGGGCGCGGATGTCGTAGCGGCTGTGGCCCGGCGCGCTGGTGGGGGTGCGCGCCAGCGACCAGTCGCGCAGGTGGATGTTGGTGTCGTCCTCGGCAGCCTGCGCTATGCCAAAGCCGGCGCGCGCGATGCGCTGGTCGTGCAGCTGGCGCCCACCTTGCAGGTCGGTCAGCGCGGCATGGGCAAAGAGCAGCTGGCGCGCGGCAAAGGCCGATTGCAGGCCCTGCGTGGCATCGACGCGCGAGCGAAAAAAAGTGATCTGAAAGCCCCACAGCCGCCCGGGCGTGGGGCCGGTGCGCGCCTGGCCGGTGAGGTACCACCACTCGGTGCGCAGATCCGGGTGGCTGCCATGGTCGCGCGGAAAGACCAGCGTCCGCGCCGGCAGCGCCGCCGCCGGCCCGGCCCAGGCCAGGACGCCCAGGGCCAGCAGCGCGCGGCGGTTGATCAAGCCAGCTGTTCCCGCAGCCGCTGCTCGGCCGCCGCGCAGTCGCCCATGCAGCGCCGCACCCAGTCCGCGTCGTGGTAGGTGGGCAGGTAGCGCTCGCCCGCGTCGCACAGCAGCGACAGGATGGAGCCCTGCTCGCCGCGCGCACGCATCTCCTGCGCCAGGCGCAGCATGGCGACGAAGTTGGTGCCGGTGGACGGCCCCACGCGCCGCCCCAGCAGCGCGGACAGGGCGCGCATGGCGACGATGGAATCCACGTCCTGCACCTCGTCCATGCGATCGACCAGGGTGCGGATGAAGCTGGCCTCCACGCGCGGGCGGCCTATGCCCTCGATGCGCGAGCCCGGTGCTGTGAGCGTGGCGTCGCCCGTGCGGTGGTAGGCGGCAAACACCGAGCCGGCCGGGTCGGCCACGCAGACCTGGGTGGCGTGCCGTTGATAGCGCACATAGCGACCAATGGTGGCGCTGGTGCCGCCCGTGCCGGCGCCGACCACGATCCAGCGCGGCACCGGGTGGCGCTCGCGCCGCATCTGGCTGAACATGCTCTCGGCGATGTTGTTGTTGCCGCGCCAGTCGGTGGCGCGCTCGGCATAGGTGAACTGGTCCATGTAATGGCCACCGGTCTCGGCCGCCACGGCGCGCGCGGCGTCGTAGACCTCGCCTGCGCCGTCCACGAAATGGCAGCGCCCGCCGTAGAACTCGATCAGCGCGATCTTTTCGGCCGAGGTGCTGCGCGGCATCACCGCCACAAAGGGCAGGCCCAACAGGCGCGCGAAGTAGGCCTCGCTCACGGCGGTGGAGCCGCTGGATGCCTCGACGATGGCCCGGCCCTCGCGCACCCAGCCGTTGCACAGCGCGTACAAAAACAGCGAGCGCGCCAGCCGGTGCTTGAGGCTGCCCGTGGGGTGGGTGGACTCGTCCTTCAGGTACAGGTCGATGCCGGCGGCGGAGAAGGCCGGCAGCGGCAGCGGTATCAGGTGCGTGTCGGCGCTGCGCTGGTAGTCGGCCTCGATGCGCGCGATGGCGTGGTGCAGCCAGGCGCTGGCGCTGGGGGATGGGGGGGCGGCGATGGTGGGCATGGGGCCCATTGTGCGGCCTACCAGTCCTCCTTGACGGCCATGACCGCGTCCTGCCCGGCGGCCTGGCGGCCCGCCAGCCAGGCCGTCAGCGTGCCCACGGCCAGGACGGCGGCGGCAAGCGCGCCCAAGCGCGCCCAGGGCAGGGCCAAATCCATGCTCCAGTGAAAGCTCTGTGGGTTCACCACATGCACCAGCACCGCCGCCACGGCCAGGCCCAGCAGCAGGCCGGCGACGGCGCCCACGGCCGTCCAGGCCGCGCCCTCGGCGGCGACCACGGCCAGGATTTGCCGGCGCGTCAGGCCCAGGTGGGCCAGCAGGCCAAACTCCTTGCGCCGCGCCAGCACCTGGGCGCTGAAGCTGGCGGCCACGCCGAACAGCCCGATGGCGATCGCCACCGCCTGCAGCCAATAGGTGATGGCGAAACTGCGGTCGAACATTGCCATGGAGCGCGCGCGTATCGCCTCGGCCGTGGTGAAGGCCAGCGCGCCGGCCGCCGCCGGCCCCAGGCTCTGGCGCGCCTGTTGCAGCACCTGGGCCTGCAGGGCATCGGCGCTGGCGCCGGGCGCGGGCCACAGCGCCAGGTCGCTGGCGCGCGCGTCGCCCGTCAGGCGCATGAAGTCCTGGCTGTCCAGGGCGATGGCGCCATGCTGGCGCACATAGTCGCGCCATACGGAAGCTACATAAAATATAGCTTTTGGCGCTTGTCCTGATTGCGCTAGAGGCCTGAAAACCTCTGAAAGCAGGGGCCAGTCCGCGCCCGGCCTGACGCCGTACAGGTCGCGCACCGCCTCGCTCACATACACGCCCACGCGCCCCTTTGGTACCGGCAGGGCCGCGCCCACCAGCGGCAGGGCCTGGGCTGGGTCGCCACCCAGCGGCCACGCCAGCAGCGCCACGGCCGGGCGATCGGGCTGCAGCTGCAGGCTGCTGGTGCGCAGCGCCTGCACCCGCGCCACGCCGGGCAGGCGGGCCAGGGCGTCGGCAAAGCCGGGCGGAAACACGGCGGCCTCGTCGCCCGTGGCACCGCCGGCGGCGCGCAGGTACAGGGGCGCGGGCAGCACGCTGTCCAGCCACTGGCCGAGCGAGCCGCGAAAGCTGCCCACCATCACCGTCAGCGCCACCGCCAGGCTCAGGGCCGCGACCACGCCGCCCACGGCCACGGCGGCGCTGGCGGGCATGCGCCGCGCGCGCTCCAGCGCCAGCAGCGCCAGGGCGTTGCCCGCCGCCAGCGGCTGCAGTTGCCGCAGCAGGGCCTGCACCAGCCAGGGCAGCAGCGCCATGCCGCCGACCAGCAGCAGGCCGACAGATACATAGGCCGCAAGCGCTAGGCCAAAAATGGGCGGAACGCACGCCAATAAAGCGCTGGCAGCTATCAATACAATACCTGCCCAGGGGCGCCCGCCAGGCCCGTCCTGGCTGCCCAGGCCCTTGAGCGTCTGCGCCGGCGCCAGCCGCTGCGCCTGGCGCGCGGGCCACCAGCCGCCGATGAGGGCCGCCGCCACCCCCAGCAGGCCATAGACCAGGGCGGCCGGCGCGCTCCACTGCAGCGCCGGTTGCACGCCCGTGAAGTAGCCCCCGCCCAGGTCGCCGCCCAGCAGCGCCAGCGCCAGCGCCGCCAGCAGCGTGCCCAGGGCAATGCCGGCCAGGCTGCCCACCACGCCCAGCGCGGCCGACTCCAGCAGCACCAGCGCCAGCCGCTCGCGCGGCGTGGCGCCCAGCACGGCCAGCAGCGCCAGCTGCGGCGCGCGCTGCGCCACGCTGAGCGCCAGCACCGAATACACCAGGAAGGCGCCTGTGAACAGCGCCACCAGGGCCAGCACCGTGAGGTTCACGCGGTAGGCGCGCGAGAGGCTGTCCACGCGCTGCAGGGCGTCCTGTGGCTCGGCAAACTGCACGCCCGCGGGCCAGCCGGGCAGGGCGGCCAGCGCCTCTTGCAGCTGCGCGCGCGTGTGGCCCGGGCGCAGGCGCAGGTCGATGCGCGTGAGCTGGCCCTGGCGGCCAAATAAGTCCTGCGCCGCGCCAATGTCCATCACGGTCAGGGGCGCGCCGCCCGCCGCCACCACGCCCGCCACCCGCACCAGATGCTGCTGCAGGCCGGCGTGCAGCGTGAGGGCGGGGCTGTCGGCATCGATGCTTGCCAGCCCCAGGGCCTGCTGCGCCGCCGCGTTCAGAAATACCGTGGCCGGCGCCAGCATGGCCAGGCGGTCTGCGCCCGCATGCGGGCGTGGCGCCAGCGCCGGGGCCATGGCCGGCAGCAGCAGCGCGTCGGCGCCCAGCAGGCGCAGTGGCACGCCATCCGGTGCGGCGGCGCTGCTGGCGCGCACCGGCAGCTCCAGCCAGGGGCTGGCCAGGGCCACCTGGGGCTGGGCGGCGACCAGGCCGTAGAGCGACTCTGGTAGATGGCCGCGCGTGGCGCGCAGCTCCAGATCCGGCTGGCCGCCCACGGAGCGCATCGCCTGGCTGAACTCGCCCAGCGCCGACGCGTTGATCACATGCACGGCAAAGCCCAGCGCCACGCCCAGCATGACGGCGGCCACGGCGGCTGCGCTGCGCCAGGGGTGGTGGCGCAGCGCGCGCCAGGAGAAGCTGCTGAGCAGGGCGGCAAGCATGGGGCTGATTGTCCCCGCCCATGGCCGGGTTTGCGCCATATCAAACCCCTGGACTCTGTGCCCTTGAACCCCGGGCATGGGGGCCTATATAGATGGCAACGGGCAGGATTCGCTTGCCCGATGGCCCCCAGGGGCTCTTTATCTCAACGTGTCAAGGAAGGAGTTTCATCATGAATGCACTGGTCAGCCGCAGCGGTTTGTTCGACGATTTCTTCAAGGACTTTGCGCCCGCCTTCTATGTGCGTCCGCTGCATGGCGACGCGCTGCCCGAGCCGTCCCAGATCAAGATCGACGTGAAGGAGGACGACGCCGCCTACACCGTGCATGCCGAGGTGCCGGGCGTGCCCAAGGAGGACATCAACGTCTCCATCGACGGCAACGTGGTCAGCCTGCGCGCCGAGGTGCGCCAGCATGACCAGAAGAAGGATGGCGAGAAGCTGCTGCGCAGCGAGCGCTACTACGGCGCGGTCGCCCGCAGCTTCCAGCTGCCCGTGGAGGTGGACGCCGCCCAGGCCAGGGCGCGCTACGACAACGGCGTGCTGGTGCTCACGCTGCCCAAGAAGCAGGGCAACAAGACGCAGCGCCTGGCGATCGAGTAAGCCAGTGCAACGCCCGCCCGGGTTGCGCCCCGGGTGGGCGCGTCAGGGCGCATCGCGGAACTTGTAATGCGCGTGGTTCAGCGCTGCGGAAATGGCCGTGATCTCCTCGGGAAACAGGTTCAGGCTGAGCTCGCTGCTGCAGCGCTCGACCATGCCCTGCAGCAGCGCCGGTGTGTTGATACGGCCCTTGGGGCGATAGATGGCGTTGCCATCGTCGGCCCATTTGCGCGCATGGCATTCGGCGCATTTGTTCTCGGCGATCAGCCGCTGGCCCAGCTTCAGGTCGGCATTCTTGAACAGGGCGGGCTCCTGTGCCGATGCGGCCGAGCCCATGCCCAGGGCCAGCAGCAGCAGCCATTGCGAGGTCAGGGGTGGCATGGTATCTCCTTTTTACTATTTAATTGATAGCTTTTGGCGCTTGATGCATAAGCTTTTGATGCCAAAAACATGATGAATCATCACTTGCCCAGGGCCTGGCGCGCCCGCTCCAGCCGGCCGTCCAGGTAGGCCGAGTAAAAGTCGGGCGAGCCGCCCACCAGCCGGTCCGCCACCTCCTGCCCGCCCGGGCCCAGAAGCAGCACCGTGGGCGCGGCCTTCACCTGCCAGGCGCGCACCAGCGCGTCATGCGTGCTGGGCTGGCCCTGCAGGTTGCGCGTGACCTGCGTGCCGCGCATGTCCACCTGCACCACGGCCAGGCCTTCGCGCGCATGCATGGGGGCCAGGTAGTTGCCCCGCACCTCGTCACACCAGGGGCAGGGGTGCAGGCTGACCATGACCACCAGCGGCTGACCCTGCCTGAGGGCGCGTGCCAGCTCGTCGGGCAGCGATTGCGACAGCGGCAGCTGGGCCTTGGCCGCCCGTGCCGGGCCGATCCAGCCAACCCCCAGGCCGAGCGTGGCCAGCGCTGCCAGAGCCTTGCGGCGCATCTTGTCGGCGCTTGCCGGTGTTGACTTGGTCATGGCGTTTCATGCTCCATCAGCAGATAGGTGTTGTAGGCGTTCATGCGGTTGGCCGCGCCAAACAGCGGCAGATGCTCGTAGGCGCTCCAATCGGTGGCCTTGTAGGCCTCTTCAAAGGGCGTCATCTCCTGCGCGGCGGCGCCCATGGTCTTGCGCAGATAGACAAGATAGTCGCGCGTGAGCTGCATGTCCTGGCGCGCCTGGGTGGACACCGGCCCATGGCCGGGCACGATGACGCGCGTGTCAAAGGCCAGCAGCTTGTCCAGCGAGAGTATCCAGCTGCGGCTGTCGGCCTGGCCGACAAAGGGGATGCGGCTGCGAAACACCAGGTCGCCGGCGTACAAGACCTTGCGCTGCGGCAGGTAGACGGCCAGGTCTTCCGGCGTGTGCGCCGGGCCGACGGGCTGCAGCACCAGCTGCGTGTCGCCCACGGTCAGCTCCTGGCGGCCATCGACCCATTGCGTGGCCGGCACCAGCCGTGTCTTGTCATTGATCCAAGGCGCCAGCTCCTCGCGCGAGGCCTGCAGCCGCAGGCGCGCGGTGTCGGCGTGCAGATATTCACGCCCGGCCTGGTGCGCCAGTATTGGTATGCCCCGGTCGGCAAACACCTGCAGGCCATAGACATGGTCGGCGTGGTAATGCGTCACGATGACATGGCTGACCGGCTTGTCCGTCACCCGGGCGATCTCGGCCAGCAGCCGCTCGGCCAGCGCCGGCGAGCCCAGGGCGTCCACCACCACCACGCTGGTCGAGGTGACGATGAAGCCGGCGTTGGAGATAAAGTTCTGGTTGGCCGGCGAGCCCAGGGCCGACAGGCCTTCGACATACCAGCAGCCCGGCGCCGCCTCGTGCGCCTGCATGGCGGGTGCCGCGGGCGGTTTGTCAGCCGCCTGGGCATAGCCCGCCCAGCGGCTGCCGAGCATCCCGGCCAGGCCCAGACAGGCGCAGCCCTGCAAAACTTGGCGTCGGCTCGGTGTTGGTTGCATGATGTCTCCCGCGTGTATTAGTAAGAGCTAATTGATTATCAAAAATGACCATCGACTTGGCAACCTTGGTGGAGCGGCATGGCACGGCCGGTGTGCTCTCGGTGAGCGGGGCCGTGATCGGCCTGCTGTTCGGCTTTTTCGCCCAGCGCTCGCGCTTTTGCCTGCGCGCGGCGGTGATCGAGTTCTGGCGCGGCAAGTTTGCCGAGAAGCTCTCCGTCTGGCTGCTGGCGTTTGCCACGGCGCTGATCGCGGTGCAGGGCTTGATTCTGGCCGGCTGGCTGGACGTGAGCGGCGTGCGCCAGCTGGCCAACCGCGGCAGCCTGTCGGGCGCGCTGGTCGGCGGCCTGCTGTTTGGCGTGGGCATGGTGATGACGCGTGGCTGCGCCAGCCGCCTGCTCATCCTGTCGGCCAACGGCAATCTGCGCGCCCTGCTGTCCGGGCTGGTGTTTGCCGTGACGGCGCAGGCCACGCTGGCCGGCAGCCTGGCGCCGCTGCGCAGCGAGATCGCCGGCTGGTGGACGGTGGAGGGCGGCAGCGCGCGCAACCTGCTGGCCCTGGTGGGTGCCGGCCATTGGGATGGCCTGGTGCTGGGCGCGCTGTGGCTGGCGGTGGCGCTGTACTTTTCCTGGCGCAGCGGCAACCGGGCCTGGATGTGGCTGGGCGGGCTGTGCACCGGCCTGGCGGTGGCCCTGGCCTGGTGGTTCAACCACGCGGTGGCGCAGGCCAGCTTTGATGTGGTGCCGGTGGGAGGGCTGACCTTCAGCGGCCCCTCGGCCGAATGGCTGATGCGCGTGCTGGCCAACCCCGGAACGACGTTCGGCTTCGATGCCGGCATGTTGCCCGCGGTGTTCGTCGGCTCGCTGCTGGGCGCGCTGGTGGGGCGGGAGTTCAAGATCGAGGGCTTCAAGGACGGCTACAGCATGGCGCGCTACATCGCCGGCGCCATGGCCATGGGCTTTGGCAGCATGCTGGCCGGCGGCTGCGCGGTGGGGGCCGGCATGACGGGCGGCGCCATCTTTTCGCTCACCGCCTGGCTGGCGCTGGCGGGCATGTGGCTGGGCGCCGGTTTCATGGACCGCTGGCTGGCCGAGCCCATTCACAGCCTGCAGCCGGCGACGCAGCAGGCGCCCCTGGTCGAACAACTGGCGCCCTGAACGCTATTTGCCGCTCAGGTACTCGGCCACGGCCGCCATCTCCAGGGCCGTCATCTTCTCCACCACGGCGTGCATCACGGCGTTGTCGTTGGTGCGTTCGCGCTTGTTGAACAGCTTGAGCTGGTCTTCCGTGTAGGCCACATGCTGGCCCGCCAGGCGCGGCAGCGTGGCGCTGCCGGCGGCGTCCGGGCCATGGCAGGTGGCGCAGGCGGGTATGCCGCTGAAGCGGTTGCCGTGGTGGTAGATGTAGCGGCCCACGGCTGCCAGATCCTGGTCCCGGGCTTTTTTCTGCTGCGCCGGGCGACTGGCGAAGAACTTGCCCAGCGCCACCATGTCCTCGGGAGCAAGGCTGGCCACCATGGGCGCCATGGCCGTGCTCTTGCGCTGGCCGTTCTTGAAGTTCTCCAGCTGCTTGGCGATGTACTCGGCATTCTGCCCGGCCAGGCGCGGGTAGATGGCGCTGGCCGACTCCCCCTCGGCGCCGTGGCACAGAAAGCAGGAGCCGCCGATGATCTTCTTGGCGCGCGCCTCGTCGTCGCTGCCCTGTGCGGTGCCGGCCCCTGCCAGGGCGAGCAAGGCCAGGGCCACGAGGCCGCGGCAAATTTGCTGTGTGCGCATGAAAGACATTTTTTTCGCTCGTGTCATGAAAAAAGGGGCGCTGGGCGCCCCGGGTTGATGGCTTGGGGAGGCTTATGCCAGGGTGTCGGCCCAGATGTTGCGCGCCCAGGCCATGCCATAGCGCCCCTCCAGCTCGCTGGCGGCCGCGGACACGCCGCCCGAGCCCGGCACCGTGAGCATGGTCTTCTTCTCGGCGTCGTAGCGGTGCACGCTGGCCACATGCACCACGTCGGTGTCGCTGACAAAGCTGTAGCAGGTGTTGTTGTAGATGGGCAGGGCATTCGGCGCACGCCCCGACAGCAGCGCGACGATGGCGGCGGCCGCCACCTTGCCATGCTGGTTGGCCATATGGCCGGACTTGGGCATCTGCGGCGCGATCTGCAGCGCATCGCCCAGGATGTGGATGTTCTTGGCGGCGGTGGACTCCATGGTCAGCCAGTCCACCTCGCACCAGCGCCTGTTGGCCGTGGTCAGGCCGGCGTTGTGGGCAATGTCGCCGGCGCGCTGCGGCGGAATCACGTTCAGCACCTGGGCCTTGACGTCGTCGTTGAAGTCGAACTTCAGCGTGTTGGTGGCGGTATCGACATCCACCGTGCTGTGCTTGGGGCGGTATTCGATGATGCCCTTGTAGCGATCCGCCCAGGCCTTCTTGAACAGCGGGCCCTTGGAGGTCACGTCGTCGTTGCCGTCCAGAATCAGCACCTTGGATTTGGGCTTGGCCTGGCTGAAGTAATGCGCCACCTGACAGGCGCGCTCGTAGGGGCCGGGCGGGCAGCGGTAGGGTGCCAGCGGGATGCTGATGGCATACACACCGCCGTCGGGCATGGCCTCGAGCTGTTTGCGCAGCGCCAGGGTCTGGGGGCCGGCCTTCCATGCGTGCAGCACCCTGTCCTGCGCGCCGGCCTTCTTCATGCCGGGCAGCGCGTCCCACATGAAGTCCACGCCGGGCGAGAGCACCAGGCGGTCGTAGGCCAGCGTCTGGCCACCGGCGAGGCGCACCTGGCGCTTGTCGGCGTCGATGGCGGTGGCCCGGTCGCGCGCGATCTTCACGCCGTGGCGCCTGGTCAGATTGTCGTAGGGCGTGGTGATGTCGGCCATCTGCTTGCTGCCGCCCAGCACCAGGTTGGACAGCGGGCAGGAGACAAAGCTGTCATTGGGTTCGACCAGCGTGACCTCGATGCGCCCCTCGGACCACATGCGGATGTACTTGGCGGCGGTGGCGCCGCCATAGCCCCCGCCGACGACGACCACCTTGGCGCCCGCTGCGCTGCCGGTGCTGGCGCAGCCGGCCGTCAGGCCCAGGGCGGTGGCGGCTGATGCGGCGGAGCCGGCGCGAATGAATTGACGACGATCCATGGTGCTGCCTCCCGTTATTTCTTTTGCGCGGCAAACCAGCCGGCAATGGCCGCCAGCTGCTCGTCGGTGTAGCCCTTGGAGAGCTGGTGCATGATGGTCGCGGGCTTGGCGCCGCTCTTGAAGTCCATCAGTTTCTTCAGCATCTCGTCCTTGTTGCCGCCGGCCAGCGGCTCGTTGCCCGGTTGTGCCTGGCCATTCGTGCCATGGCAGTTGGCGCAGGCGGCGGCCCAGCTGCGCACCTGCAGCGGGTCGCTGCTGGCATGGGCCAGGCCGGTGGCGGCGAGCAGGCACAGGGCCAGCCCGGCGGTCAGGGAATTTTTCATGTCTTGGCGCCCTCCAGTGTTGGCACGGGCCCGGAACTTGATCCATGCCGGGTCGTACTTTAGGTAAAAGTGATATGGACGCGGCGATGATAAGGGCCGCCATGCCCATCAAGACACGGGGAATTACCCCACGCCGCCCTCACGCGGCGGCTGCGGCAGCAGGCGAAAACCCAGGGCCGCCAGCGCCAGCAGCGCGGCAATGCTGGCCATCACGGCGACAAACGGATCGGCCATGGCCTGGGCCTTGGCCAGCGACGCCACCAGGCCGGTGAACCACTGCATGGCCGCCACGCCCAGGAACATGGCCATGGTGAACACCGCCATGGCTCGGCCGGTGAGTGCCGCCGGGTAGGCGGCGCGCACATCGGCGTACTGCAGGATGAGGTAGCCCGACAGCAGGCCGATGAGCAGCATGCAGGCCATGTCCAGCCAGGCCGCATGCAGCACGGCCATGGCCGTGAACAGCAGCGCCATCAACAGCGTGCAGGCGACGATCCAGCGCCGCCGGGTGACGGGGCCGGGGTCTATGCGGCCAAACAGCATGGGCCCGGCCAGCGCCACCACCGACAGCGCCAGCGCCACGTTGCCGCTTTGCACCAGCGAAAAGCCATGGCGCTCTATCAGCATGGGCCCGAGCCAGAGCCCGCGCAGCGAGATCAGCGCCGCATAGGTCACGGCGCCCAGCACCACGATGCCCCAGGTGTGGGGCAGGGTGAACAGGCTGGCAAAGCGCAGCACGGCCTCGCGCACCGATTCGCGCGGGCCCTCCGGCGTGCCGTCCGGGGTGGGCTCGTGCACCGTGCGCCAGATCCACAGCCAGGCCAGCAGGGCCAGCAGGGCCAGCACCCAGAAGCCCGCGCGCCACGACCATTGCTGCACCAGCCAGGCCAGCGGCGTGCCGGTGAACAGCATGCCCAGCGTACCCAGCGCCATGGCCACGCCCGAGATGGCGGCAAAGCGCTGCGGCGCGAAATGCCGCGCGATGAACACCGTGCACACCAGAAAGGCCGGCGCGCAGCCCACACCGATCAGCGCCTGCCCCAGCAGCAGCGCGCCATAGCCCGGCGCCAGCGCCGACACCACGGCCCCGGCAATGCACAGCGGAAACGCCGCCAAGATGGTGCGGCGCACGCCATACAGGTCTATGCCTATGCCCATGAACAGCTGCATGGCGCCAAAGCTGAAATGGAAGGTGGCGGCAAACACCCCCAGCGCCTGGGGCGACAGGGCAAAGTCGGCCTGCAGCGGCGCGGCCAGGATGGCGGCCACGGTGCGAAAGGCCGAGCTGAGGGCAAAGCCCGAGGTCAGCGCCACCAGCATCAGCAGGGCGGTGCGCGCGGGCATGGGCGTGGTGGCGGCGGGCGAGGCGCTGGTGTGGGCGGTGCTGGCGTCAGGCATGGGCGCCAAGCCTACCCGAATGCGGCGCCCTACATGGCCTTGAACAGCGGGGCGTAGAGCCGGCTCACGGCCAGCCGCTCGGGCCGGTCGCGCAGGTGCAGGTACAGGCGGCCGGCCTCGTCACGCTCGGCGCTGGC
>JAGPIX010000053.1:16504-18661 GCA_018054745.1 Alicycliphilus sp.
CCTACCCGAATGCGGCGCCCTACATGGCCTTGAACAGCGGGGCGTAGAGCCGGCTCACGGCCAGCCGCTCGGGCCGGTCGCGCAGGTGCAGGTACAGGCGGCCGGCCTCGTCACGCTCGGCGCTGGCGATGGCCGTGGCGCGCACCAGGGTGCCGCGATGCACCTGCCAGAACACGGCCGGGTCGAGCTGCGCCACCAGCTCCCTGAGCGGGGTGCGGATCAGGTATTCCTGCCGCGCGGTGAGCACGCGCAGGTATTTGTCGGCGGCCTCGAAGTACAGCACTTCGGCCAGCGCCACCATGTGAATCTGGTTGCCGCGGCTGGCCTGCAGCAGCGTCAGCGGCGCGGCTGTCGGCGGTCTGTCCAGGCCGGGCGCCTGGGCCAGCTGGCGCAACTGGGCCAGGGTCTGCTCCTGCGCCCAGGCGGTGCCGCGCTGCGCCAGCGCCTGGCGCAGCCTGTCCACGGTCTTGCGCAGGCGCTCGGGCTGCACGGGTTTCAGCAGGTAGTCCACGGCCTGGGCCTCGAAGGCCTGCACGGCGTACTGGTCGTAGGCGGTGACGAAGACCAGGGCCGGCAAGGGCTGGCCCTGGGGCCAGGCGTCGGCCAGCTCCAGGGCCGCCTCCAGCCCGCTGCAGCCGGGCATGCGGATGTCGAGGAACAGGATGTCGGGCAGCAGGGCCAGCGCCTGGCGCACGGCGGACAGGCCATCGCCCACGCGGACGGCAATGGCCAGCTCGGGCCAGGCGCGCGCCAGCTCTTGCTCCAGGGCGGCGGCCAGCAGGGGTTCATCCTCGGCGATCAGGGCGCGGGGTGCCGTCATGGTTGCTCTGGTTTTAAAGGAAAAGTGACGACAGCGCTTGTACCACCTGCGCTGATAGCTATCAATTCAAGAGTGGCCGCAGTGCCGTACAGCGTGGCCAGGCGTTCGCGCACCTGCTGCAGGCCGAATGCCGTGCCGGGTTCGCCGCCGCCCGGGCCGGGGCCCGTGTCACGCACCTCGATGCGCAGGCGCGCCGCCTGGTCTGGTGCCTGCAGCAGGCGCGCCTGCACGTCGATGCGCCCGCCCGCTACCTGCGGCTCCAGGCCGTGGCGTATGGCGTTTTCCACCAGCGGCTGCAGCAGCAGCGGCGGCACCGGCAGGCCGCGCAGCGGCTCGGGCAGATCCAGCGCATAGACCAGGCGCGGGCCCATGCGCATGGCCATCAGCGCCAGGTAGTCCGCCAGGCGCGCAAACTCGTCCTCCAGCGGGTGCAGCGTGGCGCGCGAGGCGCCCAGCGTGGCGCGCAGGTAGGCGATCAGGTGGTCCAGCATGGCCTGGGCGCGTGGCACATCGGTGGCCATGAGGGCGCGCAGATTGGCCAGGGTGTTGAACAGCATATGCGGCTCCAGCTGCACCTCCAGCAGCTTCAGCCGCGCCTCGGCCGCGTCGCGCTGGGCGCGTGCCATATGCGCCTGCAGGTAGCGCGCCTGGCTGCGCTGGTAGAAGAAGACACTGGCCAGCACCGAGGCCACCACGGTGATGAGCAGCGACATCAGCCATTTGCCGCTGCCGCTCCAGCCCGGGCGGCCGAACAGCCACCAGTCACCCACGGCGCTGCCCAGCAGCCAGCCCGCGCCAATGCCGGCGGCCACCAGCACCGGGCCGCGCCAGCCGGCGGGCCAGGGAATGTCCGGCGCGCTCGTCCAGGCCAGGCGGCCCAGGTCGATCACCAACCAGCTGGTCAGGCCTATGGGCACGGAGTAGGCGGCATTGCTGCGCCAGTCCGCCAGGCCCAGCGCCGTCAGCGCGCCGGCCAGCAGCAGGCAGAACACCAGCGTGAAGAAACCGTGCCAGGCCAGGGCGCGCGCCTGCGGGGCAAGGGCAGAGGCAGTCATGTTGGGCATGGTAGGTCAGTGCGTGCCCTGCCGGCGTTGCAGCGCCGCGCGTTCGCGCTCCAGCAGCCGCTGCCACAGGCTGCCGCCGGGCGGCACCAGCCAGACTGCCAGGCCGTGGATCAGCAGGCCCGCACCCCAGCCCGCGGCCGGAAAGTTGGCCCAGCCGCGCCCCTGGTGGAGCGACAGCAGGGTCAGGCCGGTGATGACGGCGGCATACACCAAGGCATGCACGAACCAGCCGAGCTTGGCGCCGGCACGCTTGCGCGCCAGGGCTTCCAGTGC
>JAGPIX010000159.1 GCA_018054745.1 Alicycliphilus sp.
CCCAGGCGGGCGAGTTCGCGCTTTTTCTCCAGTTGGTCGAGGATGGTTTGCATCGGTTCTGTCCTTTGTTGGAATCTGATAACTATAAACTTGATAGCTTGTAGCGCTTATCCCATATGCGCTGCAAGCAGATTTCTTGCCGCAGTACTGGCGGCGATGCGGCCGGCGGCCACATCGGCTTGCATCTGCGGCAGCAGCGCCTGCACCTGCGGATGGGCACGAAAAGCCTGCTTCAGGCCGAAGTCGATGCGCTCCCACATCCAGGCCAGGGCCTGCTTTTCGCGCCGCGCGGCCAGGCGGCCGTTGGCGCTCTGCATCTGGCGGTAGTCCTGCACGGCGGCCCAGAAGCCGTCGACGCCCTGCTGCTGCAAGGCGCTGATCTGCAATACCTTGGGCGTCCATTGCTGGGCGTTGTGCGGGTCGTGCTCGGGGTTGCCGTGAAAGCCCAAGAGGCGCAGGCTCGACGTGATCTGCGCCTGGGCGCGGGTGGCGGCGGCCGGGTCGATGTCGGCCTTGTTGATGACCACCAGGTCGGCCAGCTCCATCACGCCCTTTTTGATGGCCTGCAGGTCGTCGCCCGCATTGGGCAGCTGCAGCACGCAGAACATGTCGGTCATGCCGTGCACCGCCGTCTCGCTCTGGCCCACGCCCACAGTCTCGACAATCACCACGTCGTAGCCTGCGGCCTCGCACACCAGCATGGCCTCGCGCGTTTTCTCTGCGACTCCGCCTAGCGTGCCGCTGCTGGGGCTGGGGCGAATGTAGGCGGCTTCTTCGGCGCACAGTTGCTCCATGCGCGTCTTGTCGCCCAGGATGGAGCCGCCGGTGACGGACGAGGATGGGTCTATGGCCAACACCGCCACCTTGAGCCCCTGGCGCACCAGGTACAGGCCCAGCGCCTCGATGAAGGTGGACTTGCCCACGCCGGGCACGCCGCTGATGCCTAAACGCAAGGCGCGGCCGGTGTGCGGCAGCAAGGCCGTGAGGAGCTGGTCGCCCTGCGTGCGGTGGTCCTGGCGGGTGGACTCCAGCAGCGTGATGGCCTTGGCCATGGCGCGGCGCTGCGCCATGGGCGCGCCGTGCAGCAGCGGGTCGAGCAGAGGGTGATCCATGGGTTTACAAAATCTCGAAGGCGCGGCCGTCGGGCAGGCGGTAGCGGGAAAAGTCGCGCCGATCCAGCGTCAGGATGCGCGTAGCACCGGTTTCGATCGCCAGGTGGTAGAGCGAGGCATCGGCCAAATCCATTTCAGTGCGCGGGCTTTCGGTGTAGCGCTGCATCACGGTGACAAAGTCCAGCAAATGCCGCTGATCAAAGGGATAGACCATCACCGCACCCTCGCCTATCCACTGCAACAGGGCAAAGCACTGCGGCGCCTTGACCAAATAGGCAGCCTCAATCACGCAAGGCCAGGTGGTGGACAGCGCCCAGCGCTCCAGCGAGGCCAGGGTCAGCAGCTCTCGGTAATGCTCGGCATGGGGCTGGTTTTTTCCAAACACCGCCACCAACGCGCTGGCGTCAATCAGGGCTGAGGCCATGTTTAGTTCGGAGTTTGGCGATCAGCGCCGCGCGCGATTGCTCGGTGTCATAGGCCGGTTGCGGCTCGCCTGCGAATGCCGCATCCAAGCGTGCGTAATGCGGATCAGCCTGCATTTCCCGCTCGACCTTGAGCAGCAGTTCATACGGATTTTTGCGCTCCAAGGCCTTTTCCAGCGCATTCACAATGAACTGCGACTTGGTCAGGCCCAGGCGTTTTGCGGCCAGCTCCAGGTCTTTTTCAAGCAGCGGATCCAAACGTACCGAAACAGCCATGACAACTCTCCTTTGAATACAGTATTACTGTAATCCAATCAAGCGGAAATAGCCAGTTTGATCTGCTCCAGCACGGTTTTAGCGCTGGCTGGAATCGGCGTGCCCGGGCCGAAGATGCCCTTGACGCCCGCGGCGTTCAGGAAGTCGTAGTCCTGCGCCGGGATCACGCCACCGACAAAAACAATGATGTCGTCGGCGCCCTGCGCTCTCAAAGCGTTGATGATGGCCGGCACCAGGGTCTTGTGGCCAGCCGCCAGAGTCGAGACGCCGATCGCGTGCACGTCGTTCTCTATCGCCTGGCGCGCGCATTCCTCGGGGGTCTGGAACAGCGGGCCGATGTCCACGTCAAAGCCCAGGTCGGCAAACGCCGTGGACACCACCTTGGCGCCGCGGTCGTGGCCGTCCTGGCCCAGTTTGGCGATCATCACGCGCGGGCGGCGGCCTTGTTGTTCGGCAAAGGCGTTGATCTCGCCCTTCAACTTTTCCCAGCCCTCGGCGCCTTCGTAGGCCTGGGCATAGACACCAGTGACCATTTGCGTATCCGCGCGGTGGCGGCCAAAAGACTTTTCCAGGGCGTCCGAGACTTCGCCCACGGTGGCGCGCAGGCGGATGGCCTTGATCGCCAGGTCGAGCAGGTTGCCGTTGCCGCTTTCTGCTGCAGAAGTAAGAGCTGCCAGCGCTTGCTGCACCTGGGCTGCATCTCGCTTTTGCTTGATGCTGTTCAGGCGCGCAATCTGGCTGTCCCGCACCTTGACGTTGTCCACTTCCAGAATGTCCACCGGGTCTTCTTTGGCCAGCTTGTACTTGTTGACGCCGACGATGACCTCCTTGCCAGAGTCGATCAGCGCCTGCTTCTGCGCCGCCGCCGCCTCGATCTTGAGCTTGGCCCAGCCGCTATCGACGGCGGCCGTCATGCCGCCCATGCCTTCGACCTCTTCGATGATCTTCCAGGCGGCATCCGCCATGTCCTGCGTCAGCTTCTCCATCATGTAGGAGCCGGCCCAGGGGTCGATGACGTTGGTGATGTGTGTCTCTTCCTGGATGATCAGCTGCGTATTGCGGGCGATGCGGGCAGAAAACTCGGTCGGCAGGGCAATCGCCTCGTCGAGCGCGTTGGTGTGCAGGGACTGCGTGCCGCCAAAGACGGCGGCCATGGCCTCGATCGTCGTCCTCACCACGTTGTTGTACGGGTCCTGCTCGGTCAGGCTCCAGCCCGATGTCTGGCAATGCGTGCGCAGCATCAGGCTCTTGGGGTTTTTGGCGTCAAAACCCTTCATGATGCGGCACCACAGCAGGCGCGCGGCGCGCATCTTGGCGATCTCCAGGTAGAAGTTCATGCCAATCGCCCAGAAGAAGGACAGGCGTCCGGCGAACTCGTCCACGTCCATGCCTTTGGCGATGGCGGTCTTCACATACTCCTTGCCGTCGGCCAGGGTAAAGGCCAGTTCCAGCGCCTGGTTCGCCCCGGCCTCCTGCATGTGGTAGCCGCTGATGCTGATCGAGTTGAACTTCGGCATATTCTTGGCCGTGTACTCGATGATGTCGCCGATGATGCGCATCGACGGCTTGGGCGGGTAGATGTAGGTGTTGCGCACCATGAACTCTTTCAGAATGTCGTTCTGAATGGTTCCCGAGAGCTTTTCCTGCGACACGCCCTGCTCTTCCGCCGCCACCACGTAGCCCGCCAGCACCGGCAGCACCGCACCGTTCATGGTCATGGAGACGCTCACCTTGTCCAGCGGAATCTCGTTGAACAAAATCTTCATGTCCTCGACCGAGTCGATCGCCACCCCGGCCTTGCCCACGTCGCCCGTGACGCGCGGGTGGTCGCTGTCGTAGCCACGGTGCGTGGCCAGGTCGAAGGCCACCGACACGCCCTGCCCGCCGGCGGCCAGCGCCTTGCGATAAAACGCATTCGACTCTTCAGCGGTGGAAAAGCCGGCGTATTGGCGAATCGTCCACGGCCGCACGGAATACATCGTCGCCTGCGGGCCGCGCAGATAGGGCTCAAACCCCGGCAGCGTGTTGGCGTAGGGAAGATCCTGCGTATCAGCGGCGGTGTACAGCGGCTTGACGCTGATGCCGTCGGGCGTCACCCAGTTGAGCGCGTTCACATCGCCGCCAGGAGCGGACTTGGCGGCGGCGCGGGCCCAAGCGTCAAGGCTGGCGGGCTGGAAAGTGGGATTGTCAGAGCTCATGGTGGCGCGGTGCTTTCGCAAAGATGGCAAAAAGGGGCAGGATCACTCGCTGCTTTTCGCAGGTTTTCCCGAGTTTACCCGAACTGTAATTATTAATTCTTAACTCTTTTTGCGCTACCATTTGCCCATGTCCGCCCTCACCCTGACCCCGCGCGCGCTCTACGAACAGGTAGCGGAGCAGTTGCGCCAGCGCATCTTCCGGCGCGAGCTGGAGCCGGGCGGGTGGATTGACGAGCTGAAGATCGCCGAGGAATTCGGCATCAGCCGCACGCCGCTGCGCGAGGCCCTGAAGGTACTGGCGGCCGAGGGGCTGGTGACCATGAAGGTGCGCCGCGGCGCCTACGTCACCGAGATGAACGACAAGGATTTGCGCGACGTGTACCACCTGCTGGCGCTGCTGGAGAGCGACGCCGCCGGCGTGGTGGCCGCGCGGGCGACCCCCGAGCAGCTGCGCGAGCTGGAGCAGCTGCACGCCGACCTGGCCGCCGCCCTGGACGAGCGCGAGCGCTTCTTTGCCATCAACGAGCGCATCCACATGCGCATGCTGGAGATGGCCGACAACCGTTGGCGCAGCCAGATGGTGGCGGATCTGCGCAAGGTCATGAAGCTCAACCGACACAACTCCCTGCTCAAGCAGGGGCGCATAGAAGACTCCCTGGCGGAGCACGAGGTGATTCTGGCGGCGCTGCGCGCCCATGACGCACGGGCCACCGTGGCCGCCATGCGCGACCATTTCGCCCAGGGGCTGAAGGCCGCGGCCTGAGGAGCATCAGGCCTGGCTGGCCCCGGCGTCGTAAATACAGCCAAAACGGTTTGCCAGAAAGTCGGTCAACGCCATCTGCTCCTGGCCGACAAAGCCTGCCTGCGGCAGTCGCTGGGTAGATACCAAGTCGAGCGCCGTGCAAATGCTGGCCGCCGTGGTGTGCTGTATGGCGCTCAGGGTTGTGCCGCGCAGCCGCGTGCCGGTGATGCGGGCGGCATAGCTCTCCTGCACCAGGCGCCCTGCGCGCTGGCCCATGGCACTGGCCAGGATGACGATCACATCCTGCTGGGTGCCGGCAATCGCCCCTTCCAGCAGCTCCTTGAGCAGCTCGCGACGCTCGCTCAGGCGCAACTCGGTCAGCAGCAGCTGCATGGCGGCGCGGTGGCCTGGGTAGCGGATGGTCTTGTAGTCCAGCTGCTCGATACGCCCCTCCCAGGTCTGCGTCAGCGTGCCCAGGCCGCCCGAGGTGTGAAAGGCCTCGTACTCCACGCCGTCGATCAGCAGCGGCTCCAGGCCGTCCAGTGCCGGTACGGTGCTGCGCCGGCCTTGGGCAATGACCTCGCAGGGCTTGCAGTATTCGTTGATCAGGCCCTCGGTGCTCCAGGTCAGGCTGTAGCGCAGGCTGCCCTGCGGATAGCGCGGCAGCGCCCCCACGCGCAGGCGCAGCGACCGCGCCACATCCAGCCGCCCGGCCAGATCGTTGCCCACAACCCC
>JAGPIX010000054.1 GCA_018054745.1 Alicycliphilus sp.
CTGCGCGAGCGCCTGTCGCACGACATCGTGCGCGCCGTGACCGAGGGGCAGACCGACATCGGCATCGTCGCCGGCCTGGTGCGCACCGAGAACCTGGAGACCCTGCCCTACCGCCGCGACCGCCTGGTGCTGGTGCTGCCGCGCGGCCACGCGCTGGACGGCCAGATGCAGATCGCCTTTGCCGACACGCTGGATCTGGACTATGTGGGCCTGCACGAATCGAGCGCCATCCACGCCTTTCTGCGCCAGGCCAGCGACCAGCTGCACCGGCCCATCAAGCAGCGCATACAGGTGAGCAACTTCGAGACCGCCTGCCGCATGATCGAGGCCGGCGTCGGCGTGGGCGTGCTGCCCGAGTCGGCCGCCAGCCGCCATGCGCAGTCCATGGACATCGCCATCGTGCCGCTGGCCGACGCCTGGTCGGTGCGCGAGATGCAGATCTGCGTGCGCAGCCTGGAGGCCCTGCCCAGCTTTGCGCAGGAGCTGGTGCAGATGCTGGTGGACGACGCGCAGGGGCGGCTGGCGCTGGGCTGACTCTGGGCTGATGGGCGGCGCCGTCCGCGGCGCCCTCACGTATTCATGATCATGCGCACCAGGTTCGGCATGCCCTTGCCCTGGATGTAGGGGTCGCGGCCCAGGTCGGTGCAATGCGCCAGCAGCAGCGCCTTGACGCGCTCCGGGTAGCCGATGAACTCGCGCCGCGCCGACAGAAAGGCCGCCAGCAGCCCCGAGACATGCGGCGTGGCCATGCTGGTGCCGCTCATCTGCACATAGGCGTTGCGCACGGTGGGCTTGGCTTTAGGCCATTGGTGGCGCGCCGAGAGAATGTTCTCGCCCGGCGCCACCAGGTCGGGTTTCATGCGCCCGTCGGCCGTGGGCCCGCGCGACGAAAAATACGACACGCCATAGGTGTGCGGATTGGTCTTGTGCACCGACCCGACGGCGATGGCCTCCTCCAGATTGGCCGGGTCGCCAATCGACAGATCCATGTTCGCGGCGATGGCGCCATTGGCGGAGTCGAGCAGCGCATAGCCCTCGTTGCCCGCGGCCAGGCATACCAGCACGCCCTGGCGCCAGAGCCGGCGCAGCTCCTGGCACATCGGGGTATGGCCGCAGCCGAAGACGCTGGGGTCGAAACTGCCGCCCAGGCTCAGGTTGATGCCATGGATGACAAGCTTGCCGGCGCGCTCGTTCAGCTCGGCGATCTGGTCCAGCGCCTTGATGATGAAGGCGTCCTCGCCGCTGCCACTGTCCTTGAGCACCTTGAAGCCGTAGAGCCGCGCCTCGGGCGCCATGCCCAGCATGGCGACGGCGCTGGCATCGCCGTCATCGTTCGGCAGCGTCATGCCTCCGGCAATGGTGGCCGCCACATGCGTGCCGTGGCCGTTGCCGTCCAGCGTGCCAAACAGGGCGTCACCGGGCTTGAGCGGCCTGGGGCTGCCGGTGAGCGTGCAGTCCCATTGCGCGACGACATTCGCATGCTCCTTGAAATGCGGATGGGCGGCAGAAATGCCGGTGTCCAGCACGGCCCAGCCGATGTCCCTGCCGCAGGCGCCATAGCCCAGATTCGCCGGCCGCACCTGCAGCGTGTGCGTGGACTGGTTCAGCAGGGCGCGCTTGACGGCATTGCGCCAGACACGGTCTATCTTCAGCGTGCCGCAGTGCGAGCGCAGCTGCTCGATCTCGCTGCGCGTCAGGTCGGCGGAGATATAGCGCTGCATGACCTGGATGCGGCCATCGTCGGCCGTGGCGCCGTGGAACTGCAGCACCTGCCTGATCAGCCCCTCCAGCCGGTCGCGCACCTGAGCCAGCGGCGTGTCATCACCGGCATCGGACACCAGCTGGATCAGGGTCGGGTGGCGCTGCTCGCGCTGGCCGTCCTCGATGTCGGCCACCAGATCCTTCATCAGGATGTTGCGGCCCACGGGATTGCTGAACGAGGGGCCGGCAGCCTCGCGCACGGTATTGCGCACGATGTCGATGGAAAGATAGCCAGTGCCGGAATGCGGGTTGGTCTTCCAGTCGGGGTTGATCATCAGGCGTGAGTCATCCACGGCCTTCACACCGCGGCTGTTGGCCTTGTAGTCGTTGGCAAGATGCGCATCCAGCGCCACGGGGTCGAGCCGTTCGGCCACATTCAGCCAGCGATCGACGCATTCCGGCACGACCAGCGGCTTGCCCTGGCCGATCTTGCGCAGCCCATCCTTGACCTCCTGCAGTCCCAGCGGCGAGCCGATGGTGACGAACAGGCGCACGTCGCAATCGGCCTTCTGCAACTGGCGCAGCACCTGGTAGGCAATCATCGAGCCCTGGCTGTGGCCGATGACGATGAAGGGCCCGCCCCCCGCGTCCAGGCGCTCGCGCAGCGCCTGCTCCATCAGGGCGCGCTTGCGGGCGTCGAAGAAAAAGTCCTGCACGTCCTTGAGGAACAGCTTGGTGATGCGGCGCGTGATCCACAACCGCGTGACTTCCGGCAAGGGCAGCAGCTTGGCGTCCACGCCGCCGGTCTCTTGCTCGTTGCCACGCAGCCGCGCCTCCAGGGCGTCCATGAACTTGCGTGCCGCGGCGTCGAGTACCGGCACCCGCTCCAGCCCGATGTCGGCCAGCGCCTGCACGCCGACGGCATCGGCAGCATCCAGCAGCCTGTCGCCATCGGCGCAACTGCCCTCCACCGGCTGGGGATAGCGATTGCGATCCACCCAGTAGGCCATGCGGGTGCGATCGCCCATGGAGGCGCCGAACAGCGCCGTGTCCCACTGGCACTTGAGCACCGAGCATTTGGGCTTGTTGCCTATGCCATGGACATACACCACGGTGCCGACTTCCGGCGTGCTGCCCTCCTTGCTGAGGATGGCCGGAAACGCCTGTACCTGGCCGCTCGCGGCCCGTTCAAGCTCGCTGAAGGGATTGGAGGCATTGAAGCCGGCTGTCTTGCCACCAGCCTCCTTGGGATTGGCCTTGGAATTTTTTCCGGTCCGTGAACGCGGTTTCGCTGTCGCCATGATTCCAGCTCCTTGTCGGTGCGGAACTGGAATCGGCACCGGCCTCACTGGAAACCGCAAGCATGCTGCAAGCCACTTGTTGCCGCCCACCCCGCCATAGCTCTACCACCGACGGCTTTTGTATTCCAAGGCGGCAACAGCAGCAACCGCTGTTGCATTTGGCAATCGGGCTATTCGGCCGAATCCAGCGTGGTCGGTGCCAGCCAGTACTTGAAGGTGCCGCTGGCCGTGGCCACCAGCCGGCCTTCTTCGTCCAGCAGCTGCGCCGCGCAGCTACACAGGCTGCGGGTGGAGTGCACCACCCAGCCTTCGGCCAGCAGCGCGCCGCGCCCCGGGCGGTGAAAGCGGCTCGTCATCTCCACCGTCACGGCGGTCTGCGATGGCGCGCCGGGCTGCAGCGCGCAGGCGCGCGACATGACCGAGTCCAGCAGGGTCATGATCACGCCGCCATGCGCGGCGGGCAGCTGGTTCAGCAGCTCTTCACGCATGTGGGGCAGGCGCACATGCACCTTGCCCGGCGGCGCCGGCACCTGGGCCGCGCCAATCAGGCGCATGAAGGCGCTGCGGTCGGGGGGCGGTGCGGCCCCGTTCATGCGTCGCGCGCCTCGCGCACCATGTTGCGCGCGATGATGATCTGCTGGATCTGCGTCGTGCCCTCGTACAGGCGGAACAGGCGCACGTCGCGGTAGAAGCGCTCTATGCCGTACTCCTCCATATAGCCAGCGCCGCCCAGGATCTGCACCGCGCGGTCGGCCACGCGGCCGCACATCTCGGTGGCGAACATCTTGGCGCAGGAGGCCTCGGTGGACACGTTCTGCCCATCGTCGCGCCGGCGCGCGGCGTCCAGCGTCATGCATTCGGCGGCGTACAGCTCGGCCTGGCTGTCGGCCAGCATGGCCTGCACCAGCTGGAAGTCGCAGATGGCGTGGCCGAACTGCTTGCGCTCCAGCGAATAAGCCAGTGCGTCGCGCAGCATGCGCTTGGCCACACCCACGGCCACGGCGGCGATGTGAATGCGGCCCTTCTCCAGCACCTTCATCGCCGTCTTGAAGCCCTGGCCTTCCTTCAGGCCGATCAGATTGGCGGCCGGCACCTTGACGTTGTCAAAAATCACGTCGCAGGTGTGTGCGCCCTTCTGGCCCATCTTCTTGTCGTACTTGCCGAAGCTGATGCCAGGGCTTTTCGCATCGACGATGAAGGAGGACACGCCGCCCGCGCCCTTGTTCGTCGGGTCGGTGCGCGCCATCAGCGTGAACATGCCGGCGTGCGGCGCGTTGGTGATGAAGCGCTTGGTGCCGTTGACGACGTAATGGTCGCCATCCTTGATGGCCGTGGTGCGCAGCGAGGCGGCGTCCGACCCGGCCTCGGGCTCGGTGAGCGCGAACGAGGCGATGACCTCGCCCGTGGCCAGCTTCGGCAGCCACTCGGCCTGCTGCTCGGGTGTGCCGTCCATCAGGATGCCCTGCGAGCCTATGCCCACCGTGGTGCCGATGACGGAGCGAAAGGCCGGCGCGGTCTGGCAAAGCTCCAGCAGCACACGGCATTCCTCCTCCATGGTCAGCTCCAGGCCGCCGAATTTTTCTGGAATGGTCATGCCGAACAGGCCCAGCTCGCGCATCTCCTGCACGATGGATTCGGGGATCTCGTCGGTCTCGGCCACTTCGTTCTCGGCCGGCACCAGGCGCTCGCGCACGAAACGGCGCACGCTGTCCAGCAGGGCTTCCAATATTTCTGGGTCGCGGATCATGGGTGTCTCCTTACAGGGTTTCGGCGGTGCCGAGAATGGCCGTGGACTGGCTCGACAGCGTACCGCCGTTGCCGTGCACCACGGCCGTGCGGTGCTGCTTCAGCTGGCGCGCACCGGCCTCGCCGCGCAGCTGGCGCACGGCCTCGATGAGCGCAAAGATGCCGTACATGCCGGGGTGCACGCAGGACAGGCCGCCGCCATTGGTGTTCACGGCCAGGCGTCCGCCGGGGGCGATGCCGCCCTTGGCCACGAAGGCGCCACCCTCGCCCTTGGCGCAGAAGCCCAGGTCCTCCAGGAACAGGATGGTGTTGATGGTGAAGGCGTCGTAGACCTGGGCCATGTCCATGTCGGCCGCCTTCAGGCCCGCCATCGCAAAGGCCTGGGCGCCCGACTGCGCGGCACTGGTCGTCGTCAAATCCGGCATGCAGGAGATCTGGCGGTTCCAGATCGCCGTGGCATTGCCCAGTACATAGACCGGGGGCCGCGCCAGGTCGCGTGCCCGGTCGGCGCGCGTGAGCACGATCGCGCCGCCGCCGTCGGTCACCAGGCAACAGTCGCGCACCGTCAGCGGGCTGGCGATGGGGCGCGCCCCGAGCACGTCCTCGATGGTGAGCGGATCGCGCATGAAGGCCTCGGGGTTCATCTGCGCCCAGGCGCGTGCGGCCACGGCCACCTCGGCCAGCTGCTCGCGCGTGGTGCCGAACTCATGCATGTGGCGCGCCGCGGCCAGCGCATAGGCCGTCACCGGCAGCACCGGCTCGTAGGGAAACTCGTAGGGCTGGGGGTCGAGAAAGCGCCGCGCGGCCACGCTTTCCTTGCGCCCGAAGGTGGCCGAGCGCTGGGCGCTGCCGTAGCACACCAGCACCGCCTTGCACTGCCCGGCCTCGAGCGCGCGCATCGCCGGCAGCAGGTGGGCGATGAAGCTGGAGCCGCCGATCATGGTGCCGTCCACATAGGTCGGGTTGATGCCGAGGTGTTCGATCACCGGCATGGTCCACATGCTGGCGTTGACGCTGCAGGTGGCCAGGCCGTCGATGTCCTGCATGCTCAATCCCGCGTCCTGCACGGCCGCCTGCGCGGCGCGCACCAAGAGCGTCATGTCGTCCATGCCGGGCGCCTCGCCGCAGCCATAGGTGGCGGCGCCGGCGATGGCCACGCGCCCGCGCAGCGGGCGGTTCACGGCGGCGGCGTCAAAGAGGGATTGGGGAATGCGGCTCATGCGGCACCTCCTTGCGCTTGCACCGGGGTGAACAGCACCAGGCCGCGCCCGTCCTTCTGCGCCACATGGGCCTGCACACGCTGGCCGATGCGTACATCTTCGGGCGCCAGGCCCTCGACGCGGCTCATCATGCGCACGCCTTCATGAAGGTCGATCAGGGCCACGTTGTAGCTGCCGCCGGCGTCCGCCTTGCGCGCGATGGTGCTCGTGGAATAGACCGTGCCCAGGCCGCTGGGTCGCACCCAACGCAGACCGCCGGCGCCGCAATGCGGACACAGCTCGCGCGGGGTGAACACATGGTGTTGGCACTGCGGGCAGTGCTGTATGCAGAAGCGGCCGGCGTCCAGCTCGGCCTGGTAATGGGTTTGTGCGCTCAGGTGCATGGTCACGAATGGGGTTGATAAGCCTGTTGCACGCCAGCATGCCCGCAGCGGCGACCGGCTTCAATTCGGCAATTTGAAAGGGCGGCTTTTGCGCCCGGCCAGCCCTCGGGGAAACCCGGCTTTGGCAGGGGTCAACCCGGGCTTTCGCAATGGCGTAGAGGCGCCCGTCCGCGCCTCCATAGCATGCGCCGCTGGTAGCACCGCAAGCAACAACCCAAGGAGACAACATGCTGCGCCGCCCCTCCCCCCGCACCCTCGCCTGCCTGCTGGCCTGCGGCCTGACATGGAGCCTGGGCGCCCAGGCCCAGAAGATTTCGGACGACGTGGTGCGCATAGGCGTGCTGTCGGACATGTCGGGCCTGTACGCCGACACGGCGGGTCGCGGCTCGGTCGAGGCCGCCAAGCGGGCCCTGGAAGACTTTGGCGGCCAGGTATTGGGAAAGAAGGTGGAGATCGTCTGGGCCGACCACCAGAACAAGGCCGACGTGGGCGCCACCCATGCGCGCACCTGGTTCGACCGCGATGGCGTGGACCTGATCGTCAACCTGAACAACACCGCCGTCGCCATCGTCGTGAACAACCTGGCGCGCGAGAAAAACAAGCTGGTGATGAACACCGGCGGCGCCTCTGACATCCTGACCAACGAGCATTGCGCACCCACCGCCATTCACTACACATACGATAGCTATGCGCTGGCCAATGGTGCGGTGCGTGGCATGCTGGCGCAGGGCAAGAAGGAATGGTTCATCCTGGGCGTGGACTACGCCTTCGGCAAGGCCATGTCGGCCAACATCACCGAGTTCGTGCAGGCCGGCGGCGGCAAGGTGGTGGGCAGCAGCTACCACCCGCTGAACGCCAGCGACTTCTCGTCGTTCCTGCTGCAGGCCCAGGGCTCCAAGGCGCCGGTGATCGTGCTGGCCAACGCGACCTCGGACACCGTGAACACCATCAAGGCGGCGAACGAATTCGGCATCACCAAGGGCCAGACCATCGTGCCCAGCATCATGTTCATCAACGACATCCATGCGCTGGGCCTGAAGCACGGCCAGGGCATGGTGTTCACCACCGGCTTCTACTGGGACCGCAACGACGACACACGCGCCTGGGCGCGGCGTTTTTTCGGCAAGATGAAAAAAATGCCCTCCATGGTGCATGCCGGCGACTATTCCGCCGTGACGCAATACCTGAAGGCGGTGCAGGCCGCCGGTAGCGACGATGCCCAGACCGTGGTCAGGCAGCTGCGCGCCATGCCGCTGAAGGACATGTTTGCGCAAAATGGCAAGCTGCGCGAGGATGGGCGCATGGTGCACGACATGTTCCTCGTCGAGGTGAAGAAGCCGGCCGAGTCCCAGTACCCCTGGGACTACTACAGGGTGCTGACCACCATTCCCGGCGACCAGGCCTTCAAGCCCCTGTCCAAGAGCACCTGCAAGTTCATCAAGCAAACTTGAGGGCTGACAGTCCAACTTTGGGGGGAACCCACCATGCAACGCCCATCGGCCGACCAGCTGGCCTACACCCAGCCCCAGCTCTATATCAACGGGCAATGGCTGGGCATTGATGGGCGCCAGGCCGAAGACGTGATCAACCCCGCCACCGGCGCGGTGCTGGCACGCCTGCCGCACGCCACGCCGGCCGACCTGGATGCCGCCCTGACCGCCGCGCAGCGGGCCTTTTGCGGCTGGCGCGCGGTAGCGCCGCTGGAGCGCTCGCGCATCCTTCGCGCCGCCGCTGCGTTGCTGCGCGAGCGCGCCGACGCCATCGCCCACGGCATGACGCTGGAGCAGGGCAAGCCGCTGCGCGAGGCGCGCCTGGAGCTGCTGGCCAGCGCCGACACCTTCGATTGGCATGCCGAAGAGGGCCGGCGCAACTACGGCCGCGTGGTGCCGGGGCGCCACCTGCACCAGCGCATCACCGTGTTGCACGAGCCGGTGGGCGTGTGCGCGGCGTTCACGCCCTGGAACTTCCCGGCCATCACCCCCGCGCGCAAGATGGCCGGCGCCCTGGCCGCCGGCTGCACGCTGATCATCAAGCTGGCCGAGGAAACCCCGGCCACCGGCCTGGCCCTGGTGCGCGCGCTGCACGACGCGGGCCTGCCTGCGGGCGTGCTGAACGCCGTGTTCGGCGTGCCCGCCGAGGTGTCTACCTACCTGCTGGACAGCCCCATCGTCGCCAAGTTCTCCTTCACCGGCTCCAGCGCCGTGGGCAAGCAGCTGGCGCAGCAGGCCGCCCGCAGCCTCAAGCGCGCCACCATGGAGCTGGGCGGCCACGCCCCGGCCATCGTCTGCGCCGACGCCGAGGTGGAGCGCGCCGCCGACATGCTCATCGCCGGCAAGTTCCGCAATGCCGGCCAGGTGTGCATCGCCCCCACACGCATCTATGTGCTGGAGCCGGTCTACGAGGCCTTCGTGCACGCCTTCCTGGAGCGCGCACGCCAGCTGACACCCGGCAACGGCCTGCTGGACGGCAGCAGCATGGGCCCGCTGGCCAACCCGCGCCGCGTGCAGGCCATGCGCAGCCTGATTGCCGACGCCGTGGAGCGCGGCGCACAGTTGCAATGCGGTGGCGATGCCATGGCCGGGCCGGGTTATTTCTGGCAACCCACGGTGCTCACCGACGTACCCGAGGACGCGCGCGTGATGAACGAAGAGCCCTTCGGCCCACTGGCGCTGATCAACCGCGCGCACAGCGTGGATGAAGCCCTGGAGCGCGCCAACCGTCTGCCCTATGGCCTGGCCGCCTACGCCTTCACCCACGACAGCGCCACGCGCATGCATCTGGCACGCGGTCTGCAGACCGGCATGCTGGGCATCAACAGCCTGCATGTCTCCATGCCCGAGGCGCCGTTTGGCGGCGTCAAGGAAAGCGGCTGGGGTTCGGAATGCGGCATCGAGGGGCTGCAGGAATATTGCAGCATCAAGCTGATCAGCGAGGATTGACGCGCCGACAATCCATTACTACAAATAAAGTAGCTGCTAGCGTTTGTCACACAAGCGCTAGCAGCTACTTTCAATCATATTCCTACCCCGTGGTGATCCCCGCCGTCTTGATCACCTTGGCCCATTTGGCGATCTCGGCGCGCAGAAAGTCGCGCATCTCCTGCTGCGTGCCGGGGGCCGTCTCGGCGCCGCCGTCCAGCAGTCGCTGGCGCACGGCCGGATCCTTGAAGGCAGTGTTGAAGTCGGCGTTGATCTTGTCCAGCACGGCCTGCGGTGTCTTGGCCGGGGCGAACAGCGCCGTCCAGGAATAAGCCTCGTAGTTGGGCAGGCCGGCCTCGGCGGCGGCCGGCACATCGGGCAGCATGGCCGAGCGCTTGCGGCTGGCCACGGCCAGCACCTTGACGCGGCCGCTCTTGATGTGCGGCAGCGCCGTGGGCGCGTCGCTGAACATGATCTGCACCTGGCCGCCCAGCAGGTCGTTCATGGCCGGGGCGCTGCCCTTGTAGGGCACATGTTGCAGTTTGGTACCCGCCTCCATGTTGAACAGCTCGCCCGCCAGGTGCGTGCCGCCGCCGTTGCCCGATGAGGCGTAGCTGAGGTTGCTGCCAGGCTTCTTCGCCAGGGCGATCAGCTCCTGCAGGGTATTGGCCGGTACCGAGGGGTGCACCACGACGAACACCGGGAACATGGCGCCGAAGCTGACCGGGGCGAAGTCCTTTTCGATGTCATACGGCAGGTTGCCCATCAGCGTGGGGTTGACCGAATGGTGGATGGCTCCCATGAACAGGGTGTAGCCGTCCGGTGCCTCGCGCGCCGCGGCCTGGGCGCCGACCACGCCGCCGGCGCCGGCACGGTTGTCGATCACCGTGGGGGTCTTCCAGATCTCGGACAGCTTCAGGCTGGCGGCGCGGGCCGTGGTGTCCACCGGGCCGCCGGGCGGGAAGGGCACGATGAAGCGCACGGGCTTGGCGGGCCAGGCGTCGGAGGCCAGTGCGGCAAAGGGTTGCGTGGCGGCGGCCAGCAGGCCGGCGGCGACGAGTTGGCGGCGGGTGATGGGGTGCATGGTCATATGGGTCTCCGAGGTATGAACAGCGTCATCCCCGCGCAGGCGGGGATCCATGCCCGTGACGAGGCGTTCCTGGATTCCCGCCTGCGCGGGAATGACGGGGTAGACGCTAAAGGGTGGCGGCCTGCTCTTGCAACTGGCGCTTGAGCACCTTGCCGTTGGTACTGGTGGGCAGCTCGGCCACGGTCACGATGTGGCTGGGCAGCTTGTAGGGCGCCAGCTGCTCGCGCAGCCGCGCGCGGGCGGCGGTCTCGTCAAAACTGGCGCCGGGGCTGAGCTCGATGAAGGCGATGATCTCCTCGTTGCCGTCCTTCTCCGCCCGGCCGACGACGGCGCTGCGCTGCACGCCGGGCAGCTGGTTCAAAGCCAGCTCGACCTCGGCCGGATAGACGTTGAAGCCCGAGCGGATGATCATCTCCTTCAGGCGCCCGACGACGAACAGCGCGCCATCGGCATGCAGCTCGCCCAGGTCGCCGCTGGCGTACCAGCCGCCCGCCTTCATCACCGCGGCGGTGGCGGCCGGGTCACGAAAGTAGCCGCGCATCAGGCCGCGCCCGCGTATCCACAGCTCGCCGCGCTCGCCCGTTGGTAGCGCCTGGCCCGTGGCCGGGTCGGTGACCTGCACCTCGGCATCCTCGACCACATAGCCCACGCTGGTGTCAGAGCGCTGCTCGCCCATGCGCGTCAGATGCACCGAGCCGGCGTATTCCGACAGGCCGTAGCCATGGTGCAGCGCCTGGCCGAAGGTGGCCTCGACGCGGTGTTTCAGCGTCAGATCCAGCGGCCCGGCGCCGGTGTAGACGTAGCGCAGCGCCGGCGCCTCGGGGTGCTCCATGCCCTGCTCGTGCAAGTACCCCAGCAGGCGCGAGAACAGCGCCGGCGGGCCCTGCAGCTGCGTCACGCCGTGGTGCGCCAGCGCGTCCAGCAGCTCGGCCGGGTCGAACTGCGGGCGCAGCACCAGCTGCGCGCCGGCCCAGAGCGAGGCCAGCAGCACCGTGGCCAGGCCGAAGATATGCGTCATGGGCACGAAGGCGTAGCTGCGGTCCCGCGGGCCCAGCGCGCGCGATTGCGCCGAGACGCGGGCGAAGTGGATCAAGCCCTCATGCGTGACCATCACGCCCTTCGGATCCCCGGTGGTGCCCGAGGTGAAGATCAGCGCCGCCACGTCGTCCTGTAGCGGCGGCGGCTCCACCGTGGCCTGCTCGCGCACGGCGCCGTGCTGCATGCCGGGTAACACGCTGGCCACGCCCGCATGGCGGCGCGCATGCCCGGCGGCGGCGCGCGAGCCGCTGGCCGTGAAGTACAGCAGGCGCGCATCGGCCTTGGCGGCAAAGGCATCGACCTCGCCCGGCGCCATGCGCGCATTCACGCCGCAGGACCAGGCGCCGACGCGGCTCGCGGCCAGGATCAGCGCGGCATGCTCGGGGCAGTTCTCGGCCACCACCAGCACGCGGTCGCCGGCGCGCACGCCGAGCTGGCGCAGCTCGGCCTCGGCCGCGTCGGTCAGCGCGCCCAGGTCGGCAAAGCTCAGGCTGCGGCCATCCGGCAGGTGTATGAAGGGCCGATCGGGCGCCTGAGCCAGCCAGCGATCCAGCAGTTGATGAATGCGCGCTGCCATGTCAATCGACGGTGATGCCCTGCGTCACCGTGGCCCACATGGCGCGCTCCTTGGCGGCGCGCTCGGCCAGCTTGTGCGCATCGCCCGTCCACTCGTCGTAGCCCAGTTCCTTGTAGCGCTTCTTCAGCTCGGGTTGCTGCAGCGCGGCATTGACGGCCTTGTTGAGCTTGGCCACCAGCTCGGGCGACATGCCCTTGGGGCCATAGACGCCGTACCAACCACCCACGTCGAAGCCCTTGAGGCCGTCGATGCCCGACTCGGCGAACGTGGGCACGTCCGGCAGCGAGGCATTGCGCTGCGGCGAGGTGACGGCAATGGCGCGCACCTTGCCGCTGTGGATGTAGGCGCTGGCGGTGCTGATGATGTCCAGCATCATGTTGAGCTGCCCGCCGATCACGTCCGTCATCGCCGGGGCGTTGCCCTTGTAGGGGATGTGGTTCATCTCGATGCCGCTGCGCTTGGCGAACAGCAGCGCGCCCAGATGGTTGGAGCCGCCCACACCGGCCGAGCCGTAGGCCAGCTTGCCCGGATTGGACTTGGCGGTGGCCACCAACTCGCGCACGCTCTTGTAGGGCTCGTTGTTGTTCACCACCAGCACGTTGTAGTAGCTCAGGATGGGCGCCACGGGCGTCAGGTCCTTGGCCGGGTCGAACGGCATCTTGCTCATCACGTTGGGGCTGATGGTGATGGTGGGGCTGGCGGCGTACCACAGCGTCAGGCCATCGGGCTTGGCGCGCACCACCTCGGATCCGGCAATGGTGGCGTTGGCGCCGGTCTTGTTCTCCACGATGACGGACTGGCCCAGTTCCTTGCCCAGCAGGGGCGCAAACAGGCGCGCGGCCTGATCCACCGGGCCGCCCGCGGCATAGCCGACGATGAGGCGCACGGGCTGGCCGTCCTGGGCAGCGGCCGGCGTACTGGCGAGGGCCAGGGGCGCCAGGGCCAGTGCGGCGATGGCGAGGCGGCGGCAAGATGGCATGGTGTGTCTCCTATAGGTATGGAATGGAATGCGGCGATGGTGGCCCGCAAGCCGCGCCGTGGGAATCTGCTTTTGCCAAAGCCGGGGTTTACCCGTTGGCAGGCGTCACACCCGCTCGAACACCGCGGCGATGCCCTGGCCGCCGCCGATGCACATGGTCTCCAGGCCGTAGCGGCCCTTGCGGCGCTGCAGCTCGTGCAGCAGCGTGGCCAGGATGCGCACGCCGGTGGCGCCGATGGGGTGGCCCAGGGAGATGCCCGAGCCGTTGACGTTGAGCTTGTGTGCGATGGCGTCCTGGTCCTGCCAGCCCCAGCCCTTGAGCACGGCCAGCACCTGGCAGGCGAAGGCCTCGTTGAGTTCGACCAGGTCCATGTCGTCGATCTTCAGGTTCAGCCGCGCCAGCAGTTTCTGCACCGCCGGCACCGGGCCTATGCCCATGTGGGATGGCTCGCAACCGGCCGCCGCCCAGCCAACCAGGGTGGCCATGGGGGTCAGGCCCAGCTCGGCCAGCTTGTCCTCGGCGACGATCAGGCAGGCGGCGCTGGCATCGTTTTGCTGGCTGGCGTTGCCGGCCGTCACCGTGCCGTTCGGCATCAACGCGCGCAGCTTGCCCAGGCTCTCAGGCGTGGCGTCGGCGCGGAAACCCTCGTCCTGGCTGAACAGGATGGGATCGCCCTTGCGCTGCGGCACCTGCACCGGGACGATTTCGTCGGCAAAGCGCCCCGCCGCCCAGGCGGCGGCCGCCTTCTGGTGGCTGCGCAGCGCAAAGGCGTCGGCCTGCTCGCGCGTGATCTGGTAGTCACGCGCCAGGTTCTCGGCCGTCTCTATCATCCCGGAGATCTTGCCGAAGCGCTCCACGGGCTGCGAGCGCTCGCGCCCACGATCCAGCCGGTCGTAGAAGCGCACGTTGCCCGAGCGTGCGCCCCAGCGCATGTCGGTGCTGTAGTACTCGATGTTGCTCATGCTCTCCACGCCGCCGGCAATCACCACGTCGGCGGCGCCGCTCTGCACCATCATGGCCGCCGTGACGATGGCCTGCAGGCCGCCGCCGCAGCGCCTGTCGAGCTGCATGCCGGGAACGCTGACGGGCAGCCCCGCCTGCAGCGCGGCCCAGCGGCCGACGCAGGGCGTCTCACTGCTGGCGTAGGACTGGGCAAACACCACATCGTCGATGCGCGTGGGGTCTATGCCGCTTTTTTGCACCACGGCGCGCACCGTGGTGGCGGCCAGCTCCTCGACAGACACCGGGCGCAGGCTGCCGCCAAAGGTGCCGACGGGAGTGCGAAGGGGGGTGACGATGGCGGCTCGGCGCATGGTGTTTCTCCTTGGGATTTGAATGAAATTGGCCGCTAGCGCTTATCCCGCAAGCGCTAACAGCTATCTTTTTTAAAGCACTGCGCCGCAGCGGCGCAGCAGTTCATGGGCCTGGCGTTCCAGGCTCTCGCGATGTTCGGGCGCGGCGATGGCTATCAGCCGGCGCACGCGGCGCGACAGCGGCTGGCCGCGCAGGTCGGCCACGCCATGCTCGGTGACGATGAGGCCGGCATCGCTGCGCGGCGTGCTCACCGGGCCCGAGAGCTGCGCGACGATGCGGCTCGCGCCCTTGGCCGTGGCCGGCAGCGCGACGATGGGCAGGCCGCCGTAGCTCCTGGCCGCGCCGCGCAAAAAATCCACCGCGCCGCCCACGGCACCCACATAGCAGCCGGCCGCCACCTCGGCGTTGATCTGGCCGGTCAGGTCCACCTCGATGGCGGCGTTGATGGCGGCCAGTTTGTGGCTCTTCGCCAGCACCACGGGGTCGTGCGTGTAGTCGGTGGCGCGCAGCTCCAGCTGCGGATTGCACTCGGCCCAGCGGCGCAGGATGTCGCTGCCCATCAGGATGCCGCCAATGCCCACGCCCCGGTCGATGCTTTTCTGGGCGTTGGTCAGCACGCCCGCCTGGGCCAGCTGGGCAATGCCGTCCGTCACCGCGCCCGTGTGCAGACCCAGATCGCGGTGGCCGTGCAACGCGGCCAGCACGGCCTCGGGCAGGTTACCCACGCCCAGCTGCAGCGTGGCGCCGTCCTCGATCAGGCCGGCGATATGGCGCGCGATGGCCTGCTCGGCCGCGCCTATGGCGCCGCGCGGCTGGTCCAGCGGCGGATGCTCGGCGTCCACCAGCAGGGCGAAGTCGCCGGCCTGCAGATACGGGCCGCCATGCGTCCAGGGAATGGAGGGATTCACCTCGGCTATCACCACGCGCGCCTTGGCGAGCACGGCGGGCAGGTATTCGCGCACCAGGCCCAGGCTGTGCCGGCCCTCGGCGTCGGGCTTTGATACCTGCAGCAGCAGCACGTCGGCCGGCAGCACGCCACCCTGTATCAGGCCCGGCAGATGCGAGTAGTGGCTGGGCAGGATGTCGAGCCTGCCCGCGTCGGCCAGCTGGCGGTGCGCGCCACCGGCGGCGTAGCCGAAGAAGTCGAGCACGTCGGCCTGCTCGGGCCGGAGCGTGTCGGACGCGGCCATGCCCACGAATACGCCGAGGCGCCCGCCCTGCGCAATGGCGTGCCGGTGTTCGACCAGCGCGCGCGTCAGCGTCAGGGGCTCGGCCGTGGCCTGGCCCCACCACAGCGTGTCGCCGGGGCGGATCAGCTGCTGCAGGTGCCGGGCCAGGTCTGCGCTCATGGTGCGCGATCCCAATCGAAGCGCAGCGGTTCTTTCGCCTTGAAACGGCGTATCGCTTCCTGGTGGTAGGGCGAGCCGCGGCACATGGACTGGGCGTAGGCCTCCATCTCGGCCAGGGTGCGCGCGTCGCTCTCGAACGACTGGTTCATGATGGTCTTGGCCATGCCGATGGCGGCGGTGGAGGCCTCGCCAAAGCGGCTGGCGAGCTGACGCGCCGCCAGCGTTAGGGCGGCGCCATCATCCACGATGTCGAACACCATGCCGAGCTGTTTTGCCTCCTCTGCCTCCACCGTGCGCGCGGTGAAGACCAGCTCCTTGGCCTTTTGCAGGCCCACGATGCGCGGCAGCTGGTGCAGCATGCCCAGATCCGGTACCAGGCCGATGCGGCCGAACACCGCACAAAACTTGGCGCGGCGCGTGGCCAGCACGAAGTCGGCCGCCAGCGCCAGGCTCAGGCCGGCGCCGAAGGCCGGGCCATCGACGGCGGCGATGACCGGCTTTTCCATGTTCACCAGCTCGGGCAGCCACTGGTGCAGCTCGCGCATATTGTTCCGAAAGACCAGGCCGGTGCGCGTGCTGTCGAGCATGCCGGAGATGTCGCCGCCCGAGCAGAAGGCGCCGCCCGCGCCGGTGAGGATCACGGCGTAGACCTGCGGGTCGTCGCGCATCTGCGTGACGGCCGCGGCCAGGGCCGGGCGCATGTCCTTGCTGAGCGCGTTGCGCGCCTCGGGGCGGTTCAGGGTGATGGTGCCTATGCCGTCGGCTATGGCGGTCAATACGGGGGGTGTGCTCATCGAGTCTCCTGGTTGTTACTCCCTCTCCCCCCGAGGGGGAGAGGGCGGGGGTGAGGGGGTGTTGAGTCCAGCGCCCATTTTTGTCGCCCTCACCCCTGCCCTCTCCCGCTCGCGGGAGAGGGAGTGAATTCAAGCCAGCTCGGCGAAGCCGTGGCTCAACACCACCTTGTCGCGTTCCGCGACGCGGGCGCGCAGCTGGTACTGCTTGCCATCGCCCGGCACGCGCCAGATTTCGGTGATGAGGGTCTCGCCCGGATAGACCGGCGCGGCAAAGCGGATGTCCAGGGCCTTAAGGCGCGCCGGTTCAAAGCCCGCGCACTGGCGCAGCAGCGCCCAGGCCACCAGGCCGTAGCTGGCCAGGCCGTGCAATATGGGGCGCTCGAAGCCGGCCTTGGCGGCCACCGCCGGCTCGGCGTGCAGCGGGTTGTAGTCGCCCATCAGGCGGTACAAGAGCGCCGCCTCGGGGCGTATGACCTGCGTGTCGGTGAAGTCGGGCGCGCGATCCTCGGGCGTGTGCTTGAGCGGTGGCAGCGGCTCGTCGCTCGCCTGCCCCGCGCGCTGGCTATAGCCGCCGTCGCCGCGCAGAAATGTCACCTGCTGCATGGTGGCCAGCAGCGCGCCTGCGGCGGTTTCCACACGGCGCTCGGTGATCATGATGGCGCCCTTGCCCTCGCCCTTGTCGGTCAGGTGGGTGACGCGGCTCTTGCCGACCACCTCGCAGTCGGCCGGCAGCGGCTGGTGCCAGCGCACGCGCTGCTCGCCGTGCAAGAGCTTGACCCAGTCAATGCCCGTGTCGCTCTCGCGCGCCCAGAAGCCGGGGTAGCCCAGCACCACGGCCAGCGTGGGCAGGGCGCGCAGGCCGCCTTCCATGCCCTCGTAGACGAAGGGCAGGGCGGCGGCATCGAGCGGGTCGTTGCCCAGCCCCAGGCTGAGCGCGTACAGCATGCTGTCGCGCGCCTGGTAGTGCTGGTGCACGGGGGCGAACGGGCGGTTTTTCAGATGGTGGTAGTCGATGGCCATGCGCGCGCCCTCAGACTGGATCCCAGGAGAACACGTCGCCGGAACGCTCCATCGGCACGAAGGATCGGGTCAGAGCCGGCATGCCATGCTCGGCGATGCTCTCCGCCGTCCAGCCCTCGCTGCGGTGCACCGAGCGCACGGGGCGCGGCTGGCTCATCAAAAAGATCTCGTTGTTGCGCACGGCGAACACCTGGGCGTTCACGTCCTTGGCCGCATCCGACAGCAGGTAGACCGCCAGCGGCGCGATCTTGTTGGGCGTCATCTGCTGGATCTTGGCCACGCGCGCCTGCTGCTCGGGCGTGTCGGTGGGGATGGAGCCGATCATGCGGCTCCAGGCAAAGGGCGCGATGCAGTTGGAGCGCACGTTGAACTTGGCCATGTCCAGCGCAATGCTCTTGGACAGCGCCACCAGTGCCAGCTTGGCCGCGCTGTAGTTGGCCTGGCCGAAGTTGCCGATCAGGCCCGAGGTGGAGGTCATGTGCACGAAGGTGCCGCTCTCCTGCTCCTTGAAATGGTTGGCCGCAGCGCGGCTCATGTAGTAGCTGCCGTACAGGTGCACCTTGAGCACCGCGTCCCACTCGTCCAGGCTCATCTTGTGGAAGAAGCGGTCGCGCAGGATGCCGGCGTTGTTCACCACGCCGTCGATGCGGCCAAAGCTGTCGAGCGCGCATTGCACGATGCGCCCGGCGGCCACGGCCTCGGCCACGCTGTCGGTATTGGCCACGGCCTGGCCACCGGCGGCCTTGATTTCTTCCACCACCTTCTGCGCCGGGCCGGCGTCCTGGCCCTCGCCGCTGGTGGAGGTGCCAATGTCGTTGACCACCACCTTGGCCCCCGCCGCGGCCAGCGCCAGCGCCATGTCGCGCCCAATGCCGCCGCCAGCGCCCGTGACCACCACCACCTTGTCCTGCACCATCTTTTGCGCCATGTCCGTCATCCTTGCGTTGTAAGTAGATCAATGGGCGCCAAGCATGCCGGCAAAGCCGCGCCGGCGCCATTCGGCAATGGCTAGGTCGGGCTTTGGCTGCATGAAAGCAGGCCCTGGCCTTCATGAGCGCGGAAGGGCCGCTTTCACAAACGCGGATTGCGCG
>JAGPIX010000160.1 GCA_018054745.1 Alicycliphilus sp.
ATACTGCCTCCCAAGCTCTTGCCATTGAGCGGCAAGCGAGCGCTCAACCTTCCTTGGCCGAACGTGTTTCGAGGCCCAAAACTCGTGCCATACTTGGCCTCATGCGGTTGAATTTCCTATCCGTTTCGCCGTCGCGCTGAAGATGGGCGCGACCAAGCGCGACTTCGACGACACGGTGGCGATCCACCCCACCGCGGCGGAGGAATTCGTGACGATGCGCTGAGAGCGTGTTCAAGGTCTTTTCAGTCGGGAAGGAAGTCCTGCCCTTCGCTCAAGGGCGCAAGGCGGTAGCTGGCCGGCGTGCGGCTCAGTTTGACCGGCGCGCCCAGGCCCTGGTAGCCCCCGTCCATGGCCACCACCATCTCGCGGTGCGCCGTGTGGGGGTGCCGCAGGGCCTGCGCCACGTCGAGCACCGGCGCCGCCGGCACGCCTATGGCCATCAGCGCGTCGGCCAGCTCCTGGCCGTCGCGGTCGGCGAACGCCTGCGTGAGCAGCGGCTTGAGCTCATGGCGGTTGACCGACCGCTGCCCCGCCGTGGCGAAGCGCGCGTCCTGCGCCAGCGCGCCCTGGCCGATGTAGTCGCACAGCAGCGCGAACTGGCGGTCGTTGCCCACGGCCAGGAAGATGGGCGCGCCGCCCGTGTGGACCACGTCGTACGGATAGATGTTGGGATGGGCGTTGCCGGTGCGCCCGGGCACCTTGCCGCTCATGAACCAGTTGGCCGCGTGCGGGTGCAGGAGCGACAGGCCCGAGTCGTACAGCGCGGCATCGACCAGCTGGCCCTGGCCGCTCTTGGCGCGCTCGTGCAGCGCCAGCAGCACGCCGATGGCGGCGTTCATGCCGGTGACCATGTCCACCACCGGCAGGCCCACGCGCAGCGGGTCGCCATCCGCGTCGCCGTTGATGCTCATGAGCCCGGCCATGGCCTGGATGGCGGCGTCGTAGCCCGGCAGCGCGCCCAGCGGGCCGTCGGTGCCGAAGCCCGTCACGCGGCACCAGACCAGGTGCGGGAACTCGTGGCGCACCTGCTCGTAGCCTATGCCCCACTTCTCCATGGTGCCGGCCTTGAAGTTCTCCACCACCACGTCGGCCTGGGCCATGAGCTCGCGCACGCGCCGCTGGCCTTCCCTTGCGGACAGGTCCAGGAACTGGATGCGCTTGTTGCGGTTCAGGCCGAAGTAGTACGACGCCACGCCGTCCTTGTTGAACGGCGGCCCCCAGGTGCGCGTGTCGTCGCCCTGCGGCGGCTCCACCTTGAGCACGTCGGCCCCGTGGTCGCCCAGGATCTGGCCGCACAGCGGCCCGCCCAGGATGCGCGACAGGTCCAGCACCTTGATGCCCGCGAGCGCACCCGCCTTGCCCGCTGCCTGCCGCGGGTCTTGTCCTTGTGTCATGAAGTTCACTCCAGCTCAGTCCAGTTGAACGCCCGACTGCTGCACCACCTTGGCCCATTTGTCGACCTCGGCCTTGATGAAGCGCCCCAGGTAGGCGGGCGAATGGTCGGGCGAGGCCTCCAGCCCCTGGGCCGCGAAGGTCTGCCGGACCTTGTCGGTGGCCAGCGCGCGCGTGAACGCCTGGTTGAGCAGCTTGACGCGGTCGGCCGGCGTGCCCTTGGGGGCGACCACGCCGAAGAATACGCTCACGTCGTAGCCCTTCAGCTCCTTGCCGCCCTGCTCGGCGATGGTGGGGATGTCGGGCATGGCGCTGGAGCGCTTGGCCGTCGCCACGCCCAGGGCCTTGACCTTGTCGCTCTTGATATAGGGCATGGCGGTCAGGATGTCGGTGAAGGTCATGTCCACCTGGCCCGCCAGCAGGTCGTTGAGCGCCGGGCCCGTGCCCTTGTAGGGCACGTGCACCAGCTGCGTGCCCGCCATGCCGTTGAACAGCACGCCCGCCAGGTGCGACGAGGCGCCGTTGCCCGAGGAGGCGTAGTTGAGCGTGCCGGGCTTGGCCTTCTCCTTGGCGATCAGCTCCTGCACGCTGTTCACGCCCAGGCCGGGGCGCACCACCAGGATGTTGGGCAGGTAGCCCACGTAGATGACGGGCTCGAAGCTCGTGCGCGGGTCGTACTTGAGCCCCTTGTACAGGCTGTGGTTGATGGCCAGCGGCCCCGAGGTGCCGAACATGATGGTGTAGCCGTCGGGGTTGGCGCGCGCCACGAAGTCGGCCCCGATGTTGCCGCCCGCGCCGGCACGGTTTTCCACCACCACGGCCTGGCCCAGCTCGCGGGTCAGCTCGGTGGCCAGGATGCGCGCCATGGCGTCCGTGGGCCCGCCGGGCGGGAACGGCACCACGAACATGATCGGGCGGTCGGGGAATTTGTCCTGCGCCTGAACGGGCAGAGTGGCCAGCATGGCAGCGCCGGCAATCAGGCCGAGCAGGTTGCGCTTGGGTAGGGTCATGGTATGTCTCCTGTTATTGATTTGATAGCTTGCAGCGCTTTATCCATGGGCGCTGCGGGTTGTTTTCCCTTGAAACCCCTTCCCCCCGGCGAGGAAGGGGGCCGGGACCGGTTACTGCAGCCAGTCGGCCGGTACGGCCGCCTCGGCCAGCGGGTCGCGCGGCAGCACGCGGTGCGCCAGCACCAGCTGCGACAGGCGCAGGCGTTCGCTGCTCCCGGTCTTGCCCGCTTCCCAGGCCATGGCGATGGCCGTGGTGCAGTGGTACAGGCCGCTGGCCGCCTGGCGCGCCAGCTTCTCGCCGCCCTCGGCGGCGGCGCGCTCGGCCAGCTTGGCGGCGCGCGCCAGCGCATCCGCCAGCGCCTGGCGGTAGGCCGGGGTGATGGCGGCCGTATCGGCCAGCAGGCCGTGCAGGTAGTCCTGGAGCACCGGGAGCGACCCCTCGCGCTTGATGGCGCGCACCACGTCCAGCGCCACGATGTTGCTCGTGCCCTCCCAGATCGAGCCCAGGTGGGCGTCGCGCACCAGGCGCGGGTCGGCCCACTCCTCGATGTAGCCGCAGCCGCCGCGCACCTCCATGGCGTCGCCCGTCACCTTGCGCGCGTCGCGGCAGGCGCGGAACTTGATCATGGGCGTGAGGATGCGCAGCAGCGCGTAGGCCGACTTGTCCCCCGCGTCCGAGCGCGCCAGCGTGGCGGCGGTCTGGAACACCATGGTGCGCGCCTGCTCGGCGGGCACGCGCAGCTTGTCCAGCTGCACGCGCATCAGCGGCAGGTCCTGCAGGCGGCGGCCGAAGGCCCAGCGCTCGCGGGCGATGAACTCGGCCTCTGCCACGGCGCGGCGCATCATGCCGGCCGAGCGCATGCCGTTCGAGAGGCGCGAGTTGTTCACCATGTCGGCGATCTGCACGAAGCCCCTGCCCTGCTCGCCCACCAGGTAGGCCACGGCGCCCTCCATGCGGATCTCGCCGCTGGCCATGGAGCGCGTGCCCATCTTGTCCTTCAGGCGCACGATGTGGTAGTGGTTGGTGCTGCCGTCGTCCTTGATGCGCGGCAGCAGGAACAGCGAGATGCCCTTCATGCCGGGCGGCCCGCCATCGACGCGCGCCAGCACCATGCCGAAGCCCGCGTCGGGGTTGGAGCAGAACCACTTCTCGCCATACAGGCGCCAGGTTCCGTCCTCCTGCGGGTAGGCCATGGTCAGCGTGTTGGCGATATCCGAGCCGGCAGCCTGCTCGGTCATGAACATCGAGCCCTGGACGCCGGAGTCGAAGTCCATGGCCAGCAGCTTGGGCAGGTACTTGTTCACCAGCTCGGGCGCGCCGTATTTCTTGAGCGTGCGCGTGAGCGAGTCCGTCATCGACAGCGGGCAGCACAGGCCGAACTCGGACTGCACGAACAGATAGGTCAGCGCGTACTTGACGATGGGCGGCATCTTGCCCTTCCAGCCCAGCATGTCCTCGCGGTGCGAGATAGCGGCCAGGCCGAACTGCTGGAAGGCGATCTTCTCCATCTCCACGTAGGCCGGGTGCTTGACGATGCGCTGCTGCTCCTTGCCGGCGCGCGAGCGCATCTCCAGCGTCGGCGGGTTGCGGTCGGCCTCCAGCGCCCAATCGTCCACCGCGCCGCCGGCCAGTTCGCCCATGCGCTCGAAATAGGGCTGCAGGTGGGCATGCAGATCGGCCGGCAGGTACAGCGCCAGCAGCGACTGCAGCTCGCTGTCGCTGGTGTAATAGTTCACATGGCCGCGGTCGGGCACGGGATGGGCGGCGGCGCTGGCCTGGGCCAGAGCGGTCATCTGGGTCTGGTCGTTGGCGGACATGGCGGATCTCCTGTGTGTGGTGCTGGGAGTGATTGCAGCACGTAGACCCATTCGAGTCCAATATCATTAAAATCTTTTTCCATAGCAAATTCGTATTATTGAGGCCATGGAACTGCGCCTGCTGCACTATTTCGCGACCCTGGCCGAGGAACTGCACTTCGGCCGCGCAGCCCAGCGGCTGTGCATCTCCCAGCCGCCCCTGAGCGTGGCCATCAAGCAGCTGGAGCAGGAGCTGCAGGCCCAGCTGTTCGAGCGCAGCAGCAAGGGCGTGCGGCTCACGGCGGCGGGCGAGCACCTGCTGGGCAAGGCGCGCCAGCTGCTGGCGCTCAGCCACCAGGCGGCGCAGGAAACGCGCGACGTGGCCCAGGGCACGCGCGGCCACCTGCGCCTGGGCTTCGTGGGCTCCAGCCTGTACCGCGGCCTGCCCCAGGCGCTGGCGCAGCTGCAGCTGTCCCACCCCCAGGTGCGCGTGGACATGCTCGAAGCCAACAGCGCCGAGCAGATCCTGGGCCTGCAGCAGATGCGGCTGGACGTGGCGCTGGTGCACTCCATCCAGCCGCCCGACGGCATCTCCAGCCAGCTCGTCGTGGAGGAGCCCTTCGTCGTCTGCCTGCCCGACCACCACCCGCTGTGCGCCGGCGAAAGCATCGACCTGGCCGAGCTGCGCGACGACCGGCTGATCCTGTTCTCCAACCTGGTCTCGCCCACCTACCACCAGCGCATCTACGAGATGTGCCTCGCCCACGGCTTCGCGCCCGAGATGCGCCACGAGGTGCGCCACTGGCTGTCGGTGATCTCGCTGGTCTCGCTGGGCCAGGGCGTCGCCCTGGTGCCCGCGGCGCTGGAACGCGTGGGCCTGCCGCGCCTGGTGTTCCGCCCCCTGCTGGGCGAACACCCCCGCTCGGAAATGCTGGCCATGTGGCGCAGCGCGCCGGCCAATCCGCTGGTGCAGGCGCTGCTCGCGCATTTGCAGCAGGCGGCGCAGATGCCTGGCATGTAAACGAAAAGGGCCTGGAGAATATCCAGGCCCTTGCAGATTGGTGGACCACAGTATCAACGGGGCTGCTGGAGCTAAATAGATACCCCTTGCAGTTGTACAGTATTCATGTCAGCCACTTCCAAGCCCAAGCTCTACAACCCACGCCACCCCGAACGCACGCTGCTCTACCAAAC
>JAGPIX010000161.1 GCA_018054745.1 Alicycliphilus sp.
CGCTCCGTTGCAGGGACGGCTGCTCAGGGTTGCGCCCGCGAGCACGCGTTCATATCGGCGTTTTCTGATCTTCGCGTCAGACATTGCCGCGGGGCGGGTAGGAAGTCTCCCGCCTCGGACGCCAGAGCATGCGCCAGCGCCTGATCGCGGTGCTCGGCCACGACCTGCGCAACCCGTTGCAGTCGATCTCCATGGCGGCGGCCCTGCTGTCCTCCAGCGACACCCGCACCACCGAACTGCGCCAACACATTTCCGCGTCCAGCAGCCGCATGGAACGGCTGGTCAGCCAGATCCTCGACATGAGCCGCCTGCAATCGGGCATCGGCCTCACCGTGAACCCGGTCGACACCGACGTCTCGCAACTGGTGCGGCAGATCGTCTGCGAAACCGACGTCGCCTATCCCGGCCTGGTGATCGAGATCGCCATCGACCCGCAGGTTCGTGCCGTGGTCGACCCGGACCGCTACGCCCAGGTCGCCGCCAACCTGCTGAGCAACGCCCGTCATCACGGCCTGCCCGGCCGGCCGGTGCTGGTCACCCTGACCCGCCAGGGCGACGAGGTGTGCCTGAGCGTGCTCAACGAAACCAGCGGCCTCTCCGAAGCGCAGCTGGCCAACCTGTTCGAACCGTTCAAGCGCGAGTCGGCGGACAACCAGCGCAACCGCAACGGCCTCGGTATCGGCCTGTACATCTCCCAGGCCATCGCCCAGGCCCACCAGGGGCGTATCGACGTGGACTGCCGCGACGACGTCATCACCTTCTGCCTGCGCCTGCCGGTGCGCCAGGCGGAGACCGGCTCCTCGTCCTGACGACGAGGACCGTGCACAATGCAACGCTTGCAGGTATCTTCGGCAGCCATCGCCGTCTGACAGGATCGCCCCGTTCCATGCCCCGCCTCCGCCTCCGGACCGTCCTCGCCTGCCTCGCCGTGTTCTGCGCGACTCCCGCACTGGCCAGGGTCGAAGTGCATTCTCTGCAACACAAGAGCATGGGGCGGGTGCTGACGGTCCGCGTCTCGGAGGAGATCGCGCCGGGCGACTACGAAACGCTGCTCAAGGGTTTGCGCAACAATCCGGGAACCTACTCGCGCAAGCTGCTCCTGCTGAACAGCATCGGCGGCAGCGTGCCGGAGGCGATCCGCATGGGCCGCCTGCTGCGCGAATCCGGCTTCGACGCGCTGGTGCCTTCGAGCAGCGTCTGCCAGGGCACCTGCGTCTACCTGCTGGCAGCCGGCAAGCGCAAGACCGTACGCGGCTACGTCGGCCTGCACCGCCCCTACTACGCCCACGGCGACTCGCTGCACTCGCGCTCGGCCAACGGCATGCGCTACGACTCCGCCGCCTACTTCCGCGAAATGGATATCCCCAGCACCTTGGTACAGGCCATGCAAAGCACCGATCCCAAACGGATGCGCGTGCTTTCGGCGAAGGAACTGGCGCAGTACCGGCTGAACTGAACCGGCGACTCCGCGGAACGAGCGAGGGCGCGCGGTGGCGTTGGCGATAGTGGCCGATGCCGTTGTACCTCGTTTTCGTGCAACGGCAGGCCGAATCCAGTCCGGATCCGAACCGGCCCTACTCTAGAAGAACTCGTCCAATAGCCTGAAGTACGCCAGCCGTTCGCCGTCGATATCGCCGCCGTATTCGACGAGGAAGGCCTCGGCCCAGGCCGCGCCGAGTTCGGCCTCGATGTCCCGCGCGGCCAGGGCCAGGTCCTGGTGCCGGTCGGCGACGCCGAGCCGCCCGCAATCGATGAAGCCGCTGAAGCGCCGCCCCTCCGCCAGCAGATTTGGCAGGCAGGCGTCGCCATGGGCGACCACCAGGTCTTCGACCGCCGGACGCCGGTCGAGCAGCAGGCGGTACAGCTCCGTGGCGCTGCGACCGCGATGGTCGTCGTCGAAGTCCGCCTCGTCCACCAGCCCGGCCTCGACCCACTGGCGCACGGTGTCCAGGCGCCGTTCCAGGCGATGATCGAAGGGACAGGCGGCCGGATCGAGATCGTGCAGCCGGCGCAGGGCGGCGGCCACCAGGCGCACCAGGCGCTCGGGCTCCAGCTCGCCGCGCTGCGCCAGCGCGGACAGCGTGTCCCCCGGCACGGCGCTCATCAGCAGCCATTGCCGGCCGTCGCTCTGGGTTTCGTTCAGCACCTGCGGGCAATCGATGCCGGCACCGTGCAGCCAGCGCAGGCGGGCGATTTCGGCGGGCAGCTCGGCATGTGCGGACAGCACTTCCTGCTTGACGAACAGGGTCGGCCGCCGCGCAACCTCCAGGCGGTGGACAGTGGCCGCGGAACATCCTTCGCCCTGCCCTCGCCAGCGGTAGCCGGCAAGGTAGTCGGCCCAGGTGGAGGGAGCCTGCGGCGGCATGGAGGTGGCTGCATCATGCATGGAGAAACGCTTCCTGTTCGAGTGGGAGCGCGAGTATACCCGCCCACCCGCTCAGCGACGGGACTCCCCGTCGGCCTGTCGCTGGCGGTAAGCGCTGGGGGTGAGCCCCGCGTAACGCACGAAGAAACGACTGAAGTAGGCCGGGTCCTTGAAGCCGAGCTGGTAGCAGATCTCGTTCACCGAGCCGCCGGTGAACAGCAGCAGGCGCTTGGACTCCTGCATAAGCCGTTCGTACACCAGGCGCTTCGACGGCAGGTCGGCGATGCGCCGGCAGACGTCGCCTCGGTGACGCCGATCCGGCTGGCGTAGAGCGACAGCGGCCAGTGCTCGGCATAGCGCTCCTCGATCAGCGCGTTGAAGCGCTGGAAGATCTGCAGGTCCGCCGTGATGCCCAGGCAATAACACACCGCCGAGTTGGCCGCCGAGCCCCGCCCCTGGCACAGAATGCCCTGGCTGCGCGCATAGCGCACGATGTCGTGCACCGTGAGGAAGTACATCTCGTACCCGCACTCGGCGATCAGCGCCAACTCCTTCTCGACCTGCGTCACCACCGCTTCTGGCACGCCATCGGGGTAACGGACACGCGCGCCCTCCCAGGTGAGGCAGGCCAGCGTCTGGCTTGCCGTCATGCCGGGCTGCACGGTCTCCAGCGGGTAGCGGTACTTGATCTCGTTCAGGCTGAAGGTGCAGCGCGCCGCCACCTGCAGCGTGGCCGCCAGCAGCGCGGGTGGGTACAGGCCCGCCAGCCGGCTGCGTGGGCGCAGGCGCTTTTCGGCATGCGGCTGCAGCGCGAAGCCGCACGCGGCCACGCTGCGGCCCAGGCGCACGGCGGTCAGTACGTCCTGCAGCGGCTTGGCCGCGCGCGAGTGCATGTGCACGTCACCCGCGGCCACCAACGGCAGGCCCAGCTGCGCGCCGGCCTGCGTGAGCGTGCGCAGCCACAGGCCGTCGTCCGGCGCGGTGTGCAGCTCTACCGCCAGCCAGCAGTTAGAGCCAAATAGGCCTCTAACGCTTTCCAGACAAGCGCTGACAGCTACTAAATCAGAAGCATCGACAAACGCCTCGCGCCGGGGCGCCAGCAGCACCTCGCAGCCCTGCAGCAGCGCCCAGGGCGACTGGGTATCCACGCGGTAGCCGCCCTTGCCGGCACGCTGGCGCGCGGCGGTGATGAATTCGCACAGGTCGCCCCAGCCCTGCACGTCGCGCGCCAGCGCCACGATGCGCACGTCGCCCCAGCAGAACTCGCTGCCCACGATGAGCGGCAGGCCCAGCGCCTGCGCCGTGCCATGGGCGCGCACCACGCCGGCGACGGAGCATTCGTCGGTCAGCGCCAGGGCGCTGTAGCCCAGTTCGTGCGCGCGCTGTACCAGTTCCTGTGGGTGCGAGGCGCCGCGCTGAAAGCTGAAGTTGCTCAGCGCGTGCAGCTCTGCGTAGGCGGGCAGCATCATCCGTACACCCCCTGCAAGAACCAGCCGCCCGTCGCCCGGTCGCGGAAGACCCAGACGGTGCCCGCCGCCGGGTTGTGGGCAATGAAATAGTCGCGCCGCACCAGGGCCGAGCCACCGTCCTGCGCGCCATTGTGTGCATTGCCTTGCACATCGCTCTCGTCGTCGTTCAGGTCCGCTACGGCCTCCCACCAGCCGGTTTCCACGCGCTGCGGCCCGTCCAGCAAGCGCAGCGGCTGGCCGTGCAGGCAAGGCCGGCTGCCGCGCAGGGCCAGCGGCCGCGGAGGCCGCACGAGCCAGGGCGGAAGCAAGGGCGCAAGGGTGCAGTCCTGTGCGGGCGCCGGCGGCGCGGCGCGGGCCGCCAGAGCCGGTTGCCACTGTTGCATGCATTCGGGACGGTGGTCTGCCTGGGACCGCGGCACCCGCAGGCTGTCCGCGCCCAGGCGGGCCGAGAGGCGCTCGACGAACTGGTGCCAGGGCTCGCCCTGCCCCGCCCCCGCGTCGCCTGGCTGGGGCGGCAGCAGGTCCGCGCTGGCCTGTGGCATGGGCGCGGTTTGCAGGCTGCGCAGCGCCAGCCGGCTCACGGGCGCGGCCAGGCGCTGGTGCGCCAGGCGCTCGGCCAGCAGGCGGCGCAGGTGCGCCATGCCCTGCAGCGGCTCGGCCGTGCGCAGCGTGAGGCTCTGCCAGGGGGGCAGGTCCACGCCGTCGATGCGGCGCAGGTCATGGCGCCAGGCCAGCTCCAGCGCCTGCACGCCCTGGTGGCGCGCGCGCAGCCAGCCCTGCAGTGCATCCAGCAGGCGCTGGCCGGCCCACAGCAGCGCGGGGGCCGACTCGGCCAGCGCGGGCAGTTCGAGCTCCAGCGCGAACTGCTCGGGCAGCGTGGGTATAGGAAGTTCAACCGCCCTTTTTTGCGAGTCTGGCAGGTAGGAAGCGGCCGCGCAAGCGCCGCTTTGGGCACAGATCGGGCACAGATCGGGGGTTCATGCGTGGGTTTTCGACATCGCGGGGCCACGCAGCGGCTCAGTGCGTAGCCATTTCTCACCGAAACCCGGCACAGGGCCGAGCGCAGCCCTGCGGGGTCGTGGCCGCATCGGATCGGACTCTGGCTTGGCTGCCGGCTGTGTGGCCGGCACCTCGTCACGCGGCCGGCGGCGGCGCGCGCGCTGCGGGCCGGTAGTGCGCTTGCTCCAGCGCGCCGTGTTTCTCGAAGTGGGCGAGGATGGCGCGAATGGCCTTGGGGTCTTCGATGCTGGCGACGATCCGCACCGCGCCGCCGCAGTGGGCACAGGTGGTGACGTCGATGGAAAAGACCCGCTTGAGCCGTTGCGCCCAGCTCATCGCACGGCGCTTCTGCTCGGGGCTGCGCGGCTCGTCGTGGGCGCTTGCGTCAACCGGCACCGCATCGCCCGCAGGCCGCCTGCCGCGCCCCGAGGGCGTCAGCTGCGCACGCAGGTTTGCATTCGGGGCGAATACGCCGTGGAAGCGGGTGAGATGCGCGCGAGGTGGCGGGACCAGTGCCGCCAGCTTGGCGATG
>JAGPIX010000162.1 GCA_018054745.1 Alicycliphilus sp.
CAGCTGGCAGTCGTCGCAGCCGTAGATGCGGTTGCCCATCAGCGGGCGCAGCTCCAGGGGTATCGGCCCGGCATGCTCGATCGTCAGGTAGGAGATGCAGCGGCGCGCGTCCACGCGGTGCGGGGCGACGATGGCCTGCGTGGGGCACACGTCCATGCAGGCCTGGCAGCTGCCGCAGTGGGCGGTGACGGGCTGCGTGGGCGCAAGCGCCATGTCCAGGTAGATCTCGCCCAGGAAGAACATCGAGCCCGCCTCGCGGCTCAGCACCAGCGTGTGCTTGCCGCGCCAGCCCTGGCCGCTGCGGCGCGCCAGCTCGGCCTCCAGCACCGGGGCGGAATCGGTGAACACGCGGTGGCCGAACGGGCCCACGGCGCCTGCGATGCGCTCGCTGAGCTTTTGCAGGCGCGCGCGCAGCACCTTGTGGTAGTCGCGCCCCCGGGCGTAGACGGAGACGATGGCCTCCCGCGGGCGCGTCAGGCGATCAAACTCCACGGCCTGCCAGCCCGGCGGCGTGGCGCGCGGCAAATAGTCCATGCGCGCCGTGATCACGCTCACCGTGCCCGGCACCAGCTCGGCCGGGCGCGCGCGCCTGAGGCCGTGCGCGGCCATGTAATGCATCTCGCCGTGGAAACCTTCGGCCAGCCATTGCATCAATCCAGGCTCGGCGGCGGACAAGTCCACGCCGGCCACGCCGATTTGGGAAAATCCGAGCTCGCGCGCCCAGCCCCGAATTTGAGGAACGAGTTGACTGCTGCTGACCATCATCGCCCGATTGTAGAAATGCCGCCCCCGCTGTCGCTGCACTGGCAGGGCGAGGACGACGCCGCCCGCTTTGCCGCGCGCCTGGCGGCGCAGCCCGGCATCGCCAACGCCTTCATCGCCCTGCATGGCGATCTGGGCGCGGGCAAGACCACGCTGGTGCGCCACCTGCTGCGCGCGCTCGGCGTGGCCGGGCGCATCAAGAGCCCGACCTATGCCGTGGTCGAGCCGCACCAGGCGCCGGGCCTGGCCATCTGGCATTTCGACTTCTACCGCTTCAACGATCCACGCGAGTGGGAGGATGCCGGTTTTCGCGACCTTTTCGCCAGCCCGGGCCTGAAGCTTGCAGAGTGGCCCAACAACGCATCAGGGCTTATCCCAGTTGCGGATATTGCTATTTACATTGAAGCGGAGGATGATCACGCCCGGCATGTCACGCTGCAGGCCCACACGCCCCAAGGCAGCGCCGTACTGCAAGGACTGAATACCCCATGAGCGACGAGCGCCTCCCCCGACCGCACCACAGCCGCCGCCGCCTGCTGCAGGCCGGCAGCCTGGTGCTGCTGCTGGGCGCACAGCAGATCGCGCGCGGCGCCAGCATCGTGGCAGTGCGCGTGTGGCCCGCGGCCGACTATTCGCGCGTGACCATAGAGTCCGACCGCGCCCTCGTCGCCAAGCAGTTTTTCGTGTCCACGCCGCCGCGCCTGGCGGTGGATATCGAAGGCCTGGATCTCGATCCATCGCTGCGCGAGCTGGTGGCCAAGGTGCAGCCCGACGACCCCAACATCGCCGGCATACGCGTGGGCCAGAACACCCCCGGCGTGGTGCGCCTGGTGGTGGACCTGAAACAGGCCGCCAGGCCGCAGGTGTTCACGCTCGCGCCGGTGGCCGCCTACCAGCACCGGCTGGTGTTCGACCTCTACCCCGCCGAGGCCCCCGACCCGCTGGAGGCACTGATTGCCGAGCGCCTGCGCGACGCCAACAGCGCCACGGCAGCACCATTGCCGGCCTCCGCCCCGGATCCGCTGGGTGATCTGATTGCCCAGCAAAGCCAGAAGCCCGAGGCGCCCGCCCCTGCCGCGCCACCACCCAAGGCCCGCGCGCCGGCCGTCCGCACTCCTGCGCGCAGCACCGACCGGCTGATCATCGTCGCGCTCGACCCCGGCCATGGCGGCGAAGACCCGGGAGCCATAGGCCCCGGCGGCACGCGCGAGAAAGACGTGGTGCTGAAGGTCGCGCGCCAGCTGCGTGACCGCATCAACGCCACCCAGGTGGGCGGCAACCCGATGCGCGCCTTTCTCACGCGCGACGGCGATTTTTTCGTGCCCCTGGGCACGCGGGTGGAGAAGGCCCGGCGCGTGCAGGCCGACCTGTTTGTCTCCATCCATGCCGACGCCTTCACCACTCCGTCCGCGCGCGGCGCCAGCGTATTCGCCCTGAGCCAGGGCGGGGCATCGAGCTCGGCCGCGCGCTGGCTGGCCAGCAAGGAGAACGAGGCCGACCTGATAGGCGGCGTGAACGTGGGCAGCCAGGACCGCCATGTGCAGCGCGCCCTGCTGGACATGAGCACCACGGCGCAGATCAACGACAGCCTGAAGCTCGGCAGCGTGCTGCTGGGCGAGATTGGCGGCATGGCCCGGCTGCACAAGCCGCGCGTCGAGCAGGCCGGTTTTGCGGTGCTGAAGGCACCCGACATTCCCAGCGTGCTGGTCGAGACCGCCTTCATCAGCAACCCCGAGGAAGAAGCCAAGCTGCGCTCGGCCGCCTACCAGGAGCAGCTGGCCGACGCGCTGATGCGCGGCATCGTGCGCTACTTCGCCAAGAACCCGCCGCTGGCACGCAGCCGCACCGTGTAGCGGCGCCAGGCCCGCCGCCATGCGGCGCGCAAGGCGCTGCGCGCCCACCAGGGTTAACCCAGGCGTTATAAAACCCATCGCATATCGAGTATCAGGGGGCCTGAATGCGCAAGTGCCCCGCGTGGGTGCACCATTGGCGCAACGACGGCATTGCCCTGCCCGCTTGCCCTTTGGACTGCCCATGACATACGCCACACCCTCAGACCACAGCCGCGCCATCCGCTTCTATCACCGGGGTGAGATCGTCAGCGTGAGCGGCGTGCAGACCACGCGCTCGGTGCTCGACTGGCTGCGCGAGGATGCACGCCACACCGGCACCAAGGAAGGCTGCAACGAGGGCGACTGCGGCGCCTGCACCGTGGTCGTGGGCGAGCTGGACGCCGCCGGCCAGCTGCAGCTGGCCAGCGTCAACGCCTGCATCCAGTTTCTGCCCACGCTGGACGGCAAGGCGCTGCTCACCGTGGAAGACCTGGGCGCGCTGGCGCCGGCCGCCCAAGGCTGCTGCGGCGGCGCGGCGCAGCAGCTGCACCCGGTGCAGCAGGCGCTGGTGGACTGCCACGGCTCGCAATGCGGTTTTTGCACGCCGGGCATCGCCATGACGCTGTGGAACAGCTACGAGTCGCACCAAAGCGCCGGCACGCGGCCCACGCGCCAGCAGCTGGCCGACGAGCTGTCGGGCAATCTGTGCCGCTGTACCGGCTACCGCCCCATCCTGGACGCGGGCGAGCGCATGTTCGACCTGCCCGCTGCGCGCTTCGACCGCGCCGCCGTGACGGCCGCGCTCAAAGAACTGGCGCAGGCGCCGACGCTCGCCTACAGCGCGCCCAACCCGGCCGCTAGCCCGGCGCGCAGCGACCGCTTCCACGCCCCGCGCACGCTGGACGACCTGGCCGCGCTGCGCCTGGCGCTGCCCCAGGCGCGGCTGCTGGCCGGCTCGACCGACATCGGCCTGTGGGTCAACAAACAGTTTCGCGATGTCGGCGACCTGATCTATGTGGGCCAGGTGGCCGAGCTGCGCACCGTCGAGGAACGCGGCGACCAGCTGTGGATAGGCGCCGGCGCCTCGCTCGAAGATGCCTGGCGCGCCCTGGCCGCGCGCGCGCCAACGCTGACTGACTGCTGGCTGCGCTTCGCCTCCACGCCGATCCGCCACGCCGGCACCATGGGCGGCAACGTCGCCAACGGCTCGCCGATTGGCGACGCACCACCGATTCTGATGGCGCTGGACGCGGCCGTGGAGCTGCGCCGCGGCGCCGCCGTGCGCCGCCTGGCGCTGACCGATTTCTACCTGGACTACATGAAAAACGCGCTGCAAGAGGGCGAGTTCGTGCAGGCCATCACCGTGCCGCTGGCGGCCTTTGCGCGCCAGATTCGCGGCTACAAGATCAGCAAACGTTTTGACTGCGACATCTCGGCGCTGTGCGCCGGCATGGCCATGGAGCTGGACGGCGACACCGTGGCCAGCGTGCGCCTGGCCTACGGCGGCATGGCCGCCACGGTGCGCCGCGCCGCCCAGGCCGAAGCCGCGCTGCTTGGCCAGCGCTGGGACGAGGCCGCGGTGCGCGCCGCCCAGGCCGCGCTGGCGCGCGACTTCGCCCCCCTGAGCGACATGCGCGCCAGCAGCGCCTACCGCCTGCAGGTGGCGCAAAACCTGATCCAGCGCCTGTGGCTGGAGACGCGCGCCACCAACCCGCTGGGCAGCGACGCCACCAGCGTGTTCAGCGTCATGCCACACGCCGCAGCGTAAGGAGAAACGCCATGAACCAGCCCATCTCCAGCCAGCTGCTGGCCCGCCCGGTGGCCTTTGCCCCCTATCAAGACAACCACGGCCTGCGCCTGGACCCCGCCGCCGAGGCCCGCGCCCACGCCGCCGGCGCCCGCGTGGGCATCAGCCAGGCGCATGAATCGGCGCAGCTGCACGTCACCGGCAGCGCCACCTATACCGACGACATTCCCGAGCTGGCCGGCACCCTGCACTGCGCGCTGGGTCTGGCGCCGGTGGCCGCCGGGCGCCTGCTGTCCATCGACCTGGCGCTGCTCGCCGCCCAGCCCGGCGTGGTGCGGGTGTTCACCGCGGCCGACATTCCCGGCAGCAACGACTGGGGCTCGATCGTGCACGACGACCCCATCCTGTGCGACGGCGACATCCGCTACCTGGGCCAGCCGGTGTTTGCCGTGGTGGCCGAGTCGCGCGAGCAGGCGCGCCGCGCCGCCGCCCTGGCCAAAAAGCTGATTCAGGCCGAGGCCGCCACGCCGGTGCTGACGCCGCAGGACGCCCACGCCAAGGGCCAGTACGTGGTGCCGCCCATGCATCTGGTGCGCAGCAGCAGCGGCCTGGATGAGGCCGGCATACAAGCGCGCATCCAGGCCGCGCCGCACCGCCTGCAGGGCCAACTGGACGTGGGCGGGCAAGAGCAGTTCTATCTGGAAGGCCAGATCAGTTACGCCATTCCCAAAGAGGCCGGCGGCATGCATGTGCACTGCTCGACCCAGCACCCCAGCGAGATGCAGCACCTGGTGGCGCACGCCCTGGGCGTGGCGGCGCACGCCGTGCTGGTCGAATGCCGGCGCATGGGCGGCGGCTTTGGCGGCAAGGAGTCGCAGTCGGCGCTGTTCGCCTGCATGGCCAGCGTGGCCGCGCAGCAGCTGCAGCGCCCGGTCAAGCTGCGCCTGGACCGCGACGACGATTTCATGATCACCGGCCGGCGCCACTGCTTCTGGTACGAGTACGACGTGGGCT
>JAGPIX010000163.1 GCA_018054745.1 Alicycliphilus sp.
GGGGCGCGGCGCAGGCGCCACGAACGTGCGGCCAACTGTAGGAAGGCGTGACGGCGCTCGCCAGTGCCGAAAGTCATGCACATGGATCACCGAGCGTCGCGTGCGTTGCGTTGAGGGTTGCGAGAGTGACCTTCGGCACTGGCGGGGCAGCCGCACCATCTCATAAGGTGGTGCCCGTCATGTCATCCAACCATGCTCTTGCCCTTTTCACCCGCGCCTTGCGCGCGCTGGCGCTGGCTGGCGCGCCGGCGCTGGGCTGGGCGCAGTCAGGTGAGGACGTCTGCGCCCAGCAGGCCGTGCAGCCCCCGCCGGGGCTAGCCGCGCGCATGGCCGCCGCTGCGCTGCGCGAGCACGCGCTGATGGGTGGCGCGCTGATCGACGCCGGCGGCGGCTTGATCCGCCAGGGGTTTGCCGAAGCCGAGCAGGACCGCGCGCCCGATTCCGACCGGCCCACCTGGCAGCGTGTGTGGGGCTATTGGCGGTCGACGCAGGTCGCGGCCTTGGTCTCCGTATCCACGCGCACGCCCTCGGCGCAGATGCGCGCTGCGCTGATCGATCAGCCTTGGTCGGCGGTGTTCATCGGCCACGTGATGCGCCAGGCGGGCTTGAGCGAGCGGCAGTTCCGCTATTCGGCCAGCCACCAGGATTACGTGCGCGCAGCCTTTGCCAGCACCGAGGTGGAACTCGAAGGCCGCGCGAGCGCCTACGCCTACCGCGCCTGCGACCTGCGCAGCACCGCGCCACGCGTGGGCGATCTGCTGTGCTTCGCGCGCGACCGCGACCGCGCTGCCGACACCTTCGACACGCTGCGCCAGGCGCTGGCAACGCGCGCCGTCAGCATGCACTGCGACCTGGTGGTGCGGCGCGATTCGGCCAGCGTGGAGGCGGTGGGCGGCAACGTGGTGCAGTCGGTCACGCTGCGGCGCCTGGGGCTGCAGAGCGACGGCTCGGGCCGGCTGTGGTCGGCGTATCTGGAGTCCGAGCACGCGCGCGCGGCGATGGCCGTGCTGGCACCACCACCCGAAGGCAGCGCGCAGGCCTTGCTGCCCGACACTTACCTGAACCGCAAGCCCTGGAGCGTGCTGCTGCAATTGCGCGGCACCGCCGCATCCCCCGGCGGCACTTGGGCCGGGCCACGCGAATTGCGAGCCGCCTGTTGCTGAAAGCGCGGCGGCACCGCGCTATGCTGCGGCGGCCATGAGCGCTCCTTCTGCCGCGCTGAGCCAGCGCATTTCCTACGAGCTGCTGCGCCAGTTGCACGCCGCGCACGCGCATTCCGGTGTCGGCGCGCTCACGGTGGTCACCCTGTTCTGGGTCTTGTTCTACTGGCAGCTGCGTGACCGATGGGTGCTGGCCTGGGCGCTGCTGCTGTATCTGAACGTGGCGGTGGTGTTCATCTGGTACGCCCGCTTTGGCGTCGACGCGCGCCGCCCGGTGCCGCGGCCGCCGGCGTACTGGCTGCGCCGCTTTCACGCCGTGCAGGCTTTTGCCGGGCTGAGCTGGGGCATCGCACCCTGGCTGTTTGCTGCGCAGGACAACCTGCCGGTCAATGCAGTGCTGGTGGTAGCGGTCATGGGCTTGGCCAGTGCCAGCCAGGGCACGCTTTCGTTTGTGCGCCACGGCATGACCAGTTTCGCGCTCCCCATGATGCTGTGCCTGGCTGTCGCTCTGCTGCGCCAGCCCGATCCGCTGCATGGCGTGCTGGCCTTCTTCGTGCTGCTGCACCTTCTGTTGTCGATCAAGCTGTCGAGCGATCATCACCGGCTGATGGTCGAGGCGTTGCGCGCGCGCTTCGACAACGAAGCCCTGGCCGAGCGCCTGGGCGCGCAGGTGGTGGCGACCGAGCGCGCCAGCCAGGAGAAGACCCGCTTTCTGGCCACCGCCAGCCATGACCTGCGTCAGCCTTTGCATGCGCTGGCCCTGATGGGCAGCGCGTTGCGCGAGCGACTGGCGCGCCAAGGCCATCCCGAGGCGCGGCAGGCCGGCGAGATGATGCGCGCCGTGGATGCGCTCGGCAGCTCGCTCGATGCGTTGCTGGACGTCTCGCGCCTGGACGCTGGCGTGGTGGTGGCCGAGCGCGTGCCGGTGGCATTGCAGGGCGTGTTTCTGGAACTGCAACGCCGCTTCGAGGCCTCCGCCAGCGTCCGCGAGCTGGCGCTGCGCGTGCGCGCCACGCCGGTGTGCGTGCGGGCCGATGCCCAACTGCTGCTGCGCCTGCTGTCGAATCTGGTCGACAACGCCCTCAAGTACACGCCATGCGGTGGCGTCCTGGTGGCGGCGCGCAAGCGGGGCGAGCAGGTGTGGGTCGACGTGGTGGACACCGGCATCGGCATCGCGCCCGAGCACGCGGCGCTCGTGTTCGACGAGTTCTACCAGGTCGGGAACCCGGGGCGCGATCGCACGCTGGGGCTGGGCATCGGTTTGTCCATCGTGCGGCGGTTGGCCGAACTGATGGGTCTTTCCGTGCGGTTGCATTCGCGGCCCGGGTGCGGCAGCCGCTTTCGCGTTGTGCTGCCCTTGGTTGAAGTCGCGCCCGTGTTCGAACCGGTGTCCGATGCGCCGTCCAGGGTCAGTGGCCCGGCGCCCCGCGTGCTGGTGCTGGACGACGAAGCCGGCATCCGCCACGCCATGCTGGACTTGCTGCGCACGCACGGCATCGACGCCGAGGCCGTGGCTGACGAGACCGCCGCCGAGGCGGCGCTGCGCGGGGCGCAAATGGGTGGGCAGCCGTTTCGCGTGCTGCTGCTCGACTACCGGCTGGCGCATGGCGCCGATGGCCTGCAGGTCGCCCAGCGGCTGCGGCAAACCTTCGCGCCGTCGCCGGCCCTGCTGCTGGTCACCGGCGAAACCGCACCCGAGCGCCTGCGCGAAGTTCAGCGGCTGGGCATCCCCGTGCTCTACAAACCGGTGCAGGCCGAGCGGCTGCTGGCAACGATTGGATCGTTGAACGCTATTGAAAAGTGAGCTTTCAGCGCTTGCCCATCAAGCGCTGAGAGCCGATTTCTTCATCAACGTGTCGGCGCAGCAAACGGCAACCGCACGGGCTCAGGGAATGGGCCGCCCGTTCAGACTGCTGCCGGGCAGCAGTTCCAGCGTCATGGGCTGGCCCAGTTCGTTTTGGCCGATCGACTTCACGGCAACGCCGAGCCCGCGCGCCACCCAGGTCAGCGCTTCGCGCCCGCTGCTGTCGTCATCGCCGGTGTCGCCGAACTTGCAGGCCATGAAGGTGCCAGCGGGCACGGTGACGCTTTCCTGACCGTAGTATTTGATGGTCCAGGGCAGCATGCTGGAGCGCGACACCTGGTCGGGCATCCCCGGTATCTGGATGGTGCTGGTGTTCTCGATGCCCGTAACCTGAATCGACTGCCCCGGTTTGAGGGTGAAGCGCGCATCCGGCTTGGCCGGCTGGTGCGTGAGGGTGGTGGTCACCCGCATGCCCTCGGCCTCGACCACAGCCTTGCTGCCGTACAGGCGTCGCGTCAGGCCGTCCCAGTCGTAGTACTGCCAGGTGTCGACGCTCGGCTTGTCGGCCGGCGGCTGGGTGCTGAGCGTGAAACGGGTCTTGCGCTCCACGGCGTTGGAAACGCCACCGAAGGCGACCCGGCCACTGACGCTGCCTTCCATGCGCTGCTCACCTTGCACGGTGCCGCTGATCTGGTGCAGCAGGATGAAGCCCGACCCTGGTGTGGTTTCGTCGGCGACCGAGATGCAGTCCGACGCATCACCGCTGGCGCCGGGGCTCGGCGCTGGGGCGGGCGAAGGCGCCGGCCCAGGTGCGGGTGAAGGCGAGGGCGAGGGCGAGGGTGTCGGTGACGGCGCTGGCGACGGAGAGGGCGCAGGCGCAGGACTGGGCGGCGGCGGTGTGACTGGGTCGTCGCTGCCGCCGCAGGCGGTGAGTGCCGCGGCCACCCACAGCGACGAAAGACAGGCAAGGCGGTACAGGGTTCGGTTCTTCATGGGATTACCTCGGTGGGTTCGGCGATCGCGACGCGTTGTGGGGCGGGTGCTGCAATAGGTGCTCAGCGCTTGGCCGCGCCTTGAGCTCCGGCCTTGCGCACCATGGCTTCGAGTTCGGCTTCGGACATGTTTTCGAGGTCCTCGACGCGGCGCTGGCCGCCGGTGCCGCGGCGCACCATGTCCTCGGCGGCGGCCTGGGGCCGGGCCGCGTTGGCGCGGTAGGCCGAGGCGGCTTCGGGCGTCAGCCTGGGTTGCGAGCGGGCGGATTCGCTCCCCTGGCGCATGGCGTCGGCCTGCCACTGCTCGCCCATGCGGATCACCTCGGCATCACTCTTGCCTGCGGCCTTGGCGCCCAGCATGCCGCGATAGCCGCGCGCCATGGCCGCTTTCTTGGTGGCTTCGTCGCGGGACTTTTGCTGCGCTGCCTGGTGCGCCGCTTCTTGCCGCTGCGCGGCGCGCCGCGCCTCGGCCGCGTGGTCCATGTCGGCGCGCGCAGCCGGTGCCAGGCTGGCCATGATCAGGGCGAAGGCGGGTACGAGAAGTGGCAGCGGCATGGTGTTCTCCAGCGAGAAAGAGCGCCTTCAGAAGGCAGCGTTCATGGGAAGGTTCGGGGTGCGACGGCCGCTATCCCGGCCGCGCAAGCGGCGCACGCCGCCCAGCCCAAGCAAGGTGCCCAGCATCAGCAGCGACCACTCGCCCAGCGTCGGCACTGCGGCGATGCCGTCAGCGTCCGGCCCTGGCCGCATGGGAGCCGGATCGCGCTGGAATTCGTAGGCGCTGATGGCGGCGTGGGCGGGCAAGGCGCCGAGCAGCGCCCTCGGCGCGAGGCTCATGACGTCAAGAGGTTTCATGGCGACCGACGTTACGGTCGTTGTCCGCCCCGGGCCAGTGCCGAAAGTCATGTCTTGAGCGCCGATGGCGCGATCCATCCCTTCTTGAGGTGACGGCCGCGCGCGTGTTCGCGTGGGTGGCTCAGTCGGCACGCACCGTGCGCGCCAGCGCCAGCAACAAGGCATCGGCGGTGACAGGCTTGAACAGCACCGGCAGGCCTGAGTCGCGCACCCGCTGCAAGGGCGTGGGTGCCGTCTCGCCGGTGACCAGCAACGTGGGCAAGGTCCGCGAATGCTGATGGCGCAAGGTCCGCGCCAGCGCCAGCCCGTCCGCACCGTCGGCCAGCCGCAGATCGCAGATCAGGGCGTCGAACGGTTGTTGCCGCGCGCGCGCCTCGATCAGCGCCGCATGGGCCTGGGCGCCATCCGCAACGTGCGTCACGCTCACGCCCACCGCGCGCATCAGTGCGGTCATGGCGACCCCGATGTCGGCCTCGTCGTCGACCAACAGCACCCGCCGGGGCAGCGCGTCGTCCTGCA
>JAGPIX010000055.1:0-6902 GCA_018054745.1 Alicycliphilus sp.
TGAACCTGATCGCCAGCGAGCCCGACATCGCCCGCGTGCCGGTGATGGTGGACTCGTCCAAGTGGGAGGTGATCGAGGCCGGGCTGCGCTGCCTGCAGGGCAAGGGCATCGTCAACTCGATTTCCATGAAAGAGGGCGTGGAGCCGTTCAAGCAGCAGGCCAAGCTGATCAAGCGTTACGGCGCCGCCGCCGTGGTCATGGCCTTTGATGAGCAAGGCCAGGCCGACACCTTTGCGCGCAAGACCGAGATTTGCGAGCGCGCCTACCGCGTGCTGGTCGATGAGGTCGGCTTTGCGCCCGAGGACATCATCTTCGACCCCAACATCTTCGCCGTGGCCACCGGCATTGAGGAGCACGCCAACTACGCCGTCGATTTCATCGAGGCCGTGCGCTGGATCAAGCAGAACCTGCCCGGCGCCAAGGTCTCGGGCGGCGTGTCCAACGTGTCGTTCAGCTTCCGTGGCAACGACCCGGTGCGCGAAGCGATTCACACCGTGTTCCTGTACCACGCGATTGCGGCGGGCATGGACATGGGTATCGTCAACGCCGGCATGGTGGGCGTGTACGACGACCTCGAACCCGAGCTGCGCGAGCGCGTGGAAGACGTGGTCTTGAACCGCCGCCCGGATGCAGCGGAAAGGCTCTTGGAGATTGCCGAATCCGCCAAGGGCGCGGCCAAGGACGAGGGCAAGAAGCTGGAGTGGCGCGGCACGCCAGAGCACCCCAAAACCGTGGGCGAGCGTCTGTCGCACGCGCTGGTGCATGGCATCACCGACTTCATCGTCGAAGACACCGAAGAGGCCTACCAAGACATCGTCGTCGCCAAGGGCGGGCGCCCGCTGCACGTGATTGAAGGCCCACTGATGGACGGCATGAACATCGTCGGCGACCTGTTCGGTGCGGGCAAGATGTTTCTGCCGCAGGTGGTGAAATCGGCGCGCGTGATGAAGCAGGCCGTGGCGCACCTGATTCCCTACATCGAGGAAGAAAAGCGCCAGCAAGAGGCGGCGGGCCTGGACGTTTCCAGCAAGGGCAAGATCGTCATTGCCACCGTCAAGGGCGACGTGCACGACATCGGCAAGAACATCGTCACCGTGGTCTTGCAGTGCAATAACTTCGAGGTCATCAACATGGGCGTGATGGTGCCCTGCCACGAAATTCTGGCGCGTGCCAAGGCCGAGGGGGCGGACATCGTCGGCCTGTCGGGGCTCATCACCCCCAGCCTGGAGGAGATGCAGTACGTCGCCGCCGAGATGCACAAGGACGATCATTTCCGCGTCAAGAAAATACCGCTGCTCATCGGGGGTGCCACCTGCTCGCGCGTGCACACGGCCGTGAAGATTGCGCCCAATTACGACGGCCCCGTGGTTTACGTTCCCGATGCGTCGCGCAGCGTGAGCGTGGCGCAAAGCCTGCTGGGCGAGGGCAAGGATGCGTATCTGGCCGAGGTCGCCGCCGACTACGACCATGTGCGCGAGCTGCACGCCAAGCGCAAGAAGCTGCCCATGTGGACGATTGACAAGGCGCGCGCCAATGCCACGCAGCTGACCTACGCCCCGGTGGTGCCGCGTGCGCTGGGCCGGCGCGTGTTCAAGAACTTCGACCTGGCCGAGATCGCCAAATACCTGGACTGGGGCCCGTTCTTCCAGACTTGGGACCTGGCCGGGAGCTTCCCCGCCATCCTCGACGACGAGGTGGTCGGGGTCGAGGCGCGCAAGGTCTACGCAGACGGCCAGGCCATGCTCAAGAAGATCATCGAAGGCCGCTGGCTCACGGCCAATGGTGTGATGGGCCTCTTCCCGGCCAACCGCGTGGGCGACGACATCGAGTTCTACACCGATGAGACGCGCAGCCAGGTCTTGATGACCTGGTATGGCCTGCGCCAGCAGACCGAGAAGCAAAACGACGCCGAGGGCCGGCTGCGCCCCAGCCGCTGCCTCGCCGACTTCGTCGCGCCCAAGGAGTCGGGCATTGCCGACTACGCCGGGCTGTTTGCCGTCACCGCCGGCATCGGCAGCGAGAAGAAGGAAAAAGAGTTTCTCGACGCGCTCGACGACTACAGCTCCATCATGTTCAAGGGCCTGGCCGACCGCCTGGCCGAGGGCTTTGCCGAATGCCTGCACGAGCGCGTGCGCAAGGATTTGTGGGGCTACGGCGCGGATGAGGCCTTGAGCAACGAAGACCTGATCAAGGAAAAATACCAGGGCATACGCCCCGCGCCCGGCTACCCGGCCTGCCCGGACCACACGGCAAAGATTGCCCTGTTCGAGACCCTGAACACCGACGAAATCGGCATGCAGCTGACCGAGAGCATGGCCATGTTCCCGGCGTCCAGCGTCAGCGGCTTCTACCTGGCCCACCCGCAGGCTACCTACTTCGTCGTCGGCCAGATCGGCGACGACCAGGTGCAGGACATGGCCGCGCGCCGCGGCATGGACGTGGACGAGCTGCGCCGGCGCCTGGCGCCAAACCTCGGCTAGTCTGCAACGGGCGTCGCCAGCACGCCCTCCTGCGCCGGCGAGCGTAGCAGGCTGGTGCGGTTGCGCCCCTGTTGCTTGGCGGCGTACAGGGCCAGGTCGGCACGGGAATACAGGGTCTCGAAGCGCTCGTCGGTATCGCACAGGCCGGCCACGCCAAAGCTGGCGCTGATGCGCAGCTCCTGCGCCGGCACTGCTATGCGCCGCGCCTGCGTCTGCTCGCGTATGCGCTCGGCAATATGTCGGGCCGTGTCCAGATCCGTGCCCGGCAGCAGGATGCAGAACTCCTCGCCGCCGGTGCGCGCCAGCAGGCCGTCGTTGCGCAGCGCGTCCTGGCAGCAGGCGACAAACTCCTGCAGCACGCGGTCGCCCATGGGGTGGCCCAGGGTGTCGTTGATCTTCTTGAAGAAGTCGATGTCGATGGTGATCAGGCTCAGCGCCTGCCCCTGCAGGCGGCTGCGTGCAAATTCCAGCTCCGCGTTCTCGTAGAAGCTGCGCCGGTTGGCGATGCCGGTCAGGCTGTCGGCCCGGGCCTGGCGTTGCAGCTCTTCCTTGAGCGCGTGCAGCTCGGTGATGTCGGTGCTCAGGCCGATGATGGCCGGCGTGCCGTCGGGGCCGGCCCAGGGGATGATCACGCTCCAGTAGTGGCGCAGGCGGCCGCTGGCATCGACCAGCGACTCCTCGCAGGCGTGGCGCTGGCCGTTAGCGAGGATTTTTTGATCCTGCTGCCAGAAGCGCTCGGCCACCTCGGCGGGCATCAGGTCTACGTCCAGGCTGCCGATGATCTGGTCCACCGAGCAGCCAAACGCCTCGGCCATGCGCCGGTTGGCGTAGAGAAAGCGCCGGTTGGCGTCCTTCATGTAGATCAGCGCATCGACGTTGTCCACCAGCGCGTCCAGCAGCTCCTTTTGCCGGCGCAGCTTGTCTTCCAGGCGTTTTTTTTCGGTGATGTCGTGCGAGATGCCGATCATGCCGATGATCTGGCCCGTGGCGTCGCGCAGAGGTTTTTTGGTGGACCAGTAGGTGCGCAGCTCGCCGGTGGCCAGGATCAGGTTGCTCTCTTCGCGCGCAATGGTCTCGCCGCCGCGCAGCACGCGCTCGTCGGTCTCGCGCAGCGCCTCGTTGCCCTTGTCGCCAAAGAAATGGCTGATGTCCTTGCCGACCACATAGTCCAGCGGGTGCCCCAAGAGCTGCAGCACCATGCGGTTGGCAAAGGTGTAGCGGCCGACCATGTCGGTGGTGTAGACAAAGGCGCCGACCTCGTCGAGCAGCAGGCGGTAAGAGTCGTTGGAGAGCGCGATGAAGTCGCAATTGCCGGTGGAATCGGGCATGGCCTGGGCTTTCTTGGAGAGCTGCTCCGAAATGATAGCCGTGGCACGGCACGCACCGGTATCGGCAAGAATAGGCTTGGCCGGTGCAGGTTGCGCCGCGCCACCCATTGCATCGACACACTGAAGCACCGAAGGAGACCTGCCATGCGATTTCTTTCCCACGCCGCACTGGGCGCCAGCGTCCTGCTGCTCACGGCCTGCGGCCATCTGGCCGGCCAGGGCCTGGGCGCCGGCACCAGCTTGCAGCCGCGCAGCGGCTCGGCCACGAGCGGCCAGGCCAACTTCAGGCAGCAGGGCGACCGGGTGCTGGTGCGCGTCGAGGTCAGCGGCCTGACGCCGGGGCAGGAGCATGGCCTGCACATCCACGACAAGGGCGACTGCTCGGCACCCGACGCCATGAGCGCGGGCGGGCATTTCAACCCTACGGGCAAGCCCCATGGGCCGCAGAACGCCGATCACCATGGCGGTGACCTGCCGGCGCTGAAGGCCGACGCCAGCGGCAAGGCCCGGACCGAGTTCAGCGTGACGGGCGTCACGGTCGCGCCCGGGCCGACCAGCATCGTCGGGCGGTCGCTGGTGGTGCACAAGGACGCGGACGACTATAAGACGCAGCCCACCGGCAACTCGGGCGCGCGCATCGCCTGCGGCGTGATTGCCGCGTCGTGACCCGGTTATTGCCCCGGCAACAAAGGATTGACCGTCATCCCGGCGAAGGCCGAGATGATGACAGCCAACAACCGTTACTTGCCGGATCAATAGTGCGGTTCAGTGAACGGCTCCTGCGCACAAATGGCATCGATCGCTATCTGAACAGCATGGCGGTTAGGGGCGCCAGGCGATGGCGGCCACCACGTCTGCGGCGGCCCAGCCCGGCAGGGTGAGGGCCGCCGTGCGCACCCCGGCCAGCCGCGCCGCCAGCGTGGGCGTGTATTCCACCAGGCCCTGGCCCAGGCATTTGAGCGCCGCCTCGTGGGCTGCCCAGTGGCCCGCGAACGCTTCACTAAAAAGAGCGTCTGACGCATGCTCAGCCAGTGCTTCCAGCCTGTCTGGTGGAAAAAACAGCGCCGCCGTGCGCCACAGCTCGGCGCGATCGGTGGCGTACGGCACGGCCTGCACATCGACGCCCACCGCGCCCTTGGGGCACCAGGCCACCAGCGACAGGCCAGGCGCGTGGCTGATCGACAGGCCGATGGCGTCCAGCCCCGACCGGCCGCCGGTAGTCCAGCCCAGGCGCGGTGGTATTCCACGCGCGTCGCTCACGCTGAGCGCCTGCGGCGCGCAGCCGAGTACGGCGGCCAGCAGCCGGCGCAGCGCGGCGCGGGCCTGGGCGCGGGCATGATCGCGCTCCTGCCCGGGTGCCACTGCCTGTGCCAGGCGCGTATCGAGCGCATGCGCCTGGGGCGCGCCGGCCAGGCGGTCGCCGGCGAAGGGGCATGGCAAGCTTAGGTCTGAACACATAATTTCATAGCATCTTGCGCAGCATGGGCAGTGCCTTAGGGCTGTTTCTCCCTCTCCCCCAAGGGGGCGATGGAGAAAAAACTGCACCGAACGAGCCTCGCGCGCAAGCTGCCGTGCTCAGCGCCAAGGCGCAGCCGGCAGGCCGTGCCAGAGCGTGCCGGCCGGAATCTGCTCGCCCTTCATCACCAGCGTCAGCGGGCCCAGCTGCGCGCCATCGCCCACCTGGGCGCCGTACAGCACGGTGCAGCGTGGCCCCAGCGTCACGCGGCTGCCTATGCGCACATGGTCGATCTTCATCACCCGATCCTCGAACAGATGCGTCTGCGGGCAGCACAGGGCGTTGAGCTCGCTGTGCGCGCCGATGTGCACGCAGTCGAACTCGGTCATGTCGGTGGTGTCCAGGAACACACCGCGGCCGATGTCTGCGCCCAGCAGCTTGAGCGCATCGTTGAGCCAGGGCGTGCCGCGCAGGTAGCGCAAAAACCAGGGCACGGCCACGCCTTCATAGAGGTTGGTGGCGGCCTCGGACAGCCACACGAAGGGCGTCCACATGGGCGCGGCGCGCTGCCCGTAGCGGCGCACGGCCAGCCATTTGAACAGCGCCACGAAGCCGAAGGTGGCCATGCCGAAGAGCATGCCGCCCACCGCCAGGTCCAGCGCCACGGCGGCCCAGCGGCCCTCCTCGGCCAGCGGCATGGCATCCAGCACGATGGCGTAGCCAGTGGCGATCACCAGCGCGTGGGGCGCGGCGATGCGAAACGCCTCCACCAGCCCGCGTGCCGCCTTGCGCCAGGGCGAGGGCGCAAACGTCAGGTGCTCGGGGAAGCCCGCCACCTGCTCGCGTGCCGGCAGGCGCAGCGGCGGCGCGCCCAGCCAGGTGTCGCCGTCCTGCATGCTGGCGTTGCGCGGCACGCTGCTGAGCACGCCTATGAGCACGTTCTCGGGCACGGTGGTGCCGTCGGGCACGTAGGCGCCGTTGCCGATGAAGCTGCGCCGCGACACGACGGTGGGCTGCACCGTCATCCAGCCGCCGTCGATATGCTCGTCGCCCAGCATCACGGCGTCGGCGATGAAGCAGCCGTCGCCCAGCGTCAGCATGTCGGGTACCACGCCCAGGGCGGTGGACAGCTCGGTCTCCTTGCCCACGTGCGCACCCAGCAGCCGGTACCAGGCGGCCGAATACACGGTGGCGTAGATGCCGTGCAGCACCGCCAGGCTGGCCTCCTGGATCAGGTTCACCGTCCACTTGGCCAGGTAGCGCGGGCTGTGCACCGGCCAGCTGCCCGCGCGCATGCGCGGCAGCAAGGCCCAGCGGATGCCGGCCGACAGCAGCACCGTGACCAGGATGAACACCAGGCTGGCCGGCAGTGCCAGCACGAAGAACTTCACCAGGCGCAGGCCGAAGGCCTGCAAGGCGCTGATGCTGCCGTCGTCTACCAGCGGGCGCACGGAGATCTCGGGGATGTCCAGCCAGTCGATGAGCATGAAGGTGGGAAACACCGGCATGAAGAACAGCACCGCCACGGCCAGCGCCGCCAGGGCGAAGAAGGTCACCTCGCCGGCCCTGCGCGCGGCGGACACGGCCGGGCGCGCGGGCAGGCTGGCGGGGTCGAAGTCGCCGCGCTGGCGCGCCGGC
>JAGPIX010000055.1:7002-18035 GCA_018054745.1 Alicycliphilus sp.
CTGGCGCGCCGGCACGCGCTGGCCCGCGGCCAGGGCCGACTGGCCCTCCACATGAGCCCAGTCACCGACCACCGTGTCGCCTTCGATGACCACGTAGGAGCCTATGCAGGCGTTGGCGCCAATGTCTATGGCTCCCAGGTGCAGCCGGCCGCCCTCGACGCGGGCATTTTCCAGATTCACGCCGTTGCCTATGCTGGTGCCCGCGCCAATGCTGACCAGGTGCGGCACGCGCATGGTGGTGGAACCCAGCACCACCTCGGGCCCGATGCGCGCGCCCAGCAGGCGCAGCCAGGCCGGGTACAGCGCCGAGCCGTTGAGCAGGTACACGGGCACGGTCTCGGTTAGCCGATCGGCCAGCCACCAGCGGTAGTAGGTCAGGCCCCACAGCGGGTAGCTGCCCGGTGCCAGGCGGCCGGCCAGCAGCCAGCGCCCCGTGGTGGCCACGCCAAAGCCCAGCAGCGTGCTGGCCAAAAACGCCAGCACCGACATGGCCACGGCGCGGGTAATCGAGTCCCCCGCATCGCCGGTGTAGAAGTGGTAGGCAAAGAAGGGGGCCAGCCACTGCGCCATGTTCAGCAGCACCAGCAGCGGAATCGCTAGGCCCTGGGCCAGGCCGCAGCGCCAGCGGCGCCAGCGGCCGTGGATGAGGAAGGGGCGCTCGGCCGCGCCGGCCCGCGCATCGACCATGCCGGCCTGCAGCGCCTGGGCGATGGCGCCCAGGCGGCGGTGCGTGTAGATGTCGGCCACGGTGGCCCGGGCAAAGCACGCGTCCTGCCGCAGCCTGGAGACCAGGCGCGCGGCCAGCAGCGAGTGGCCGCCCAGGTCGCTGAAAAAGTCCTGCGCGCGGCGCAGCGGCTGGCCGGGAAACAGCCCCTGCAGCGCGGCAAATAGCGCGGTCTCGGCCGGCGTCTCGGGCTCATCGCCACCCTCGGCCGGCGCGGCGGCGGCCAGCGGCTGGCTTTTCAGCACCTTGCGGTCTATCTTGCCGCTGGACAGGCGCGGCATGGCGGCCAGGTCCTCGAAGCGCGCCGGCACCATGTAGGGCGGCAGCCTGTCGGCCAGCGCGGCGCGCAGGGTCTTGGCCTCGGGCGGCTGGCCGTTGGGCACGTAAAAGGCGATCAGCTGATCCATGCCCGCATCGGGCCGCAGCACCACGGCCGTGGTGCCCACGCCGGGCTGCGCCGCCAGCACGGCCTCGATCTCGCCCAGCTCCACGCGAAAGCCGCGCACCTTGACCTGGTCATCGGCGCGGCCCAGGCATTGCATCTGCGGCTGGCCGTCGGCCCTCAACTCCACGCGCGCCAGGTCACCGGTGCGGTACAGGCGCGCCTCGCAGTCGTTGCGCGCCCAGGGGTTGGGCAGGAACTTCTCGGCCGTCAGCTCGGGCCGGCCCAGGTAGCCGGCGGCCACGCCGGGGCCGGTGATGCACAGCTCGCCGGTCTCGCCAAAGGGCAGCAGCTTCAAAGGTGACAGGCGGCCGTCCACGATGGCCTCCGGCTCGATCACCTCGATCACCAGCAGCCCATAGTTGGGCAGTGCCTCGCCAATCGTCACCGGCTCGCCCGCGTGCAGTTCGGCCAGGCTGGCCGACACCGTGGCCTCGGTGGGGCCATAGGTGTTGAACATCTGCCGACCGGGCGTGGCCCACTGGTCCACCAGCGCCTGCGGGCACATCTCGCCGCCCAGGTTGATGATGCGCAGGCCAGGCACATCCTGCGCGAACAGCGCCAGCAGCGTGGGCACGGCGTGCAGCACCGTGATGTCGTTTTCGATCAGCGCGCGCGGCAGGGCCTCGGGGTCGCCGGCGATCTCCTTGGGCGCCAGCCACAGCGTGGCGCCCACCAGGTAGCTGATCCAGATCTCCTCGAAGCTCATGTCGAAGGCCACCGAGAAGCCCTGGTACACGCGGTCGTCCTCGCGCACGCCCAGGCGCGCGTTCTCGCTGCGCAAAAAGTGGCAGATGCTGGCCTGGGTGACGGCGATGCCCTTGGGCTTGCCGGTGGAGCCGCTGGTGTAGATGACGTAGGCCGTGTGCTCGGGTGCGGCGTCCGCGCGGCGGCGCAGTGGTTCGCCGGCCGGCAGTGGCGCCAGCACCGCCTGCGCCGTGAGGATTTGTGCCGAAATACCCGTTTGCGCCCGTATGGCGGGCGCCGATAGCTCCGAAATTAATAGTGCGCTGGCGTTGGCATCGTCCAGGCAGATGGCGATGCGCTCGGTCGGCACCTCGGCGTCAAACGGCAGCCAGGCGGCGCCAGTCTTGGCGATGGCCAGCTGGCAGATGAGCAGCTCCAGCCCGCGCGGCAGCCACAGGCCGACCATGTCGCCGGGCCGCACGCCGGCCAAGATCAGGCGGTGTGCGGCCAGGTCGGCGGCGGCGTTCAGCGCGCCATAGCTCAGGTGCTCGCCGCCGGCGATGAGCGCGGTCTTGTGCGGCAAGCGCGCTGCCGTGGCCTCGAACAGGTCGGCCAGGACTTCACCGCGCAGCAGCTCGGGCCGATCCGGGCCGTGGAGGATGGGCGGGGCAGAGGTCATGCGGGACGCGCGCGGTATCCGGCCTCAAGCCCCCGGCGCCATCTCCAGCTGCATCACGATCATGTTCACCAGCGTGTTCACCGTGGGGCGGCCGGTTTCGATCACGTAGTGCGCGGCCTCGCGGTACAGCGGGTCGCGTGTGCGGTAGAGCTCGCGCAGGCGCGCCTGTGGGTCGGCCACCTGCAGCAGCGGCCGCGTCTGGCTATGGCGCACGCGCTTGTAAATCTCGTCGGGCGAGGCGCGCAGGTACATCACATGCGAGAAGCCCTGGCGCAGGGCGGCGCGGTTCTCCGGCCGCAGTACCACGCCGCCGCCGGTGGACAGCACCATGTCCCCGCTCTCGGCCGCCAGCTCGGCCAACAGGGCCGTCTCGTGGTCGCGAAAGGCCGGCTCGCCATGCTGCTCGAAAAAGCTGCTGATGCTGCAGCCCAGGCGCTGCTCCAGCAGGTGGTCCATGTCGATGAAGGGCAGGCCCAGGCGCCGGGCGAGCTGCCGGCCCACGGTGGATTTGCCGCTGCCGGGCATGCCGACCAGGGCGCAACGCGTTTGCATGCTTGTGTGTTCGTAAGTGGTGAGCGGTGAGTCGTGAGTGTAAGAGCCGGCGCGCGCCGGCCCGAGCATGCGCACAATCGGGCCATGCCTGATGCCTCGCCCAAACCACCATCGCCTGCCCGCGCCCTGGTGCAACACCTGACACCGCTGCTGCGCGCCGTGCGCCTGTGGCTGGATGCTGACGGCCTGCGCATGAGCGCCGCCATGTCGTTCTACGGCATGCTCAGCCTGGCGCCGCTGTTGCTGCTCATCGTCGGCCTGCTGGGCTGGTGGGTGGACAAGGCCTATCTGGAGAGCAACCTGATCGGCCAGGTGCAGGGCGTGATGGGCGAGCGGGGCGCCGAGGTGGTGCGCGCGGCCCTGGCCAGCGCCCAGGCGCCGGCGCAAGGCCGGCTGGCGTCGATGGCCGGCTTTGTGCTGCTGCTGTCGGGCGCCACCGGCGTGTTTGCCGAGCTGCAGTCGGCGCTGGAGCGGCTGTGGCTGCACGGCCAGGGGGCGCCCGAGCGCAAGGCCTGGTGGCGCATGGCCTCGCTGCGCCTGCGCGGCCTGGCCTATGTGCTGGCGCTGGGTTTCTTGCTGCTGGTGTCGCTGGTGCTGTCCACGGTCATCAAGATGCTGGCCACCTGGGCCAGCGCGCTGCTGCCCCTCGGCTCGGGCCTGCTGCTGCAGCTGATCAACGAGGCCGTGTCCTTTGGCGTGGTGGTGCTGTTGTTTGTCGGGCTGATGCGCATAGGCAGCGGCCCCAAGCCGCCGCTGCGCTGCCTGTTGTTTGGCGCGGCGGTGGGGGCGTTGCTGTTCACCGTGGGCAAGCAGCTGCTGGCGCTGTACCTGACGCGCGCGGCTGTGGTGTCGGCCTATGGGGCGGCGGGCTCGCTGGTGGTGTTTCTGATGTGGATGTATTTCTCGTCCGCCGTGCTGCTGTTTGCCGCCAGCTGCGCGCGGGCGCTGCACGAGGCGCGCCAGGCCGCGGCGGGGTGACGTCTTTTTACGCGCCTTACAGCGCGGCCGGTTTTGTGAAGCGGCGCGGGCGTTAGGCTGCGCGCACTTCATTGCACAGGAATTGGATATGCACCCCAGCACCGCCGTGGGCCAGAGCCCGGCCACACTGAAATGGCTTTGGATTGCCGTGGGCGCGCTGGGCGCGAGCGTGCTGGCGCTGGGCGGTACGCTGCTGGCGCAGAACCTGCACAGCGATGCGCCCATGGCGCAACCCGTCCAGGAGTCCACGCAACGCGCGGAAATTTCCAAGCAGAAACCGCCACAAACCGTTTTACAGCAAGCACATGCAGCTCCTGATTCAAGAGCGAATCAGCTTGCCGCGCGCCCCGCGCGCCTGCCGGAACACCCGCCGCAGCCGGTGGCGCAGGCGCGCCCAGCGGCGCCGGTGTGCGCCAGCTGCGGCCATGTCGAATCGGTGCAGGCGCTGGAGCAGGCCGCGCCGGCCACGGGCCTGGGCGCGGTGGCCGGTGGCGTGCTGGGCGGCGTGCTGGGCAACCAGGTGGGCAAGGGCTCGGGCCGCACCGCCGCCACGGTGCTGGGCGCCGTGGGCGGCGGCTATGTGGGCCACAAGGTGGAGGAGCGCGCCCGCAGCAGCACCGTCTACCAGATGCGCGTGCGCATGCAGGACGGCTCGGTGCGCAACTTCACGCGCGCCCAGCCCGTGGCCGAGGGCACGCCGGTGCGCCTGGAGGGCAAGGGCTTTCGCGTGGACGATGGTGCCGGCGCTACCGAGCGCCCTGGCGCCCGGCCGGTGTATGTGAACGACCGGGCCTATTGACGGTTTTCAGGGCGTTTTTGGGCTCCAGCCCAATAAAAACGGGCGCTACCAGCTATGCAACTGGTAGCGCCCGTGGCGTTTCAGGCCGCGCCTTTTATTTCTCGACGAAGGCGCGTTCGATGACGAAGTCGCCCGGCCGCGTGGTGTTGCCCTCTTCAAAGTCGCGGTGCTCCAGCAGGGTCTTGAGCGTGGCCAGCATCTCCGGGCTGCCGCACAGCATCACGCGGTCTTCCAGCGCATTCAGCTGGGGCAGGCCCAGGTCGGCGGCCAGCTTGCCGTTTTCGATCAGCTCGTTGATGCGGCCCTGGTGCTTGAAGGGCTCGCGCGTCACCGTGGGGTAGTACTTGAGCTGGCGGCTGATCATCTCGCCCAGCAGCTCGTGCTGCGGCAGCTCCTTGGTCAGGTAGTCGTAGTAGGCCAGCTCGGCCACCTCGCGCACGCCGTGGATCAGGATCACCTGCTCGAACTTCTCGTAGGTCTCGGGGTCGCGGATCACGCTCAGGAACGGCGCCAGGCCGGTGCCGGTGGACATCAGGTACAGCCGCTTGGCCGGCAGCAGGTAGTCGATGAGCAGCGTGCCGGTGGGCTTCTTGCCGACGATGATGTGGTCGCCCACCTTGATGTGCTGCAGGCGCGAGGTCAGCGGGCCGTCGGGCACCTTGATCGACAGGAACTCCAGGTGCTCCTCGTAGTTGGCGCTGACGATGCTGTAGGCGCGCAGCAGCGGCTTGTCGTTCACCTTCAGGCCGATCATGGTGAAGTGGCCGTTGGAGAACCGCAGCGCCGGGTCGCGCGTGGTGGTGAAGCTGAATAGGCGATCGGTCCAGTGGTGCACCGACAGGACACGCTCTTCGAGGAATGCGCTCATGGATGGACAGGAAGAAAGATGAAAAGTGGGGGAGGCTGGGCTTTGCGGCTAGTGTCGCGGTTTTTTTATTCGTGTCAGGCATAAGCCGAATTGCGCCGAACCGCCCGCCCGTCATGCGGGCAAACCCGCATATTGTGGGGCAAGGCGGCGGCGGCGGTACAGTTGCGGGCCGCGGCTGTTGCGCTGCAGCAAGGATTCACGCATGAAGAAGTCATTCACCACCGTCCTGGCCATGCTGGCCTGCGCCCTGGGCGCGGCCCAGGCGCAGGATGTCTACACCATTGGCGAGATCAACAGCTACAAGGCCCAGCCGGCCTTCCTCGAGCCCTACAAGAAGGGCATGGAGTTGGCGCTGGCGCAGATCAACATCACCGGCGGCATTGGCGGCAAGAAGCTGGTGCTGGTCACGCGCGACGACAACGGCAACCCGGCCGACGCCGTGCGCGCCGCCGAGGAGCTGATCGCGCGCGAGAAGGTGGACGTGCTCATGGGCAGCTTTCTGTCGCATGTGGGGCTGGCGCTGACCGACTTCGCGCAGCAGAAAAAGCGCTTCTTCCTGGCCGCCGAGCCGCTGACCGACAAGATCGTCTGGGAACAGGGCAACCGCTACACCTTCCGCCTGCGCCCCTCGACCTACATGCAGGTGGCCATGCTGGTGCCCGAGGCCGCGGCCATGAAGAAAAAGCGCTGGGCCATCGTCTACCCCAATTACGAGTACGGCCAGTCGGCCGTGGCCACGTTCAAGAAGCTGCTTACCGCAGCGCAGCCGGATGTGGAGTTTGTCGCCGAGCAGGCCACACCGCTGGGCAAGGTGGACGCCGGCAGCGTGGTGCAGGCGCTGGCTGATGCCAGGCCGGACGCCATCTTCAACGTGCTGTTCGCGGCCGATCTCGCCAAGTTTGTCCGCGAGGGCAATACGCGCGGCCTGTTCCAGGGCAAGGGCGTGGTCAGCCTGCTCACGGGCGAGCCCGAGTACCTGGACACGCTGCAGGGCGAGACGCCGCTGGGCTGGGTGGTCACCGGCTACCCCTGGTACGCCATCTTCACACCCGACCACGACGCCTTTGCCACCGCCTATCGCAAGCGCTTCAAGGACTATCCGCGCGCCGGCTCGGTGGTGGGCTACAACGCTATCCAGTCCATCGCCGCGGGGCTGCGCAAGGCCGGCAGCGCCGACACCGAGGCGCTCATCGCCGCCTTCCGCGGCCTGGAGGTGCGCACGCCGTTCGGCCCCATCACCTACCGCGCCCAGGACCACCAGTCCACCATGGGCGCCTATGTGGGCAAGACCGGGCTGTACGGCGGCAAGGGGGTGATGGTGAACTTCAAGTACATGGATGGCGCCAAGTTCCAGCCGTCCGACGCCGAGGTGAAGAAGCTGCGGCCGGCCGCACCCTGACGCACTGAACCTGCACGCATGGACCTCTCCGGCCTGCTGGCCCAGCTGCTCAACGGCCTGGCCGGCGCGTCCACGCTGTTCCTGGTGGCGGCCGGGCTGTCGCTGATCTTTGGCGTCACGCGCATCGTCAACTTTGCCCATGGCTCGTTCTACATGCTGGGGCTGTACGTAGCGTATTCCAGCGTCGCGCTGCTGGGCGATGCGATAGGCTTCTGGCCCGCGCTGCTGCTGGCGCCGCTGGTTCTGGGCCTCTTGGGCGCGCTGGTCGAGCTGCTGCTCCTGCGCCGTGTCTACGGTGCGCCAGAGCTGCTGCAGCTGCTGGCCACCTTTGCCCTGGTGCTGGTGATCAAGGACGCGGCGCTGTGGCTGTGGGGCCCGCAGGAACTGTTCGGCCCGCGCGCGCCGGGGCTGGAAGGCGCGGTGGACATCCTGGGCCGGCGCTTTCCGGCCTATGACCTGCTGCTCATCGCCGTCGGCCCGCTGGTGCTGCTGCTGCTCACGCTGTTGCTGACGCGCACGCGCTGGGGCACGCTGGTGCGCGCCGCCACGCAGGACCGCGAGATGGTCGGCGCCCTGGGCGTGAACCAGGCCTGGCTGTTCACCGGCGTGTTCGCGCTGGGCGCGGCGCTGGCCGGCCTGGGTGGCGCGCTGCAGCTGCCGCGCGAGCCCGCCAGCCTGGAACTGGACATGCTGACCATAGGCGCGGCCTTCGTCGTCGTGGTGGTGGGCGGCATGGGCTCGCTGCCCGGCGCCTTTGTCGCCGCGCTGCTGATCGCCGAGCTCAAGGCCGTGTGCATCTGGCTGGGCGTGGTGCAGATCGCAGGGGTGGCGATCGCCTTCCCCAAACTCACCCTGGTGGTGGAGTTTCTGGTCATGGCTGCCGTGCTCATCTGGCGCCCCTGGGGGTTGATGGGCCGGCCGCAGGCCGCCGTGCGCGGCGTGGGCGCGCCCGAGGCGCCCCTGGCCGGCGCCGGTCCGCTGGCCGGCACCGGCTGGGCCGTCCTGCTGCTGGCATTGGCGCTGCTGCCGCTCGCTCTGGGCCAGGGCAGCTACGCCAGCGTGCTGCTGGCCGACATCTTCATCGCCGCGCTGTTTGCCGCCAGCCTGCACGCCATCGTCGGGCCGGGCGGGCTGCATTCGTTCGGCCACGCGGCCTACTTTGGCCTGGGCGCCTATGGCGCGGCGCTGCTCACGCGCGCGGCGGGCCTGCCCATGGGCGCGGCGCTGCTGCTGGCCCCCCTGGTGGCGGCGGGCGGGGCGCTGCTCTATGGCTGGTTTTGCGTGCGCCTGTCGGGCGTGTCGCTGACCATGCTGACGCTGGCCTTCGCGCAAATCACCTGGGCCATCGCCTTCCAGTGGGACGGCCTCACGGGCGGCAGCAATGGCCTGACCGGCGTCTGGCCGCCCGATTGGGCGCAGGGCACGGCCTTCTACTGGCTGGTGCTGGCTTTTGTCGCGGCGGGCCTCTACCTGCTGCGGCGCATGTTGTTCGCGCCCCTGGGCTGGGCGCTGCGCGCCGCGCGCGACTCGGCCACGCGCGCCGAGGCCATTGGCATCAACGTGCGCGGCGTGCAATGGGCGGCCTTCGTCGTCGCCGGCCTGCTGGCGGGGCTGGCGGGCGCGCTGTTCACTTTTTCAAAGGGCGGCGTGGCGCCCGAGGTGCTGTGGGTCGGCAAGTCGGTCGACGGCCTGGTGATGGTGCTGCTGGGCGGCATGCAGCAGCTGGCCGGCCCGCTGGTGGGCGCGGCGGCCTTCACCTGGCTGCACGACAGCGTGGCCCGCGCCACCGACTACTGGCGCGCGCTGCTGGGCGGCATCATGCTGGCGCTGGTGCTGCTGTTTCCACAGGGAATTTCGGGTTTTGCGCAATATTGGCAAGCGCTGATAGCTCCTAAAAAAGGAGTAATCGCATGAGCCTGCTGCGCGTGGAGGGCCTGCGCAAGTCCTTTGGCGGCGTGCAGGCCGTGCAGGGCGTGTCGTTCGCGCTGGCGGCCGGCGAGCTGCTGGCGCTGATCGGCCCCAACGGCGCGGGCAAGAGCACCTGCTTCAACATGCTGGGCGGGCAGATCCGGCCCGACGCCGGCCGCGTGTTGCTGGCCGGCCAGGACATCACCGGCCTGCCGCCGCGCGTCATCTGGCGCCTGGGTGTGGGCCGTACCTTCCAGATTGCCCAGACCTGCGCCAGCTTCACCGTGCTGCAGAACCTGCAGCTGGCCCTGCTGTCGCACGACCGACGCGGCTGGCGCTGGTGGCGCCGCGCCGGCCAGCACCGCGTGCCGGACGCGCTGGCCCTGCTGGAGCAGGTGGGCATGCAGGATCAGGCCGACCGCCCCTGCAGCGAGCTGGCCTATGGCGATGTCAAGCGCGTCGAGCTGGCCATGGCCCTGGCGCACGCGCCGCGCCTGCTGTTGATGGACGAGCCCACGGCCGGCATGGCCAGCGCCGAGCGCCTGGCGCTGATGCGGCTGGTGCGGCGCCTCGCGCGCGAGCGCGCCATGGCTGTGCTGTTCACCGAGCACAGCATGGACGTGGTCTTCGGCCAGGCCGACCGCGTGGCCGTGCTGGTGCGCGGCCAGCTGCTGGCCGAAGGCCCGCCCGAGGCCATGCGCCAGGACGCGCGTGTGCAGGCGGCGTATCTGGGCGGGGGGCTGAAAGAGGCGCCTGCGGTGGCCGGCCCTCACCCCCGCCCTCTCCCAGAGGGAGAGGGAGTAAGTCCGGCGCAACCGGTCGCCCTCGCCCCTTTGGGGAGAGGGAGGGGTGAGGGGCTGCCCAAGTCCACACCGCTGCTCGCCGTAGACCACCTGCACGCCTGGTACGGCGTCGCCCATATCCTGCACGGCGTGTCGCTCACCGTGGGCCGTGGCGAGGTGGTGGCGCTGATGGGCCGCAACGGCGCGGGCAAGAGCACCACGCTGAAAAGCCTGGCCGGCCTGCTGGCGCGCACCGAAGGTCAGGTGCGGCTGCAGGGCCAGGCCATCCACGGCCTGCCCGCGCACCAGATCGCGCGCCTGGGCCTGGGCTATGTGCCCGAGGACAGGCGCATCTTCACCGACCTGACGGTGCTGCAAAACCTGGAGGTCGGCCGCCAGCCGCCGCGCCACTGGCCGGGTGGCGAACCCGCGCCGCACTGGACGCCCGAGGATCTGTTCGCGCTATTCCCCAACCTGGGCCAGATGCCGCAGCGCCCGGGCGGGCAGATGAGCGGCGGCGAGCAGCAGATGCTGAGTGTGGCGCGCACGCTGATGGGCCAGCCCCTGCTGGTGCTGCTCGACGAGCCCTCCGAGGGCGTGGCGCCGCTGATCGTCGAGCAGATGGCGCGCGCCATCCGCCGGCTCAAGGCCCGGGGCGTGGGGATTTTGCTGAGCGAGCAAAACCTGCTGCTCGCCCAGGCCGTGGCCGACCGCGCCTATGTGCTGGAGCAGGGCCGCATCGTGCACCAGGCGCCCATGGCCGAGCTGGCGCGCGACGCGCGGGCGCGGCAGGCGTATCTGGGGGTGTAACTGCAAAGGACATCGTCATAACCGTCATTCCGGCCTTCGCCGGGATGACGGGTTTCTGAGGCATATGACTAATCAGGCAAAAAATGCCTGTAGCGCTTGTTTAGCAAGCGCCATAAGCTATTTAAACAGTAGCGCGAAGCACCCGCCGGTACTGCATGGCCTCGGCCACATGGGCCACGGTGATGTGCTCCGACCCGGCCAGGTCGGCAATCGTGCGCGCCACCTTCAGCGCGCGGTGCGTGCCGCGTGCCGACCAGGCCAGGCGCGCGGCGGCGGTTTGCAGAAAGCGCGCGGCGGCATCGTCCAGCGCGGCCATCTGGTCCAGCTGCTGGCCCTGCAGTGCCTGGTTGGGCTGGCCCTGGCGCGCCAGGGCGCGGGCGTGCGCCTGGGCCACGCGCGCGCGCA
>JAGPIX010000164.1 GCA_018054745.1 Alicycliphilus sp.
GAATGGCAAAGCGCGCATCCTCGATGCGCGCCGCTTCCTGGATGGCTGCCGGGTCCTTGTCGAAGGCCAGCAGCCGCCCCGCAGCGCCCAGCCGCTGCAATATGAGCCGCGAATGCCCTCCGCGGCCAAAGGTGCCGTCGACGAAGCAGCCCGCCGGCGCGGCGTCACCGCCGCCGCCCAGCAGGGCATTGACCGCCTCGTCGAGCAAGACCGTGGTGTGTTGCAGGGGCTGGTTCACACGCGGCCCCTAGAAAGAAAAGTCCTTGAGGACATCGGGCATGCCGGCCTGCATGGCGGCGGCCTCCTTGGCGTCGTGCGTCGCCTTGTCCCAGAGCTCGAAGTGGCTGCCCATGCCAAGCAGCACGGCCTCCTTGGTCAGGCCCGCGGCCTCGCGCAACTCGGGCGAGACGAGCACGCGCCCCGTGCCATCCATCTCCACGTCCATGGCGTTGCCCAGGAAGATGCGCTTCCACCACTGCGCCGACATGGGCAGTTGGGCGATGCGCTCGCGGAACTTCTCCCACTCCGGGCGCGGAAACACCATCAGGCAGCCGTCGGGGTGCTTGGTGATGGTCAGCTGGCCGCCGGCCTGCTCCGTCAGGGCGTCACGATGCCGGGTCGGCACAGATAGCCGCCCCTTGGCATCGAGACTCAGCGATGACGCCCCTTGGAACACGAATCGAACCCCTGCTTGATCCACCCACCTTTCGGCGCCGTTTTGGGCTCGAAAGGCACTTTTCACCACTTAATTGCACTTTTTTGCACTGTAGCAGGAAAAGCACGCCCGACAACAGGGGAGTCGTCAAAAATTTGTAATGAAATCAAGGGCTTAGAACCCGATTTGCATGCAAAAATCAGGCAAAACCCTTTATTGATTAAGCACTTAGATGCGGGTATGCAAGTGCTTTATGAAGCCCGGGGCGATGTCACCCCGACCCTCACAGGATGTAGCGCGACAGGTCTTCGTCCTGGCTCAGCGCCTGCAGACGCGCGTTCACGTAGTCGGCGTCCACTACCACCGTCTGGCCCGACAGGCGGGCGGCGTCGAAGCTGACCTCGTCGAGCAGCCGCTCCATCACCGTGGACAGCCGGCGTGCGCCGATGTTCTCGGTGCGCTCGTTCACGTCATAGGCAATATGCGCCAGGCGCGTGATGCCCTCGGGGGTGAATTCCAGCGCCACGCCCTCGGTGGCCAGCAACGCCTGGTACTGCTTGACCAGGCTGGCATGGGTCTGCGTCAGGATGGCCTCGAAGTCCTGCACCGACAGCGAGGTGAGCTCCACGCGGATCGGAAAGCGCCCCTGCAGCTCGGGGATCAGGTCGCTGGGCTTGGCCAAGTGGAAGGCGCCCGAGGCGATGAACAGGATATGGTCGGTCTTGACCATGCCGTACTTGGTGGACACCGTCGTGCCCTCCACCAGCGGCAGCAGGTCGCGCTGCACGCCCTGGCGCGAGACCTCGGCGCCGCCGCTCTCCTGGCGCGAGGCCACCTTGTCGATCTCGTCGATGAAGACGATGCCGTTCTGCTCGGCGTTATGCAGGGCATGGGCCTTGACCTCTTCCTCGTTCACCAGCTTGGCAGCCTCCTCGTCGGTCAGCAGCTTGAGCGCCTCGGCGATCTTCAGCTTGCGCGTCTTGCGCCGCTCCTGGCCCATCTGGCTGAACATGCCACGCAGTTGCTCGGCCATCTCTTCCATGCCCTGCGGGCCCATGATCTCCAGCTGCGGGCGCGCGTCCGCCAGGTCGATCTCTATCTCCTTGTCGTCCAGTTCGCCCTGGCGCAGCTTCTTGCGGAACACCTGGCGCGCCGTGCTGTCGGGTGCCGCTTCGCCGGTGCGTGCCGGGGGGATCAACACATCGAGAATGCGCTCCTCGGCCGCGTCTTCGGCGCGCACGCGCACCTTCTTCATGTCCTGCTCGCGCGTCTGCTTCACGGCCACCTCGACCAGGTCGCGCACGATGGAGTCCACATCCTTGCCGACATAGCCCACCTCGGTGAACTTGGTGGCCTCGACCTTGATGAAGGGCGCATCGGCCAGGCGCGCCAGGCGACGCGCAATCTCGGTCTTGCCGACGCCCGTGGGGCCGATCATCAGGATGTTCTTGGGCGTGATCTCCTGGCGCAGGCTGCTATCGACCTGCTGGCGGCGCCAGCGGTTGCGCAGGGCGATGGCCACGGCACGCTTGGCGCCCTGCTGGCCGACGATGTGGCGGTCGAGCTCGGAGACGATTTCCTGGGGGGTCATGGAGGACATTTTTAGACCATTTCTGGCTCCAGCGCTTTACAGATAAGCGCCAGAAGCTATTAATACAATAGCGAAACGCCTACAGCGTCTCTATGGTGTGGTGCATGTTGGTATAGATGCACAGCTCACCGGCGATCGCGAGCGACTTCTTCACGATGTCCACGGCCGGCAGATCGGTGTTGTGCAGCAGCGCCTTGGCGGCCGAATGCGCGTAGGCGCCGCCCGAACCGATGGCGACTATGCCCTCCTCGGGCTCGAGCACGTCGCCGTTGCCGGTGATGATGAGCGAGGCCGAATGATCGGCCACGGCCAGCATGGCCTCCAGGCGACGCAGCACGCGGTCGGTGCGCCAGTCCTTGGTGAGCTCGATGGCCGCGCGCGTCAGCTGGCCCTGGTGCTTCTCCAGCTTGGCCTCGAAGCGCTCAAACAGCGTGAAGGCGTCGGCCGTGGCGCCGGCAAAGCCGGCCAGCACACGCCCCTGGTAGAGCTTGCGCACCTTGCGCGCCGTGCCCTTGACGACGATGTTGCCCAGGGTGACCTGGCCGTCGCCGCCAAGAGCAACCTGGATGCCGTTCGCCGTCTGGCGCCGGACGCTGAGAATGGTGGTGCCGTGGTACTGTTCCATGGGAATGCCATATGAGGGCGCAAGCGCCCGTTTGCAAGCCGCACCCACGCCCGTGGGGACGAAAAATCAGTTTTTCCGCAGCACGACGCGCGCGTGCTCGTTGATGCCGATCACGTTGAACAGCACGGCCACCAGCCGGTGCAGTTGCGTGAAATGCACCGCCCGGCCCTGGGCCTGTTGCTCGGCCGCCCAGTTGAGCACCGAGCCCACGGCGGCAAAGTCGATGCGGATCAGCCGCTCGCAGGACACGACCAGCGGCGCACCCGCAGGCGCCATGGCCTCCAGCGGCTGCAGCAGCGGCGTGGCATCGCCATCGATCTGGCCCTGCAATGCCGCCACCGGGCCATCGTCCGTGCGCGCCGGCTGGGACAGGGCAAAACCCGACATGAACAGATCGCTGTCCGGCGCGCCCTCCAGCGCCGCAGGCGCGGCGCCATCGTCGCCGCTAAAGGCGCAATGCGGCGACAGCCAGGACGGTGGCGAGACCTCATAGGTCACGCAATAGTCCAGGGCCACCAGCTCGAACTCGTCATGCTGGCCCATCAGGCGCAGCGCCGCCATGCGCAGGCGCCACCAGGCAGGCTCGCGGCTGCGGTCGCCCGATGGGGTATTTGCCTGCAGCAGGCCCTGCAGCGCCTGCACGCCGGCAAACCGGATCTGCACCGCGCGCCCGGCCCAGTCCTCGAACTGCTGGGCCAGCGCGGCGATGGCCGGCGGCTCGATCTCGGTCAGGCGCGTCCAGCTCAGGGTCCAGGGTGGCGCGGCGCGCGCCAGGGAGGCCTGCAGCGCGGCCACCGACTGCTGCGTCAGCAGGGTCGGCGCGCTCCAGCCATGCTCGAACTGTGCCGCGGCGGGCGTTGCCGGATCCACGGCTGCCTGCATGCCCAGCTGCTCGGGCAGCGAGAACCACAGCGGCGCCGAGCGCCCAAAGCGCGCGGCAAACTCAATGGCCAGCATGTCGAACGGATCCTGCTGACCGGTGGCGCGGTACAGGTCGAACAGCGCCAGCCAGACCTCGTCCGGCCGCGCTCCGTCCTGCGGGGGCTGCGTCATGATCTCCCTGAGCCCGGCCTCGGCACCCTCGAAGTCGCCGCTGGCGAAACGGATGGCGGCCTCTTCGAGGTCGGGGTCATGCTCGAACGGCTCGGCATCGGCCACGAGTGAGGGCACCGCGGCTGCCATCGCGGCGTCGGCCGCTGGCGGAACCTGCAAAGCCCCCTGTCCCAGGGATGCGGGCATGCTCATCGGGGCGGTGGGCGCAAAGGCGTGCACCTGGTCTCCAAGCGCCGCTTGCGCTGCCAACACCACGGCTGGCCTTGGCGGCACGATGGGCGGCGCGACGACCATGCGCTGCGACTCGGGTGCCGCGCCCTGCTGGCTGGCCGTCTGGGGGGCGGGAGCGCCCTGCTCCTTGCCCTTCCACCATTGCTGCGACATCTGGGCTTCGATCTCGTCGATCTTCTTGAGCGTGCCGGCACGCTCGTCGGGCGAGGTCATGCTGGTCGAGAAAAACGAGGCGCGTGCCAAGGCGTCGTCCAGGCGCCGGCCGCCCTGGGCCTCGCGCTGGCGCAGCTTGCGCAGCTGATCGAACTCGCGCTTGCGCACGAAGTCGTTGCGCCGCTTGCGCTCGATCATCTCCTTGAGCATCTGCTTGCTGTACTGGCTGTCGCGGTCAGTTTCGAGCGAGTCCAGGTCAGACCAGTTGACCGTGGGGTTGCGCACGAACTTCACCATCTTGGACAGCAGTCCACCAGGTGCCGGGGTGTCGTCCTTGCTCATGGTTTGAAGTGGTGCGCCTTTATGCGCCCTCAAGCGCGCGCTGCTCCATGGTGCAGGCCGGCATGAAACTGGCGTGCCCCAGGCCAGGGCCGCCGTGCAAGGGCCGCCCCGCCGCACGGGCGGCGTCCCCCTGCCCGCGGCGCGCAGCGCCGCGAGAGCGGGGGGAAGGCGCGCAGCGCCTCAGGGGGGTGTGATTCACATCAGTCGCCAAACATCTTTTGCTTGAGCTCGCGGCGCTGCTGCGCCTCCAGCGACAGCGTGGCCGTGGGCCGGGCGATCAGGCGGCCGACGCCTATGGCCTCGCCGGTCTCGTCGCAGTAGCCATAGTCGCCGGCGTCGATGCGGGCGATGGATTGCTCGATCTTCTTGAGCAGCTTGCGTTCGCGGTCGCGCGTGCGCAGCTCCAGGGCATGCTCTTCCTCGATGGTGGCGCGGTCGGCCGGATCGGGCACGACCACGGTGTCCTCGCGCAGATGCTCGGTGGTCTCGCCGGCATTGGCATGCATGTCCTGCTTGAGCAGCACCAGCTTGTGGCGGAAGAACGCCATCTGCTTGTCGTTCATGTACTCGCTGTCGGGCATGGACAGCACTTCCGCGTCCG
>JAGPIX010000165.1:0-1344 GCA_018054745.1 Alicycliphilus sp.
GGATGTGTGGCGTGAGTCATGGCACCCAAGTGTGCACGGTTTGGGGCGGGGCCCGCGTCATGCGGGCGACCCTGGCCTCAAAGGCTTTCGAAGATGCCGGCCGCGCCCTGGCCCGTGCCCACGCACATGGTCACCATGCCGTACTTCAGCTTGTGCCGGCGCAGCGCATGCACCACGGTGGCGGCGCGTATCGCCCCGGTGGCGCCCAGCGGGTGGCCCAGGGCGATGGCGCCGCCCATGGGGTTGACCTTGGCCGGATCCAGCCCCAGCGTGTTCATCACGGCGAGGGACTGGGCAGCGAAGGCCTCATTGAGCTCGTACCAGCCAATGTCCGAGGACTGCAGGCCGGCGTAGCGCAGCGCGGCGGGAATGGCCTCGATGGGGCCGATGCCCATGATCTCGGGCGGCACGCCACGCGCGGCGTAGCTGACAAAGCGCGCCAGCGGCGTCAGGCCAAACTGCTTCACCGCCTTTTCGCTCGCCAGTATCAGCGCGCCGGCGCCGTCGCTGGTCTGGCTGCTGTTGCCCGCCGTGACCGAGCCGCGCGCGGCGAACACGGTCTTGAGCTTGGCCAGGCCTTCCAGCGAGGTGTCGGGGCGCGGGCCCTCGTCCAGGTTCACCGTGCGCGTCTTGGTCACGACCTCGCCGGTGGCAAGGTTGGGGCTGCGCTCAACGATCTCGAAGGGCGTGATCTCGTCCGCAAACTCGCCCGCCTGCTGGGCGCGGATGGCGCGCAGGTGCGATTCCAGCGCAAAAGCGTCCTGCGCCTCGCGCGAGACCTTCCACTGCTGCGCCACCTTCTCGGCGGTCAGGCCCATGCCGTAGGCAATGCCCACGTTCTCGTCTTTGGCAAACACCTCCGGGTTGAAGGATGGCTTGTTGCCGCCCATAGGCACCATGCTCATGGACTCGGCGCCGCCGGCAATCAGCACGTCTGCCTCGCCCACGCGGATGCGGTCGGCCGCCATCTGTATGGCGGTCACGCCGGAGGCGCAAAAGCGGTTCACCGTGACGCCACCCACCGGGTGGTTAAAGGCCAGGCCCATGGCGATGCGCGCCATGTTCATGCCCTGCTCACCCTCGGGGAAGGAGCAGCCGATGATGCTGTCCTCGATGGCCTTCGGGTCCAGCGTGGGCACCTGCGCCATGGCGCCGCGGATGGCGGCGACCAGCAGGTCGTCCGGGCGCGTGTTCTTGAAGTAACCGCGGCCCGAACGCCCGATGGGCGTGCGCGTGGCGGCGACGATGTAGGCGTCTTGTACTTGTTTCATGACAGATGTCCTTATGGTTTCACTCCCTCTCCCGCTGGCGGGAGAGGGTGGGGGTGAGGGTGACTCAGTGCCA
>JAGPIX010000165.1:1444-5251 GCA_018054745.1 Alicycliphilus sp.
CTGCATCAGGTATTCCTCGCTCACCAGGCTGCCCGCGTCCACGTCGCCGCCGCACACCACCTCGGCAATCATCGCGGCGATCTTGAAGTCGTAGGCGCTGATGAAGCCGCCATCGCGCATGTTCACCAGCTGCGCCTTGATGGTGGCGATGGCGCTGCGCCCGGCCACCGGGAACAGGCGCTTCAAGGGCGCGCGCCAGCCACCCGCGGCCATCGCCTTGGCCTCGTTGATGGCGACGAACAGCAGCTCGTCCTTGTGCGGCACGATGATGTCGCTATCGAGCAGGTAGCCCAGCTTCCTCGACTCCAGCGCGCTCATGCCCACCTTGGCCATGGCGGCGGCGGTGAAGCCCTCGCTCAGGAAGGGCAGGATGTCCTTGCCGGTGCTGGCGGCGGCGTTCTCGGCCGCGCGGCGGGCGATGTAGGTCAGGCCGCCGGCGCCGGGCACCAGGCCCACGCCCACTTCCACCAGGCCCATATAGCTTTCCATGTGGGCCACGCGGCGCGCGCTGTACACCGACAGCTCGCAGCCCCCGCCCAGCGCCATGCCATGGATGGCGGCCACCACCGGCACCTGGGCGTAGCGCAGGCGCAGCATCAGGTTTTGCAGCTCATGCTCGATGCTGTCGATGGCATCCGCCCCGCCGACGACGAAGGCCGGCATGGTGGCTTCCAGATCCGCACCGACCGAGAACGGCGCATCACCCGACCAGATCACCATGCCCTGGTACTCGGCCTCGGCCAGATCCACGGCCTCCATCAGGCCCTCCATGACCTCGGGGCTGATGGCGTGCATCTTGTTCTTGATGCTGGCGATCAAGACCTGGCCATCGAGCGTCCAGGTGCGCAGCGCCTTGGATTCCGACAGGGTGGTGCCGGCCGTCTGCCAGTCGGGCAGACTGGCCTCGCCCAGCAATTTTTCAGGGAAAAGCTGTCTTTCGTAGACGGGCAGTACGCGGCGCGCTACAAACTTTTTCAGTGCCGGGCTCCACGATCCATCGGCCGTATGCACGCCGCCGGCCTGGGCCACCGGGCCTTCGAAGACCCATTTCGGCAGCGGCGCGCTGCACAGCGCCTTGCCGGCATCGATGTCCTCCTGCACCATCCTGGCCACCTCCAGCCAGCCGGCCTCCTGCCACAGCTCGAACGGGCCCTGCTTCATGCCAAAGCCCCAGCGCATGGCCTGATCCAGGTCGCGCGCGGACTCGGCAATGTGCTCCAGGTGGATGGCCGCGTAGTGAAAGCCGTTGCGCAAAATGGCCCACAAAAACTGGCCCGGCGCGCCCTCGGCATTGCGCAGCAGTTTCAGGCGCTCGGCGGCAGGTTTCTTCAGCATGCGGGCGTAGACCTCGTCGGCCTTCTGGCCGGCGGGCACATAGTCCTCGCTGTCGAGCTCGAAGCGCAGGATGTCACGCCCCTGCTTCTTGAAGAAGCCGGCCTTGGACTTCTGCCCCAGGTTGCCCATTGCTATGAGCTTGCTGAGCACGGCCGGCGTGCCAAAGCTGCCGTAGAAGGGGTCGGTGTCCAGGCTCAGGTTGTCCTGCAGCGTCTTGATGACATGGGCCATGGTGTCCAGGCCCACCACGTCGGCGGTGCGGAACGTGCCGCTGCTGGCGCGGCCCAGCTTCTTGCCCGTGAGGTCGTCCACCACGTCAAACGTCAGGCCAAAGTTGTCCGCCTCCTGCATCGTGGACAGCATGCCGGCGATGCCGATGCGGTTGGCGATGAAGTTGGGCGTGTCCTTGGCCCGCACCACACCCTTGCCCAGGCCGCTGGTGACAAAGGCCTCCAGCTGGTCGATCACGCGCGCCTCGGTGGTGGGCGTGGCGATCAGCTCCACCAGCGGCATGTAGCGCGGCGGGTTGAAGAAGTGGATGCCGCAGAAGCGGTGGCGCAGGGCCTCGGGCAGCGCCTCGCTCAGTTTGGTGATGGACAGGCCCGAGGTGTTGGACGCCAGCAACGCATGTTTGGCCACATGGGGGGCGATCTTCGTGTACAGGTCCAACTTCCAGTCCATGCGCTCGGCAATGGCCTCGATCACCAGGTCGCAGTCCTTAAGCAGCTTCAGATGCTCTTCGTAGTTGGCGGGCTGGATCAGCTCGGCATCATCGGCCACACCCAGGGGCGAGGGCTTGAGCTTCTTCAGGTTGGCGATGGCCTTTTCGGCGATGGCGCTCTTGCTGCCCTCCTTGGCGGGAAGGTCGAACAGCACCACCGGCACCTTCACGTTGACGAGGTGGGCGGCAATCTGCGCGCCCATCACGCCCGCGCCGAGCACGGCGACTTTTTTCACATTGAATCGGGTCATGGTTTTCTTTCCAATTTATTCCACGCGCTGCCAGGTCTGGGTGCGCCAGAACGGGCCCAGGTAGCCGCGCACCTCCAGCTTCTTGCCGCCGTCCACGGGCGTGAGGCTGGCGCGGTAGTCCTTGCCGTTCTCGGGGTCGAGAATCTTGCCGCCCTCCCAGACATCCTTGCCCTCGGCCTGCTTGCCGCCGCGGATGATCTCCAGGCCGACGATGGGCTGGCCCTTGCGGTCGTCCTGGCATTCGGTGCAGGTGGGCTTGGCGTCCTTGCGCAGGGTCTTTTCTATGCGCCCGCTCAGGGCGCCGGCGTTGTCCGTGACGCGGATCTCGGCCTTGGGCTCACCGGTCTTGTCGTCAATGCTGCGCCACAGGCCCAGCGGGCTCATCTGGGCCAGGGCGGGGGCGGCGATTGCCATTAAAACGATAGCTGTTAACGCTTGTTTCATAAGGACTCCGTGGCAATAGATAGCTAATTCGAGTATTTACCCCCTCACCCCTGCCCTCTCCCCCAAGGGGGAGAGGGAGCACCCAAATTCGGCACCGCGGTTTGGCTCCCTCTCCCGCAAGGGGGGAGAGGGCTGGGGTGAGGGTGGGAGACCTTTAGGCCAGCGCCGCGTCCGTGTCCATCAACACCTTGCTACCCGCGCGCGCCGTGCGCATCAGCATCACGGTCTCGGGGAACAGCTTGGCGAAGTAGAAGCGTGCCGTTTGCAGCTTGGCGACGTAGAACGGGTCGGCATTGCCCGCAGCAATGGCGCGCAGCGCCACCTGGGCCATGCGCGCGAACATGTAGCCGAACACCAGGTGGCCGGCCACGCGCAGGTAGTCCACGGCGGCGGCGCCCACCTCGTCGGGGTTTTGCATGCCCTTGAAGCCGATCTCGGTGGTGAACTTCGTCATCTGCTCGCCCAGCATGGCGATGGGGTTGATGAACTCGGCCATCTTCTCGTTCACACCTTCTTCAGCCACCAACGCGGCGACCAGCTTGCCGAATTTTTTCAGCGTCGCGCCCTGGTTGCCCAGCACCTTGCGGCCCAAAAGATCCAGCGACTGCACGGTGTTCGTGCCCTCGTAGATCATGTTGATGCGGTTGTCGCGCACGTGCTGCTCCATGCCCCATTCCTTGATGAAGCCATGGCCGCCGAAGACCTGCATGCAGGCGTTGGTGGCGGTGTGGCCGTTATCGGTGATGAAGGCCTTCACGATGGGAGTCAGCAGCGCCACCAGCTCGTCGCTGTCCTTGCGCACTTTTTCGTCGGGGTGGTGGTGCGACTGGTCCAAGAGCAGCGTGCAGTAGATCTGCAGCGCGCGCGCGCCTTCGGCGTAGGCCTTGGCGGTGAGCAGCATCTTGCGCACGTCGGGGTGCACGATGATAGGGTCGGCCTCCTTGTCCTTGGCCTTGGTGCCGCTCAAGCTGCGCATCTGCAGGCGATCCTTGGCGTAGGCCAGCGCGTTCTGGTAGGCCACCTCGGTCAGCCCCAGCGACTGGTTGCCCACGCCAA
>JAGPIX010000056.1 GCA_018054745.1 Alicycliphilus sp.
TCGGACTCTTAATCCGTTGGTCGAAGGTTCGAATCCTTCAGGGCCCACCAGCTATTCCAGAAAGCCGGAAGTTGTGATGCAACTTCCGGCTTTTTTATTTCCGAACCCGACAGGAATTGACAGGCCTGCGCGGTTTGCACAAACGCATGGTTCTGCGCGCTACCATCGCTGCGTCATGACAGGCGCCACACCCTTCATCCAGCAGGCGCTTGGGCTCGCAGCCCAGGCGCTTTGTCTTTCCAACCCGAATCCGCGCGTGGGCTGCGTGATCGCCGGCGGCGACGGCGCCGTGCTTGGCCAGGGTTTTACCCAGCAGGCCGGCGGCCCGCATGCCGAGGTAGTGGCGCTGCGCGATGCCGCCGCCCGCGGCCATGACGTGCGCGGCGCCACGGCCTATGTGACGCTGGAACCCTGCGCGCACCAGGGGCGCACGGGGCCGTGCTGCGATGCGCTGATACAGGCGGGCATAGGGCGCGTGGTGGCCAGCATTGCCGACCCCAACCCCCAGGTGGCGGGCCAGGGCTTTGCGCGGCTGCGCGCCGCGGGGGTGGAGGTCGAGGTGGGGCCGGGCGCCGCACAGGCGCGCGAGTTGAACATCGGCTTTTTCAGCCGCATGCAGCGCGGCACGCCCTGGGTACGCATGAAGGCCGCGGCCTCGCTGGACGGCGTGACGGCGCTGGCCAACGGCGCCAGTCAGTGGATCACGGCACCGGCCGCGCGCGCCGACGGCCATGCCTGGCGCGCACGCGCCTGCGCCGTGCTGACAGGCATTGGCACGGTGCTGGACGACGACCCGCTGCTCAACGTGCGCGAAGTGGCCACACCGCGCCAGCCGCATCTGGTGGTGGTGGACAGCCGGCTGCAGACACCGCCCACGGCACGGCTGTTCGGCGTGCCCGACAGGCGCGTGTTCATCTACGCCGCCCACGAGGACGGCACGCGAACACAGGCGCTTGAGGCGCGCGGTGCCACGGTCATTCAGCTGCCCAATGCCCACGGCAAGGTGGATCTGCCGGCCCTGCTGCGCGACTTAGGGCCACGCGGCGTGAACGAGCTGCACCTGGAGGCCGGGCACAAACTCAACGGCTCCTTTGTGCGCGAGGGCCTGGTCGATGAAATGCTGCTCTACCTGGCGCCCCTGCTGCTGGGCAGCGGCGCGCATGGCCTGGCCAGCTGGGGGCCGCTGCAGGCGCTGGCGCAAGGGCTGCGCATGGAGTTCCACGACATACAGCAGATCGGCCCGGATCTGCGCCTGATTGCCCGCGTGGCGGGACGGGCGCAATTTTGAACAACACCGGCTACAGCCGCTTCCTGCAGGAGCAATGGCCGCAGCAACAACCGCTGGTGGCACGCTACATGCTGGCGGGGGAGCAGGTCTGGCTCAAGCGCGCCGGGCCGCGCCATGGTATGTGGCGCTACCGCCTGCTGGGCGCGGCCGCCGGCGTCCTGCGCCTGCCGGTGCTGCGCCCCGTGCCCAACCTGGGCGGGCGCCCGGCGATTGCCACCGAGCTCCGACGCCTGCGCACCCTGGGCGCGCTGGGCCTGCGCGTGCCGCAGGTGCTGGCCGCCTGCGATGACGCCTTTTTGATGCGCGACCTGGGCACACCGGGCCGGCCCACGCCGTCGCTGGGCGACGAGATCGAGGCCGCCGTGGCTGCCGGCCCCACCGCCGTGCTGGCGCTGTGGCGCCTGGGCCTGCAGACGCTGGACGCCGTGCATGGCCATCAGCAATGCCTGAGCCAGGCCTTTGCGCGCAACATGGTGCGCTGCCCGGACGGCGCGATTGCCTGCATAGACTTCGAGGACGACCCTTTAAGCGCCCTGCCCCTGGCCCTGTGCCAGCTGCGCGATGCGCTGGCCTATGCGCATTCCACGGCACTGGCGCTGCGGCAAGCCGGCGCCCAGCAGGAGGCGCGCGCCCTCTGGAACGACTGGTTGACCCAGCCGCTGCGTGGCGCGGACTTTCAGGCGGCGCTGCAGGGCACGCTGACGCGCCTGACCTGGCTGCGCCACCTGCCGCAGGATCGCCGCTGGGGGCGCGACGTGCAGCGCCTGCGCGCGGCGCATGATTTGCTGATCGGGTCTTATTGATCGGCCACCTGCCGCACCCAGGCCGTAATCACACGCTGATCGGTCATCACGCGCACTTCGTCGAACGCCCGCTGCGCCTCGGGGTAGCACCGTCGCAGCAGGTTCAGCCATTGCTTGAGCCGGCCGGCGCGCTGGCGCGGCTCCAGGTCGGCGCAGACCAGATCCCAGAAGCGCCCGATCTGCGGCAGCAGGGCCTGCCAGGCCAGGGGCTGGTGGGCCTGCCCCTGGTCGTGCGCGCGTATGGCCAAGGCCAGACCGGGGTCGGCCACCATGCCGCGGCCCAGCATCAGCGCGTCGCAGCCCGACAGGCTGCGGCAGCGCAGCGCATCGGCCACGCTCCAGATCTCACCATTGGCCACCACGGGGATGGCGACCGCCGCACGAATGGCGGGGATCTGCTCCCAGTACGCGGGCGGGCGATAGCCATCGGCCTTGGTGCGCGCATGCACCACCAGCTCTGAGGCGCCGCCCTGCTCCATGGCCTGGGCGCATTCGCGCGCCAGGCCGGCGTCGTCATAGCCCAGGCGCATCTTGGCGGACACGGGCAGCGGAGCGGGCACGGCGCGGCGCACGGCGGCCACCACGGCCGCTATTGATTCTGGCTCGCGCAGCAGGGCCGCGCCGCCGCCGTGGCGGTTCACGGTCTTGGCCGGACAGCCAAAGTTCAGGTCTATGCCCTCGGGGCCCAGGGCGGCCAGGCGGGCGGCGTTCTCGGCCATGCAGCCCGGGTCCGAACCCAGCAGCTGCGCGCGCACGGGCACGCCGGCCAGGGTGCGGCCGCCGTTCTTCAGCTCGGGGATGTAGCTCAGAAACACCCTGTCGGTCAGCAGATTGCCCGAGACGCGGATGAACTCGGACACGCAGCGATCGACGCCGCCGACGCGAGTCAGCACGTCGCGCAGCACGAAGTCCAGCAGCCCTTCCATGGGAGCCAGCAGCAGGGGCTTGCGCGGGAATGTTTGAGTCAAAACGACCTCTAGCGCTTTACCAATAAGCGCAAGCAGCTATTATTTATATAGCAATCATTGCGCAACGGCCAGGCGCCACAGCGACGTGACCTCGGCCGCGCGCGCGGCGTGCAGCATGTCGCCGGCGTCCTGGGCCTTGCTGTGGCGCGGGCGTGTGTCCTGGCGGCCGAGAACGCGCAGTCCGGCTGCGGCGATCCAGCCCAGCAGCTCATCGCGCGAGCGCAGACCCAGGTGTTCCGCCAGGTCGGACAGGATCAGCCAGCCCTCGCCGCCGGGCGACAGGTGCGCGGCCAGGCCGGCCAGAAAGCCCTTGAGCATGCGGCTGCCCTCGTCGTACACCGCCTGCTCCACGGCCGAGCTGGGCCGCGCCGGTAGCCAGGGGGGATTGCAGACCACGAGGGGCGCGCGAGCGGGCGGGAACAGGTCCGCCTCCAGCAGCTCGACGCTGCCCTGCAGGCCCAGGCGCTGCAGGTTGTCGCGCGCGCAGGCCAGGGCGCGTGGCGCCAGCTCGGTGGCGACCACGCGGCGCACGCCCCGGCGCGCCAGCACGGCAGCCAGCACGCCGGTGCCGGTGCCGATGTCGAAGGCCAGCTCGGTGGACGGCAGCAGCGCCTGGGCCACCAGGTCGATGTATTCGCCGCGCAGCGGCGAGAACACGCCGTAGTGCGGGTGGATGCGGTTGCCCGGCGCGGCGCCCAGGGCGGGGATCTCCACGCCCTTCTTGCGCCATTCATGCGCGCCGACCATGCCCAGCAACTCACGCAGCGCGACCACACTGGGCGTGCCATCGGCCGGGCCCCAGGCCTCGGTGCAGGCCTCGCGCCAGTCGGGCGCGCGGCGCAGGGGGATGGAGTAGTCGCCAGCTACCGGTATCAGCAGCGCGCCCAGCGTGCGCGCGCGCTGCGCCTGCGCCTGGCGGTGCAGGTGAAAGCGCTCGGACGGGGTGGCCCCGGCCAGCTTCTGCGCGGCCTTGGCGGCTGCCTTGGGGTTCTTGCGGTCGGCGCGGCGCATCAAGGCCTGCAGCAGCTGGCGCGCATTCTGGAAGTCGCCGCGCCACAGCAGGGCCGTGCCCTCGCAGGCCAGGCGGTAGGCGCTGTCGGCGCTCAGCGTGTCGTCGGCCGGCTGCACGCGGGCGGGCGCGGCGGCGCCACTCTCGGAGTGCCAGCGGGCGCGCTGCGCCTCGCCCTGTTCGCTCCATTCGATCATCGCCGGCCCTGCAACAGTGGCTTCAGTTGACGGGGCGCTTGAGGCGCACTTCCTCGATCTTCACGCCGCCGACCAGGGCAGTCTTGGCGGTGGTCATCTCGCGCTTGAAGCCAGCCATCTCGTGAAAGCGCAGGGCGCGCTCGTTGCGCAGCGGCACCCAGGCGGTGACGGTGGTGCAGCCCTCTTCCTGCAGGCCATCGCGGGCGGCGTCCCACAGGGCCACGCCCACGCCCTTGTCCCAATGCGTGGGAGCGGCGTAGATGGCCCAGATTTCGCCCGTGGTGTTGCGCGTCTTTTCATCGCGCGAGCGGTCGAAGCCGACAAAGCCGACGATCTTGTCGCCGTCCACGGCCACCTGCACCTGGGGCTCGCAATACTCGATGGCCTCGCGCCAGTAGGCCTGGCGCTTCTCGACCGAAGACATGGATTTCAATTGATCGTCGGGCACCAGACCGCGGTAGGCTTCCAAGGCGGCGGTGGTGTGAACCTGGGCAATGGCCTTGGCATCGCGAAGTGTGGCGGGACGAACCTGGATACTGGACATGGGAAAACGAGAACCGGTGAATTTGGGAAAACCCGGTATTTTCCCTCAAATGGTTTTTTGTCTCCAAGCACGGCAAGTTTCCTTGTGCCCAGCCCCGTTTTTGTACGCAAACGCCTCCATCTGTGGCAGGCAGGCGTGCGGCAACCCGCCAACGCGCTACACCAGGCGCCGCAGCAGCGCCATCACCCGGTCAAAACGCGCACCATAGGGCGGGTACAGCAGGTGGCCCTGGGCCCAGCGCGACTGCGCCAGCACCGACTTCTGGTGGCTAAAGCGCAGAAAGCCGGCCTCACCGTGATACGCGCCCCAGCCGCTGTCGCCCACGCCACCAAAGGGCAGGTTGTCATGCGCCACATGCAGCAGCGTGTCGTTGACGCACACGCCGCCGCTGACCGTGCGGCGCAGCACGTCATCACGCGCGGCCTCGCCGCGGCCAAACCAGTACAGGGCCAGCGGGCGCGGCCCGGCGTTGATGTGGGCAATGGCGTCATCGAGCCGCTCGTAGCTCAGCACGGGCAGCACCGGGCCGAAGATTTCCTCCTGCATCAGCTGCATGGCCGGCGTGGCGCCAAACACCAGCACCGGCGCCATCTGCCGGCCCACGCCGTCGCCTATGCCCTGGGGCGGTGGTGGCGGCGACCCTGGCACGCTTTGCAGCACCTGCAGTTCGGCGCCCAGGGTCTGGGCCTGCTGCAACATGGTGCGCAGCCGCGCCAGGTGGCGCGGGCTGACGATGGCGGCGTAGTCCGGGTTGCCCTCGAAGTACGGAAACAGCCGCGCCACGGCGGCGCGGTAGGCCTCGGCAAAGGCGGCCTCGCTGCCGCGCGGCAGCATCACATAGTCGGGGGCGATGCAGGTCTGGCCGGCGTTGAGCAGCTTGCCGTGGACGATCTTCAGCGCCGCCTCCCGCAGGTCGCAATCGGTATCGATGATGGCCGGCGACTTGCCGCCCAGCTCCAGCGTGGTCGGCGTCAGGTTGGCCGCTGCGGCCTGCGCCACCTTGCGCCCCACGGCGGTGGAGCCGGTAAACACCAGGTGATCAAACGGCAGCGAGGCCACCAGCGCCGCGGTGGCCGCGTCGCCCTGGACCACGCAGAACTCGTCGGGCGCAAAGAACTGCGCCACCAGGCTTGCCAGCTGCGCCGCCGTGTGCGGGGTGAGTTCGCTGGGCTTGAGCATGACGCGGTTGCCCGCTGCCAGCGCGCCTATGACCGGCGCCAGGGCCAGCTGCACCGGGTAGTTCCAGGGGGAGATCACACCCACCACGCCCAGCGGCTGGCGCTCTATCCAGCCGCGCGCGGGCAACAGAAACAACGGGGTACGCACCCGGGTGCGCCGGCACCAGCGCGCCAGGTGGCGCAGGGTGTGCGCAAGCTGGGCACGCAGCACGAACAGGTCCGCCACCTCGGTCAGGCGCGGCGAACGCATGCCGAAGTCGGCCTGGACTGCGGCTGCCAGGGCCGGGCCATGTTCGTCAATCAGCTTGGACAGGCGCAGCAGGCGCTCGCGGCGCAGCGTCAGGGGGGTATCGGGCTGGGCGCGGCTGGCCTGGCGCTGCAATTCAAAAACGTGGCGAATGTCGTCCGGCAAAGTGGCGCGCATGGTGGATGGCCGCGCAGGCCGGGCAGGCCACGCGTCAGGCAAATGTGAGGGGTTTTCAGCGGATTTCGCGCGGCACCACGTCGGTGACGTCGTGATCGTCCCGGCGCGGCGGCTCCGGGCGCTGGGCCGTCCAGCGCGCCGTGCTGCGGTACACGGTGCTCCAGCCGGTGCGCGGATCCATGCGCATGACCCACGGCGTGACCGGCCTGCCCGTCAGCCGCGCCCACAGCGCACGCAGGCCCCAGACCAGCGCCAGCACGGCCGCAGCCCCCAGCAGGCTCAGGAAGAAGAGCACGCCCATGGCCAACACCACCAGACGCAAAACCCACCGGATCACACCGGTCACTACATCATTCAAACCATCCCCCTTTCAGACAGGAGTGCCGGCGCGGGCCAGGCCCGCACCGCGCGCTCCATGGTAGGCTTCAAGCCAGCTGGCGGGCCTGGCCAAAGTGAAATACCCCTGGCTCCTGCACCGGATCGACATCCACGGGTATCACGCTCTTGGGCGGATAGTGCCCCTGCAGCAGCAGCTTGGACAGCGGATTCTCGATGCGTTGCTGTATCGCACGCTTGAGTGGCCGCGCGCCAAACACCGGGTCGAACCCCACCTTGGCCAGCTCGCCCATCGCTGCGGGCGACACCTCCAACTGCAGATCCATCTTGGCCAGCCGCGCTTGCAGCAAATGCAGCTGTATGCGCGCAATGGCCTCGATGTGCCTGGCATCCAGCCCGTGGAACACCACCGTCTCGTCGATGCGGTTCAGGAATTCGGGGCGGAAATGGTTCTTTAGTTCCCCCCACACCGCTTCCTTGATGTCGTCCGCGTCCTGGCCCACCATGGCCTGGATCAGCGGCGAGCCGATATTGCTGGTCATGACGATGACCGTGTTCTTGAAATCCACGGTGCGGCCCTGGCCGTCGGTCAGGCGCCCGTCGTCCAGCACCTGCAGGAGCACGTTGAACACATCGGGGTGGGCCTTCTCCACCTCGTCGAGCAGCAGCACGCTGTAGGGCTTGCGCCGCACGGCCTCCGTCAGGTAGCCGCCCTCTTCATAGCCAACATAGCCGGGAGGCGCGCCAATCAAGCGCGCAACGCTATGCTTTTCCATGAACTCGCTCATGTCGATGCGCACCAGGTGTTCCTCGCTGTCGAACAGAAAGCCCGCCAGCGCCTTGCACAGCTCGGTCTTGCCCACGCCCGTGGGGCCCAGGAACAAGAAGCTGCCCAGCGGCCGGTTCGGGTCCGACAGCCCCGAGCGCGAGCGCCGGATGGCGTTGGCCACGGCTGATATGGCCTCGTCCTGGCCGACCACGCGCTCGTGCAGCTTGTCCTCCATGTGCAGGAGCTTGTCCTTCTCGCCCTGCATCATCTTGGCCACAGGAATGCCGGTGGCACGGCTGACCACCTCGGCGATCTCCTCGGCGCCCACATGGGTGCGCAGCAGGCGGTGCTTCGGGGTCTCGCCATCGGCCTCGCTGTCCTGCGCCTCCTTCAGGCGCTTTTCCAGTTCGGGCAGGCGGCCGTATTGCAGCTCGGCGACCTTGTTGAAGTCGCCCTTGCGCTTCAGGTCATCCATCTGCGTGCGGATGGCGTCTATGTCCTTCCTGATCTGCTCGCTGCCCTGGGCGCTGGCCTTTTCCATCTTCCAGATCTCTTCCAGGTCGGCGTATTCGCGCTCCACGTTGGCCAGTTCTTCCTCGATCAAGGCCAGGCGCTTTTGCGAGGCCTCGTCATGCTCCTTCTTCATGGCCTCGCGTTCGATCTTGAGCTGGATCATGCGGCGCTCCAGCCTGTCCAGAGCCTCGGGCTTGGAGTCGATCTCGATCTTGATCTTGGCCGCGGCCTCGTCGATCAGGTCAATCGCCTTGTCGGGCAGGAAGCGGTCGGTGATGTAGCGGTGCGAGAGCTCGGCCGCGGCGACGATGGCCGGGTCGGTGATGTCCACGCCGTGGTGCGCCTCATAGCGCACCTGCAGGCCGCGCAGGATGGCGATGGTGTCCTCCACGCTGGGCTCCTGCACCAGCACCTTCTGAAAGCGCCGCTCCAGGGCCGCGTCCTTCTCGATGTACTTGCGGTACTCATCCAGCGTGGTCGCGCCTATGCAGTGCAGCTCGCCGCGCGCCAGGGCCGGTTTCAGCATGTTGCCGGCGTCTATCGCTCCTTCAGCCTTGCCGGCGCCGACCATGGTGTGGATCTCGTCGATGAAGAGGATGATGCGGCCTTCCTCGTGCGCCACCTCCTTCAGCACTGATTTCAGCCGCTCCTCGAACTCGCCGCGGTACTTGGCGCCGGCGAGCAGCCCCGCCATGTCCAGCACCAGCACGCGCTTGTTCTTCAGCGACTCGGGCACCTCGCCCTCGACGATGCGCTGGGCCAGGCCCTCGACGATGGCGGTCTTGCCCACGCCGGGCTCGCCGATCAGCACCGGGTTGTTCTTGCTGCGCCGCTGCAGCACCTGGATGGCGCGGCGGATCTCGTCGTCGCGGCCGATCACGGGGTCGAGCTTGCCCAGGCGAGCGCGCTCGGTCAGATCCAGGCAGTATTTCTTCAGCGCCTCGCGCTGGCCCTCGGCCTCGGCGCTGTCCACCTTCTGGCCGCCGCGCACGGCGTCTATCGCCGCCTCCAGGCTCTTGCGGGACAGGCCGTTGTCCTTGGCGATCTGCGCGGCCTCGCCCTTGCTGTCGATCAGGGCCAGCAGGAACAGCTCGCTGGCGATGAACTGGTCGCCGCGCTGTATCGCCTCCTTCTCGGTGGCCTGCAGCACGCGGCCCAGCTCGGGGCTGCCCTGCACCTGATCCTGGCCTTGCACCTGGGGCAGGCGCTTCACGGCGGCCTCGGCCGCCTTCAGCAGGCCGGGCGCGTTGGCGCCGGCGCGCTCGAGCAGCGCGCGCGGGCCCTCATCCTGGCGCAGCATGGCGACCAGCATATGCACCGGTTCGATATAGGCGTTGTCATGGCCCAGCGCGATGGACTGGGCGTCGGACAGGGCTTCCTGGAACTTGGTCGTGAATTTGTCGAGACGCATGGTTTACCTCCAACTTGCTGCTAACTAGGGCTGGAACGCCCCGATTTCAAGCCACCGCGCCATCAAAGTCAGTCAAATTGTGCTGGCGCGGCGATGCCCCAGCGCGCCAGCGCCGCGTCGTCGGCCACGCGCGCGTCCACCCAGCGCGCGCCCTGGGGCGTTTCTTCCTTCTTCCAGAACGGTGCCTGGGTTTTCAGGTAATCCATGAGGAATTCGCAGGCCTGGAAACTCTCGCCGCGGTGCGCGCTGGTGACGGCCACCAGCACGATCTGATCGAGCGGCGCCAACAGCCCCACGCGGTGGATCACGCGAACGCCGTACAGGTCGAAACGCGCCAGCGCCGCAGCTATCATGGCCTCGATGGACTTCTCGGTCATGCCGGGGTAATGCTCCAGCTCCATCGTCGCCACGGCATCACCATCGTTGCGGTCACGCACTGTGCCGACAAAGCAGCAGACGGCGCCCACGCGCGCATCCTGGGCGCGCAGCCGGGCCAGCTCGGCCGAGACATCGAAATCCTGGGTCTGGATGGAAACGCGGGTCATTGGATCAAGGCGCAAAATTGGCACTTTAACGCCCCGCTCCTGCTCCATGGCCCTGCAGACCATCAACACCGACGACTACACGCTCTACCCCTCGCCACGCAACCAGCACCGCGTGGTGTTCGAGTTCCAGACCTTCGTGCCCCACCCCTATGCGCTGATCGATCTGCCCAGCTTCGAGCTGGCGGGCCGCCACAGCCTGTTTGCCGCCCACCGGCGCGCCGACAACAAGATGGGGCAGCTGGTGACCTTTGAGCTGGCAAGCGATCAACAGCGCTTTGAACGCCTGTTCGTGCCCGACTGACGCCCGTCAGGCTTGAGCCATATCAAGGCTGACAAAGCCACCAACGACTGCGCGGTATTTCTTGACCTAAAGCAAACACGCGCCCTTCGTGTTGCGTTGCAATATAAGCACATACTCAACTACAAGGGAACCTGCCATGCAACTGCTCAAGCAACTCTTCACCACCGAGGTCGGCCTGTTCAGCGCCGTGGGCATAGGCTTCATGCTGTGCATGCTGGTGTTCTTTGTCTGGCTGTTCACGCGCAACGACGCGCCGCCAGCAGACCAGAAGCAGCCCTGATTGCGGCGGCCTCTCAGGGTCGGTGATCGTGCCTTTGCCGACAATACGGCCCATGCATGACGACAACCAGATCCTGATCCCGCCCTCCTTCATCGCCCTGCACAGCGACGCGCGTCAGCGCCTGTTGCTGCCCGTGGATGAGCTGCGGGCACGCTACGAGTTGTGCGAAGACCTGGCCCAGCACCTGGTAGAGCAGGCGCAGCAGCTCTACCACGGCGGCGCGCGCTCCGAGGAAGGCGTGCTGCTGGGCATGCATGCCGGCCTGGTCAGCCCCGATGCCGGCGTGAGCGCCCCGGAGGCGCGCTGGATCACGCTGCGGCTGGCCGAGCTGTTGGGCTGGCGCAGCCCGGCCCTGCCAACGACAGGCGATTGACGGTCAACCGCCGGTGACGGGCGGAAAGAACGCCGCCTCGGCACCGTCGGCCAGCGGCGTGGCTTCCTGGGCCATGGTTTGATCCAGCGCCATGCGCACGGCTCGGCCGCGCGCCAGGCAATCGGCCCAGGGCTGGCCGCGCGCTATCAGCTCGTCGCGCAGCGCGCCCAGGGTGGGGGCAGCGGTGCGCAGGGTTTCCTGACCCTGGCCCACGGCCTCACGGATGGAGGCGAAGTAGCGCACGGTGATGGTGAGCGGCGCGGTCATGACAGCAGCTCGGCAAAGGGCAGAAAACGTACCTGGTCGCCGCGCGCTATTGCGTGGCCTGCGGGGTTGTCCACCAGGCCATCACCCCAGGCGACCGAAGTGAGCACGCCCGAGCCCTGGTTGGCAAACAGCTCCAGGCGGCCGTCCGCACCATGGCGGGCACGCAAGAATTCTCGGCGTTTATCGACTCTTGGCCAATCAAATCCAGCGCTGGCAGCTATTGTTGTTGGAGCAACATTCACCACCCCCTGCAGCCGCAGCAGGAAGGGCCGCACCAGCAGCGCAAAGGTGATGAAGCTCGATACCGGGTTGCCGGGCAGGCCGATGAAATGCGCGCCACCGATGCGGCCGTAAGCAAAGGGCTTGCCGGGCTTGATGGCGATCTGCCACAAGTCCAGGCTGCCCAGACTTTGCACGGCGGGCTTGACATGGTCTTCCTCGCCCACCGAGACACCGCCACTGGTCAGGATCAGATCGTGCCCCTGGGCGGCCTCGCGCAGCGCGGCCACGGTGGCGTCCAGCCGATCCGGCACCACCCCCATGTCAGTCACCGCGCAGCCCAGGCGCTGCAGCATGGCGCGCAGAAAGAAGCGGTTGCTGTTGTAGATGGCACCGGGGCGCATTTGCGCGGGCGCCACCTCGCCGGGCATGACGAGCTCGTCGCCGGTGGAGAACAAGGCCACGCGCGGGCGGAGCGCCACCTGCAGCTGCGCCAGCCCAATGCTGGCGGCCAGGCCCAGCTCGGCCGGGGTCAGGCGCGTGCCGGCGGCCAGCACCTGGGCGCCCAGGGTGATGTCCTCGCCGGCGCGGCGTATGGCCTGGCCCGGGCTGGGCAGGTGGTTGATACGCACGCGCTGGCCGTCGTCGAGCGCCTCGCAGTCCTCCTGCATCACCACGGCGTCGGCCCCGGCTGGCACGGGCGCACCGGTGAAGATGCGCGCGGCCGTGCCGGGCAGCAGGGGCTGGCCGCTGTCGCCGGCCGCAATGCGCTGCGACACGCGCAACTCCACGCCCGCCGCAGCGACGTCGGCGCAGCGCAGCGCATAGCCGTCCATGGCGCTGTTGTCCTGTTGCGGCACCTGCAGAGGCGAGATGGCCGCCTGCGCCAGCACACGGCCGTCGGCATCGAAGGTGCTGACGGTGTCGACGCCGGCCAGCGGCCTGGCCTGGGCCAGCAGCTCGGTCAGGGCGTCGTCAAGGGGTATGAGGGGTGTGCGCGCTGTCATTCGCAGGCCTCCACGGCTTGGGGCAGATAGTCAAAACGCGCGCCCTGCTCCAGCATCCACTGCGCCACCGCCTCGGGGTCGCGCAGATTCAGCACGGGCAGCGCGGTGGGCCGGGGCAGCTGTGCCGCGTCGGTGGCGACGGCCACCACATGGTCATCGCCACCGTAGTGCACGGGGCGCTCCGGCTGGCCGGGCGCGGCGGGTCGCCAGACCTCGACCTTGGGCAGGTCGCTGTGCTTGAAGCCTTCCACCAGCACCCAATCGACGCGCGGGTCGAGTTCGGCCAGCAGCTCATGCGGATCGATCGCATGGGGCTGCTCGTACTCGCGCATCAGCGCCATGCGCCGGTCGGATGCCACGACCACCTCGTAGGCGCCGGCCTCGCGGTGGCGCCAGCTGTCCTTGCCCTGGTGGTCGATATCAAACCTGTGGTGCGCGTGCTTGACCACCGACACGCGCAGGCCGCGCAGGCGCAGCAGGGCGATCAGCTGCTCCAGCAGCGTGGTCTTGCCACTGCCCGAATAACCAGCAAAGCCCAGCACCTTCATACCGCCGCTCCTTATGCAAAAATGATAGCTGTCAGCAGCCTACCAGCAAGCGCTACGCCCTCATTTGACTTCAATCACAGTGCGCGGCGATATAGGCCTTCACCCGCTCGACATCGGCCGGCAGCTGCTGCACGCGCTTGGGTAGCAACTCTATGCCCTCGAACCTGGCCGGACGCTCGGGCGAGCGGCCCAGGGCCTCTTGGATGGTCTCGGCGAACTTGATGGGCAGGGCCGTCTCCAGCACGATCATCGGCACGGCCAGGTCGCCGCGCCGCTCGCGCGCCACCTTCACGCCATCGGCGGTGTGGGTGTCGATGATCTGGCCGAAGCGCTGATACGTGTCACGGATGGTGGCCAGGCGGTCGGCGTGCGTGCTCTTGCCGCTCACGAAACCATATTTGCCGGCCGTGTCCTGGAACACGGCGTCCTGGCTCAGGTCGAAGCGCCCCGCCCGGCCCACGCCGTCGGCAAACAGGGCCTGGGTACGCGCGCCGTCGCGGCCCACCAGGTCGAACACGAAGCGCTCGAAGTTGCTGGCCTTGCTGATGTCCATCGAGGGGCTGGACGTCTCGTAGGTGTGCTCGCTGGCGCGCACCTGGTAGACGCCGGTGCGGAAGAACTCGTCGAGCACGTCGTTCTCGTTCGTGGCCACCACCAGGCGGTCGATCGGCAGACCCATCTGGCGCGCCACATGGCCGGCGCAGATGTTGCCGAAGTTGCCGCTGGGCACGGTGAAGCTGACCTTCTGCTCGTTGCCTTGCGTGGCCTGTATGTAGCCGGCAAAGTAGTACACCACCTGGGCCAGCAGGCGCGCCCAGTTGATGGAGTTGACGGTGCCGATCTTGTAGCGGGCCTTGAAGGCATGGTCATTGCTCACGGCCTTGACGATGTCCTGGCAGTCGTCGAACACGCCCTCTATCGCCAGGTTGTGGATGTTCTCGTCTTGCAGGCTGAACATCTGCGCCTGCTGGAAGGGGCTCATGCGGCCGTGCGGGCTGGTCATAAAGACGCGCACGCCCTGCTTGCCGCGCATGGCGTATTCGGCCGCGCTGCCGGTGTCGCCGCTGGTGGCGCCCAGGATGTTCAGCTCTTCGCCACGGCGCGCCAGCTCGTACTCGAACAGGTTGCCCAGCAGCTGCATGGCCATGTCCTTGAAGGCCAGCGTGGGGCCGTTGGACAGCGCTTCGATCCACAGGCCGTCTTCCAGCTGGCGCAGGGGCACGATCTCTTTCGTGCCGAAGACCTCTTGCGTATAGGTCTTGGCACACAAGGCCTTCAGGTCGGCGGCGGGAATGTCGTCGATGTACAGCGAGAGGATGCGAAACGCCAGCGCGGCGTAGCCTTCCTCGTTGTAGGCGCGGCGCAGCTGGGTCAGCGCAGCGTCGTCGATCTGCGGGTAGGTCTCGGGCAGGTACAGGCCGCCGTCGGGCGCCAGGCCTTCGAGCAGGATGTCGCAAAAACGCTTGCGTTCGGGGTGGCCGCGGGTGGAGAGGTATTGCATGGTGTTACTCAAGCCTGGGACACGTCGGCCCAGGGGTTGACGAGCCTGAGGCCCGTGTCTTCAAAGTGGCGCGTGTTGCGGGTGACGAGGGGCAGGCCGTGGTGCAGCGCCGTCGCGGCAATCACCATGTCCAGGGCATCCTGCATACGGCCCATGGCGCGCAACGAAGCCTTGAGGTCGCCAAACTGGCGCCACACGGCATCGTCGGAGGCAAGAATACGACCATCGAACTGCTGAGCCAGCTCCAGCGCCCATGCCTGTAGGCGATTGCGCTTGGCGCCATGTGGCAGGCAGGCGATGCCGTAATGGATTTCGGCAAAGGATGCCGCAGCGATGGCGCAATCATGGTGGTGCCGACGCAGCCAGTCGAGCACGCCAGCATGGGGTTGGGGATAAGTCGACTCCGATATCGTGCAGGTATCGAGCAGCCAGCGCATGGCGAGTCAATCCTCGCCAAACATGGGCGAGCGCCCCGGGTTTGTGTCGCGCGGCATCTCAGGTAGCCCGCCCTCGACCTTGGGCGCGCTGAGCAAAAACTCCAGGAACCCGTCATCGGCAGGCTCCTGCATGTCGCCCTCGGTCACCGCGACCACCCGCACCACGGGCTTGCCATGGCGCGTGACGGTCTGCGGCCCTTCGGTAAGGGCGCGATCGATCACTTCGCTGAAGTGGTTCTTGGCTTCTTGCACTTGCCAGACTGCGGACATGGCGACCTCCTGATGGCGTCAATCTAGCCAGAATTTTACACATTCTGGCCAGATTAAGCCATCAGTTCAGCTCTTCCTTGCGGATGCGCGTGATCGGCGCCAGCACCGTGGGCAAGGCCTGGATCTGGGCCAGGGCGCCGTCCATGTCGCCCTCGCGCGTGTCGTGGGTGAGGATGATGACGTCGGTTTGCGTCGAGCCCTCGCCGCCCACCTCGTCGGCCTCGCGCTGCAGCACGGCGTCGATGCTGATGCCGGCGTCGGCCAGCAGACCGGTGATCCGGGCCAGCACGCCTGCCTGGTCGGCCACGCGGATGCGCAGGTAGTAGCTGGTGACCACCTCGGCCATGGGCAGCACGGGCAGGTCCTGCCCCGCCGCGCCCAGCGTGTGGTTCTGGAAGGCCAGCGGCGGCACGCGGTGCGCGGGGTCGGCCTCGATCAGGCGGGTGATGTCCACCAGGTCGGCGATCACGGCGCTGGCCGTGGGCTCCGAGCCCGCGCCCTTGCCGTAGTACAGCGTGGTGCCCACGGCGTCGCCGTGCACCACCACGGCGTTCATCGCGCCCTCGACGTTGGCGATCAGGCGCTTGGCCGGCACCAGGCTGGGGTGCACGCGCAGCTCCACGCCCTTGTCGGTGCGCTTGGTGATGCCCAGGAGCTTGATGCGGTAACCGAGCTGCTCGGCGTAGCGGATGTCGGCGGCGCTCAGCTTGGTGATGCCCTCCACATAGGCCTTGTCGAACTGCACCGGAATGCCGAAGGCAATCGCCGACATGATGGTGGCCTTGTGCGCGGCGTCCACGCCCTCGATGTCAAACGTCGGGTCCGCCTCGGCGTAGCCCAGGCGCTGCGCCTCCTTCAAGACCACGTCGAAGTCCAGGCCCTTGTCGCGCATCTCGGACAGGATGAAGTTGGTCGTGCCATTGATGATGCCGGCCACCCACTGGATCTGGTTGGCCGACAGGCCCTCGCGCAGCGCCTTGATGATGGGGATGCCGCCGGCCACGGCCGCCTCGTAGGCGACGACCACGCCCTTGTCGGCGGCGGCCTTGAAGATCTCCGTGCCATGCACGGCCAGCAAGGCCTTGTTGGCCGTGACCACATGCTTGCCGGCGGCAATCGCCTCCAGCACCAGTTGTTTGGCTATGCCGTAGCCGCCGATCAGCTCGATGACGATGTCGATCTCGGGGTTGGCAATGACCTCGCGCGCATCGCCCACCACGCGCGTGCCCTCGCCGACGATGGAGCGGGCGCGCGCGGTGTCCAGATCGGCCACACAGGCGATCTCTATGCCGCGGCCGGCCCGGCGGCGAATCTCTTCCTGGTTGCGTTGCAAGACGTTGAACACGCCGCTGCCCACGGTGCCGATGCCCAGCAGGCCTACTTGTATGGGTTTCATTTCAGTTTTACCAGTCAAAAATGGCTCTAGCGCCCTACTATCAAGCGCCACTAGCTATAAAAAAATAGTCAAGCCGCCTTGGCGTTGCGCTGTCGATAGCTTGCCAGGAAGGCCGCCAGGCGCGCCACCGCCTCACGCAGGTCGTCCTCGTGCGGCAGAAAGACGATGCGGAAATGCTGGTTGTCCGGGTAATTGAAGCCCGAGCCCTGCACCAGCATCACGCGCGTGGCGCGCAGCACCTCCATGAAGAACTGGCGGTCGTCGGCGATCGGGTACATGTCCGGATCCAGGCGCGGGAACATGTACAGCGCCGCCTGCGGCTTGACGCAGGTGACGCCCGGAATCTGCGTGATCAGCTCATAGGCCAGGTCGCGCTGGCGGCGCAGGCGCCCGCCCTCTTTCACCAGGTCGTTGATGCTCTGGTAGCCGCCCAGCGCCGTCTGTATCGCCCACTGGCCCGGCACGTTGGAGCCGAGCTTGATGTTGGCCAGCATGTTCAGGCCCTCGATGTAGTCGCGCGCCGCCGCCTTGTCGCCCGAGATCACCATCCAGCCGGCACGGTAGCCGCAAGAGCGGTAGGCCTTGGAGAGCGAATTGAAGGTCAGCGTGAGCACGTCGGAGGACAGGCTGGCCATGGCCGTGTGGCCCACGCCGTCGTACAGCACCTTGTCGTAGACCTCGTCGGCAAACAGCACCAGCTCATGCTCGCGCGCGATCGCGACGATGCCGCGCAGCAGTTCGTCCGAATACAGCGCGCCGGTGGGGTTGTTCGGGTTGATGACCACGATGCCGCGCGTGCGCGGCGTGATCTTGGCGCGGATGTCGGCCAGGCTCGGCATCCAGCCATTGTCCTCGTCGCACAGGTAATGCACGGGCTTGCCGCCGGCAAGACTGGCCGAGGCAGTCCACAGCGGGTAGTCGGGGGCGGGCACGAGCAGCTCGTCGCCGTCATCCAGCAGCGCCATGGTGGCCATCACGATCAGGTCGCTGGCGCCATTGCCCAGGTAGATATCGTCCAGCGTCACGCCGGCCACGCCCTGCTGCTGGCTGTAGTGCATGACGGCCTTGCGCGCCGCGAAGATGCCCTTGCTGTCCGAGTAACCCGCCGAGTTGGGCAGGTTGCGGATCATGTCCTGCTGGATTTCCTCGGGCGCATCAAAGCCGAACGGCGCCAGGTTGCCGATGTTGAGCTTGATGATCTTCTGGCCCTCGTCCTCCATCTGCTTGGCCGCGTCCACGATCGGGCCGCGGACGTCGTAGAGAACATTGCTGAGCTTGGCGGATTTGTGGATGGGCTTCATGCGCGGGC
>JAGPIX010000166.1 GCA_018054745.1 Alicycliphilus sp.
GAAACAGCTCCACGGCCGCGGCCTCGTCCAGCGCGCCCGCAAAGTGCACCAGGGCCTGGGACTGAGGCCAGGCATCCATCTTCACCAGCACATGGCGATAGGCACCGCGCGTGGCCCGTTGCACCACAAGTACCGGGCAGGGACTGGCGCGCAGCACCTGCGACAGCATGTCGCCGCGCCACATGGCCGCCACGCCCGCCGCCAAGGAGTGGCCAAGCACCAGCAGGTCGGCACCAGCTGCCGCGTGCAGGATGCGCTGCACCAGGCCAGCACCGCCATGTGCCAGGGCCTTGACCACGATGCCATGGCGGCGCGCCAGCTGGCGTGCCAGCTGCCCCAGCCGCGCCTGCGGATCGACATGCTTCGCGTCAGGCCCGGCGCTGCCATGCAGCAGGTGCAGCTCGGCCTTGTGCTCGGCAGCCAGCAGGGCCGCGCGCGCGACGGCCTGCTCGGCGCTGGGGGAAAAATCGGTGAGGGCTACAAGGGTCTGAAGGCGCATGGTGCATGTCTCCTGTCTGGTCATGGAGGGCAGCGGCCAAGCCAGGGCCGCCGGCGGGGCGTCATCGACTGATAGGGATGTGGCGCCAGCACAAGGCTGCACGGCACACCCATGTGGTGAGCCCGGCGGTCTGCGAGACGCTGATCAGGAGGGGAGCCGCCGGGCCTGCAGATGCGGGGCCGGCGCGGCGGGTTTCAACATGACTTGCCTGTGCATGGCGCGCGCCATCGCGGCGACTGCCGAGGCATGCCGCGCGATTCGCACACAGGAAGAGGAAACCAGAAAACGCATGGGCGTCATTATAGAAAATAACCACTTTATCGACAAGGATTTCACTACTATCCCTGCCAGATTAAAGCCGGCATTTGACAAACCCGTAAATGTCGCCATCGCTGGCTTGCAGATACAAAAAAGCCCGCCAGTGGCGGGCTGGTTTGCGGCGCCGGCCGGCGTCAACGAAAACGCGCCTCCGGGACGAATTGCAAGTTGGTGTCGAGCGAGCCAACATAGCCCGCCAGCGCCTTCAACTCGGCATTCGTGAATTGCTTGGCAATGCCCGCCATGATGGCGTTGGAACGACCAAAGTAGGCACCCGAACCGTCCTTGTACTGCCTGAGGGCCACGTACAGATAGTCGGCGTACTGCCCGGCTATTTGGGGGTAGGAGGGGTCGATGGGCTTGGCGAAGTTCTCGCCATGGCAGGACACGCAGGCGCCCTTTTGCAGCAGCTGCGCCACCTGGGCGTTGGGCTCACGCGCGGGCTGGGCTTGCAGCTCTGTCGCCCTGCCATGGCCGGAATAGTAGGCGGCAACATCGGCCATGTCCTGCTCGGTCAGGCTGTCGGCGATGGCGCGCATGGAGGGGAACTTGCGCTCGCCCTTTTTATAGGCCTCCAGCGCCGCGGTGATGTACTTCGCGTCCTGCCCGCCGATCTTGGGCACCTTGTAGACCTCTGGAAAATTCGCCTGGTAGCCCGATATGCCATGGCAGCCTATGCACATGGCCACCTTGCCGGCACCGGCCTTGGCGTCACCCTTGGGCTCCTCGGCATGGAGCAAACCGGTCGCACAAGCGACGGACAGGCCGAATACGGTGGTCAGTAGTTTTTTCATTTTGCGCGCACAATCAAACGATTGGTTGTCTCCGCGATCTCTATCGCAAACGATTATAGGCAGCGGCTGTCAAGCCTTTTCATCAACGATTTCCCTATTACCGGCCCATGAAATTCCAAGGCTCTGAAAACTACGTCGCCACGCAAGACCTGATGCTGGCCGTCAACGCCGCCATCAAACTGCAGCGCCCGCTGCTCGTCAAGGGCGAGCCCGGCACGGGCAAGACCATGCTGGCCGAGGAGGTGGCGCAGGCGCTGAACATGCCCCTGCTGCAGTGGCACATCAAGAGCACCACCAAGGCGCAGCAGGGCCTGTACGAGTATGACGCGGTGAGCCGCCTGCGTGATTCGCAGCTGGGCGACGAGCGCGTCAAGGACATCCACAACTACATCGTCAAGGGCGTGCTGTGGCAGGCCTTCACGGCCGAGCAGCCGGTGGCGCTGCTCATCGACGAGATCGACAAGGCCGACATCGAGTTTCCCAACGACCTGCTGCGCGAGCTCGACCGCATGGAGTTCTACTGCTACGAGACGCGCGAGATGGTGCGTGCCAAGCACCGGCCGCTGGTGTTCATCACCTCGAACAACGAAAAAGAGCTGCCCGACGCCTTCCTGCGCCGCTGCTTCTTCCACTACATCAAGTTCCCCGAGGCCGAGACGATGAAGAAGATCGTCGATGTGCACTTTCCCACGCTCAAGAGCGAGCTGCTCACGGCGGCCATGAAGACCTTCTACGACGTGCGCGGCCTGCCGGGGCTGAAGAAAAAGCCCTCGACCAGCGAGCTCATCGACTGGCTCAAACTGCTGGTGGCCGAGGAGATCCCGCTCGAAGCCCTGCAAAGCGCGGACAACAAGGTCAGCGTGCCGCCGCTGGTGGGCGCGCTGCTGAAGAACGAACAGGACGTGAGCCTGTTCGAGAAGCTGGTCTTCATGAACCAGCGCAACCGCTGACCGGGGCCGCCACATGAGTGCCACACAACGCTTGCTGCTGGAAGGTCTGTCCGACGCCGTGGGCTTCGTCGGCGGCGCGCTCGCCGGCTATGGCCTGGGCCTGCTGCTGGGCATGGACATCTTCGACCAGGGCTATGGCTCGGCCAGCATCCTGGGCATTGCCCTGGTGGGTCTGGGCGGCGGGCTGGGCCTGCACCTGGCGCGGCGCTGGCGCGCAGCGCGCATGACGGCAAGGCAGGGGGCGCAGCCATGAGCTTTGTCGAGCCCGTCACCCTGCGCCGGGGCGGCCTGTTGCTGGAGCCGCTGGCGCTGTCGCACGAGGAAGGTCTGCGCCAGGCCGCCGCCGACGGCGAGCTGTGGCGCATACGCGTGACCAGCGTGCCCGAGCCGCAGGACACGCGCACCTATATCGAGGCCGCGCTGCAGGGCCGCGCCGAGGGCCAGCGCTTCGCCTTCGCCGTGATCGACGAGGCCAGCGGCCGCGTGCTGGGCAGCACCAGCTACCACGACATATTGCCCGCCGTGCGCCGCGTGGAGATTGGCTACACCTGGTACGCCAAGAGCGTGCAGCGCAGCCATGTCAACACCACGGCCAAGCTCTTGATGATGGGCCATGCCTTCGAGCAGCTGCAATGCCATGTCGTGGGGTGGCGCACGGACAATTTCAACTTCGCCTCGCAACGCGCCATAGAACGCCTGGGCGCCAGGAAAGACGGCGTGATCCGCGGCCATGCGCTGCGCCGCGACGGCACCATTCGCGACACGGTGATGTACAGCATGCGTGCGGGTGAATGGCCCGAGGTACGCGCGCAGTTGCTCTATTTTTTGAAGCAGCATGCGCGCACCACGTAAGCGATAGAGGCCAATTTAATGCTGATCGACTTCTTCTACACCCTGCGCGCGGCCAAGCTGCCCGTGTCCGTCAAGGAGTTCATGGGCCTGCTCGAGGCGCTGCAGGCCGGCGTGGTCGGCCCCCACTCCGACGATGCCTGGAGCCTGGACGACTTCTACTACCTGGCGCGCACCGCGCTGGTCAAGGACGAGAAGCATTTCGACAAGTTCGACCGCGCCTTTGCGGCCTACTTCAAGGGCGTGGAGATGCTGGCCGATTTCACCAAGGAAATCCCCGCCGACTGGCTGCGCAAAATGCTCGAGCGCGAGCTGACGCCCGAGCAAAAGGCCGCCATCGAGAAGATGGGCTGGGACGAGCTGATGGAGACGCTGAAGAAACGCCTGGAGGAACAAAAGGGCCGGCACGAGGGCGGCAACAAGTGGATAGGAACGGGCGGCACCAGCCCCTTCGGCCATGGCGGCTACAACCCGCAGGGCATACGCATAGGCGGCGCCGGCAAGAACAAGAGCGCCGTCAAGGTCTGGGAGCAGCGCGCCTACCGCGACTACGATGACCAGCAGGAGCTGGGCACGCGCAACATCAAGGTGGCGCTGCGCCGCCTGCGCAAGTTCGCGCGCGAGGGCCATGAGCTGGAGCTCGACCTGCCCGACACCATTCGCGCCACGGCCGCCAACGCCGGCTACCTGGACATCAAGATGGTGCCCGAGCGCCACAACAACGTGAAGGTGCTGCTCTTGATGGACGTGGGCGGCACCATGGACGAGCATATCCAGCGCGTGGAAGAGCTCTTTTCAGCGGTGAAAAGCGAGTTCAAGCACCTGGAGTTCTATTACTTCCACAACTGCGTCTACGACTTCATGTGGAAGAACAACCGCCGCCGCTTTGCCGAGAAGTTTCCGACCTGGGACATCATCCGCAAGTACAACAAAGACTACAAACTGATCTTCGTGGGGGATGCCACCATGAGCCCCTACGAGATCCTGCAGCCCGGCGGCAGCGTGGAATACAACAACGAGGAGCCGGGCGCCGAATGGCTGCAGCGCCTGACGCATGCCTTCCCCAAGTTCGCCTGGATCAACCCCGAGCCCCAGGGCGTGTGGCAGTACCGGCAAAGCATTTCCATCATCCAGCAGCTGATGGGGAGCAGGATGTACCCGCTGTCGCTCAAAGGCCTGGAGGACACGATGCGGCTTTTGTCAAAATAGCCCCCATGTTCCACATGCGCACAACGCCGGCCCGGTGGCCGGCGTTGCTTTTTCTGACCCTGGCCCTGGCCGTACTGCCGGCCTGCGGCACGCTGCAGGGCGCGCCTGGCGCCGACCCCTCCGAACCCCAGGCCGAGCGCGACGCCTTCACGCTCGACATCCAGGCCGAGGATGACGCCATCCGCGACTATCTTGGCCGGCACCTGGAGCTGCAGCGCTTTCGCCAGCTGCCCGACCTGCAATCCCAGGAGCTGGCGCGCCTGCTGCAGGTAGCAGACGCCAACGCGCGCGAGCTGCTGGCCACGCTGGGCTACTTCAGCCCTGAGATCACGCTGCAGCTGCAGGACAAGCCCACGCCGGCCAAAGATGAACCCGCGCAGACCGTGCGCCTGGCGGTACAACCCGGCCCACGCACGCAAGTCGAGAGCGTGGACATCGCCATCGCCCATGCCGACACCCCCGACCTCAAGCGCCGCCAGGCCCAGCTGCAGCGCAACTGGGGCCTGCCCGAGGGCGCGCCCTTCACCCAGCAGGCCTGGGACGAGGCCAAGGCCCAGG
>JAGPIX010000167.1 GCA_018054745.1 Alicycliphilus sp.
CCCTTCGAGATGATCACCATCGGCGGCGCGGCAGCCGGGGCGTTCATCATCAACAACCAGCCCAAGGTGCTCAAGGCCACCATGGGCGCGCTGCCGCAGCTGTTCAAGGGTGGCAAGTACACCAAGGCGCGCTACATGGAGCTGCTGGCAATGCTCTATGAAATCCTGCAGAAGGCGCGCAAAGAGGGGTTGATGGCCATCGAGGCGGACGTGGAGTCGCCCAAGGATTCGGAGATCTTCAAGAAATTTCCCACCGTGGGCTCGGATCACCATGTGATTGAGTTCACCACCGACTACCTGCGCATGATGGTCTCGGGCAACCTGAACGCACACGAGATCGAGTCGCTGATGGACAGCGAGATCGACACCCATCACCAGGAGGCGCATGCCCCCGTGGCCGCCCTGACCCGCCTGGCCGGCGCGCTGCCGGCCTTCGGTATCGTGGCCGCCGTGTTGGGTGTGGTGAACACCATGGGCTCGGTGGGCCAGCCGCCGGCCGTGCTGGGGGGCATGATCGGCTCGGCCCTGGTGGGTACCTTTCTGGGCATCTTGCTGGCCTATGGCGTGGTGGAGCCGCTGGCCGGCCTGCTGGAGCAAAAGAGCGAGGACGCGGCAAAGGAGTTCGCCTGCATCAAGTCCACGCTGCTGGCCAGCATGCAGGGCTACAACCCGGCCACGGCGATAGAGTTTGGCCGCAAGGTGCTGTTCTCGGGCGACCGGCCCAGCTTCTCGGAGCTGGAGAACCACGTCAAGGGCAAGAAGTAAGCGGGGTCTGGCGCCATGGCCGAGAAGAAGCTCCAGCCCATCATCATCAAGCGCATCAAGAAGGGCGGCCATGCCGCCCATGGCGGCGCCTGGAAGATTGCGTACGCCGACTTCGTGACGGCCATGATGGCCTTCTTTTTGCTGATGTGGCTGCTGGGCTCCACGGCCAAGGGGGAGCTGCAGGGCATTGCCTCGTACTTCGCCTCGCCGCTCAAGGTGGCAATGCAGGGTGGCGATGGCTCGGGCAACAGCTCCAGCATCATTCCTGGCGGCGGCAACGATTTGTCCAAGGTGCATGGCCAGGTGCGCCGCTCGGAGTCGGACACCAACACCAACCCGCGCAGCATAGACACGGTGCGCGCCGAGCGCGCGCGCGTGGATGCGCAGCGCATCAAGGCGCTGCAGTCCAAGATCGACGCCATGATTACGGGCAACCCCAAGCTCAACGAATACCGCTCGCAGATACGCATCGACGTGACGCCCGACGGGCTGCAGATCCAGATCGTGGACGACCAGAGCCGGCCCATGTTCGACAGCGGCAGCGCGCTGGTCAAACCTTATATGCGCGACATACTGCGCGAGATCGGTGCGGCCTTAGGGGGCGTGGAGAACCGCATCAGCCTGGCCGGCCATACCGACGCCGCGCCCTATGGCAATGGCGACCGGGGCTACAGCAACTGGGAGCTGTCGGCCGACCGGGCGAATGCCTCGCGCCGCGAGCTGGTGGCCGCCGGCATGCCCGACACCAAGCTGGGCCGCGTGGTCGGCCTGGCGGCCAGCGACCTGCTGGAGCCGGACAGCCCGCGCGCGGCGATGAACCGGCGCATCACCATCACCGTACTCACGCACGAGGCCGAGGAGCGGCTGCTGGGCAAGAAAACCACGGTATTGGCGGCGCCTGAAAGCCGTGCCGAAAAGCCTGACAATGTGGGCGAACCCCCCAAAAATCAGTAACTACTTGTTTGTAACTGATTCTTTTAACGACAATCACCTCTCCACTTGCACCGAAAGGGTCCTTTGTGTCCTCTGCCCTTCGCTTTCTGATCGTTGATGACTTTTCCACCATGCGCCGCATCGTGCGCAACCTGCTCAAGGAGAGCGGCTATACCGAAGCCGACGAGGCCGAGGACGGCGTGGCCGCGCTGAACAAGCTGCGCAACAGCCATTTCGACTTCGTGGTCTCGGACATCAACATGCCGAACATGAACGGCTTTCAGCTGCTGGCCGAGATCAAGAAGGACGACAAGCTCAAGCACCTGCCGGTGCTGATGGTCACGGCCGAGGCGCGCAAGGAGGACATCGTCGCCGCTGCCCAGGGTGGCGCGGCCGGCTACATTGTGAAACCTTTCACCAAGGCCACGCTGGAAGAAAAAGTGGGCCTGATCCTCAAGAAAATGGGGTTGTGACCATGGAGGTGGCGGATCAAGGCCTGGCAACAGGCGCAGGCGCAAGCACTGGCACGGACGATGTGCATCAGAAGATCGGCTCGCTCACGCGCCAGCTGCACACCGCACTCAACGAGCTGGGCTTTGCCGACCCGCTGCGCGGCAGCATGGGCGAGCTGCCCGATGCGCAAAGCCGCCTGTCCTACATCGCCCGCCTGACCGGCGAGGCGGCCGAGAAGGTGCTGGGCCGCGTGGAACAGGCCAAGGCCCAGCACGACTACATCGCCAGCGAAACACGGCGCATGGTGACATCGCTGGTGGCCGACCCGGTGGCCGCCGTGGCCCGGGGCGAGATCTACAACTTTCTGACCGACGTGGAGCGCGTGACCCAGGAGGCCGACGGCCACCTGACCGAAATCATGATGGCCCAGGACTTTCATGACCTGACCGGCCAGGTGATTGCGCGCGTGGTCAACCTGGCCAGCACCATCGAGCAGCAGCTGGTGCAGCTGCTGCTGCAGACAGCACCCGCGGGCAGCGCCCCGGCGCCGACTACCCCCGTACGCAGCGAAGCCCTGCAGGGGCCGGTGGTGGACGCCGAGTCCAGAACCGACGTGGTGACGGATCAGTCGCAGGTGGACGACTTGCTGGCCAGCCTGGGGTTTTGATCGCTGGCTTGGCTGGTTCGCCAGGAGTCGCAGGCGGCCATATTTTGGCCATCTGCCGGTGTAGGCGCAGTGTGGAGGCGCTTGCGGCTAGTTTCTCCCTCTACCATCGCGGGCTATCGTATGCACACATCTTTCGATAGCGCGCAACGCATATTTGGCGCCGGTTTTAACTCCCTCGCCCCCTTGGGTGAGAGGGAGAAACCGCCCCAAGGCCACGCACATGTTGTGTGGCACGCTATACAAAAGGTGTGTGGATACCCATGTCCAGACGGGGAATGCGTCCGAGTCAGCTCGCGACTCAAGTTGGCCTATATGCCGGGGCTGGAATAGACTGTGCCCCATGAACGCCGCTTATTCCCCTCTGGTTTCGGAATTCGAGAGCGCCGAGCAGGAGGCCAGCTACACGGCCTGGCTGCAGGCCAAGGTCGCCGCCAGCCTGGCCGACCCGCGGCCCGCGATCCCGCATGATGAAGTAGAGCGCCGCATGGCTGAGCGCCTGCAACGCCTGCGCGAGCGCGCCAAGCGCGAAGCGTCCTGATGCTGCCCATTTTCTGGCTGGAGACGGCAGACGCCGATCTGGCAGCCATCACCGACTACATCGGGGCACGCAACATCAACGCCGCAGAAAGCATGTGGCACAGGCTGCGCTCCTGCGTATTACCGCTATCGGAACACCCCTACCTGTTCCCCTCCAGCGATCGCGCCCCGGGACTGCGCGAAATCGTCGCCCACCCCAACTACATCGTCATGTACCGCGTCGCGGCCGGGCGCATAGAAATCGTCAACGTCGTGCATGCGCGCCAGCAATTCCCGCGCAGCCCTCACGAATAGCGCCGCCCCGGCCCCTTTATTCGGGCTTTAGCTTCTGCCCCTGCTCCCGACAATGGCGTGACCCAGCAGTCACGCCACCATGAGCTCCAGCCAAGACAAACAACTCCCCGCAACCGAGCGCAAGCTGCAGAAGGCGCGCAGCGACGGCCAGGCCGCGCGCTCGCGGGATTTGTCGCACCTGGCCATCCTGGGCGTGGGCGCGCTGGGGCTGCTGGCGCTGGCGCCCTGGTTCGTGGAATACCTGCAGCGCGCGCTGCGCCAGCAGCTGGTGTTTGACGCCGCCACGGTGCAGGCCACCGGCACCATGCTGCAGCGGCTGCAGACCATTGCCGGCGTGGGCGTGCTGGCCAGCCTGGCGTTTGCGCTGCTGACCAGCGGCGCCGTGCTGCTGGCCGCCGTGGGCGCGGGCGGGTGGATCTACAGCCTCAAGCCGATCACGCCGCAGTTCAACCGGTTGAATCCTCTGTCGGGCTTTGCCAACCTGTTTTCCAAGCAGCAGCTGACCAACGTCTCGAAGATGGTGCTGATGACGACCATCCTGAGCTTTGTCGCCTGGCGCTACATGAGCGACAGCGTGGAGAAGATGGCGCAGCTGGTGCTGCAGCCCTCGCCGCTGTCGCTGGGCCATGCGGGACAGTGGGTCGTCTCGGGCGTGGCCTTGCTGCTGCTGGTGGTGTTTGTGTTTGCCGTGGTCGATGTGCCGCTGCAGGCCTTCTTCTTCAAGCAACGCCTGAAGATGAGCCATGAGGAGGTCAAGCAGGAGCACAAGGAGTCCGACGGCAACCCGCAGCTCAAGGGCAAGCAGCGCCAGCGGGCGCGCGAGATTGCCGACCGCGCCAGCATCACGGCGGTGCCCAAGGCCGACTTCGTGGTCATGAACCCCACGCACTACGCCGTGGCGCTGAAGTACGACGAGGCCAGCATGGGCGCACCCCAGGTGATCGCCAAGGGCACGGACTTGCTGGCCTTCAGAATTCGTGAGCTGGCCCAGCAGCACAGCGTGCCGGTGCTGCAGTCGCCCATGCTGGCGCGTGCCCTCTATGCCCACGCCGAGCTGGAGCAGCCCATCCCCGCCCAGCTGTACACGGCCGTGGCCCAGGTGCTGGCCTATGTCTACCGCCTGAAGGCGGCGTTGCGCGGCGAAGGCCGCATGCCGGACGCGCAGCCCGACCCCTATGTGCCGCCCGAGCTCGACCCGCACCACCAGCCCCGGCACGCCGGCGCGGCCCTGAACGCGGTGGATAAGACATGACCACGCCCTCCCCGCTCCACGCCATGCGGCAATGGGCCGGCACCCATGGCTCGGCCCTGCAGGGCCTGGCGGCGCCCATCCTGGTGGTAGCCATATTGGCGCTGATGGTGCTGCCCATTCCGGCCTGGCTGTTGGACACCTTTTTCACGCTGAACATCGCCGTGGCGCTGATGGTGATGATGGTCGCGGCCTACATGCTGCGGCCGCTGGACTTTGCCGCCTTCCCGTCGGTGCTGCTGCTCACCACGCTGATGCGCCTGTCGCTGAACG
>JAGPIX010000168.1:0-3740 GCA_018054745.1 Alicycliphilus sp.
GCTTCGGCCCCATACCACTGCCCGCGCGCGTGCGCCGGCCGGAAGCGGCTGGGGTGATGAGGGCGGTAGCGGAACGGCGTCAGCAGCAGGTAGTGCCGGGGCTGGCGTGTTGCAGGCAGCGCGGGCTTGCTGGCTTCAAGCAATTGCTCCAGCAAATCCTGCTCGGCCGCGCTGTCCACCAGACGCATGGTGGAGACCACGTGCTGCGCCTCTACCCCGCGCCAGGCCAGCATGGATTGGGCACCTATGCCAGGCTCCAGCCAGAAGCGCTCCCAGTCGGCCGCCAAAGTCATCACGCGGGCGCCCGCATGCCGTCCAGGTAGTTCAGCGTGGCCACCAGACCGTCGGCCCGTTGCACCAGTTGCAGCGGCCGCCCGCCCAGGGCCTGGTTGTAGGTGTCCATCCAGGCTCGGCGCCTGGCGTCGTCGGTGCCCACCAGCGCATCCAGCGAACGGTACACGCGCACCAGCAGCAGGGCCAGCTCGCCCTCCTTGGAGGTGGGGGCTATGGTCTTCTCGCCGCGCAGGATGCGCGAGACCGTGGGCTCGCTCAGGCCAATGGTGCGGGCCAGGGCGACGCCCGTCAGCCCCAGCAGCTCACTGGCCCGGGCCGTGGCCTTGGCCAGCACGGCGGCGGGGTCGGGTTGGGGTGTGGTGGCGGCGCGTTGCATGGCGAACCCTGGTTGTTAGATATTTCTGATGAAATATTTTATCTATGCATCTTAATTATTCAACCAGTTCGTGACCCGGCACCACGCAAGGCCCGGTGACCGACGTCACCTCACAGCGCGCGGTCAATCCACCTTGGCCCCAGTGGACTTGACCACGGCGGCCCAGCGCGTGATTTCGCGCTCGATATGTGCCTGCAGCGCCTCGGGCGTGGAGCCCACGGGCACGTAGCCGCCGGCAGCCAGCTGCGTTTGCAGCTGCGGCTGGCGCAGCGCGCTGGCAATCTCGCTGCTCAGGCGCTGGGTGACCTCCGACGGGGTGCCGGCGGGGGCGATCAGCGCATACCAGCCCGTCACGTCAAAACCGGCCACGCCCTGCTCCTGCACCGTCGCCACATCTGGCGCCAGTGCCGAGCGCTGCGCGCTGGTGACCGCCAGCGCATGCATGCGCCCGCTGCGTATGTGCGGCATGGAGGTGGAGATGCTGTCGAAGGTCAGGTCAATATCGCCGGCCAGCATGGCATTAACCACGCCGGCGCTGCCCTTGTAGGGCACATGGGTCATCTTGATGCCGGCGATGCTGCTGAAATATTCGGCCGCCAGGTGCCCGGTATTGCCGTTGCCGGCCGAGCCAAACGTCAGCTTGTCCGGTGCGGCCTTGGCTGCCTGGATCAGCTCCTGAATATTCTTCGCGGGCAGCTTGCTGCTACCCGCCACCACCATGGGCAGGTTGGCCACCCAGGATACGGGCGCGAAGTCCTTGCGTGTGTCGTAGGGCAGCTTGGGGTACAGGCTGTCGTTGATGGCATGGGCGGCCAGCACCATCAGCACGGTATAGCCATCGGGCTTGGCGCGCGCCAGGTACTGCGTGGCCAGCGTTCCACCCGCGCCGGGCTTGTATTCCAGCACCACAGGCTGGCCCAGCTGCTGCTGCAGCTGCACCGCCAGCGGCCGGCCCAGCAGGTCTGCGCTGCCGCCAGGCGGGTAGGGAATCACCAGCTGGATAGGCTTGGTGGGCCAGGGGTCGGCGGCATGGGCTGCAGGCGCCAGCAGGGCGGCGGCGGGCAGCAGCAGGCTGGCGACCAAGGTGCGGCGCAGTCGCGAGAAATACATCGGCATGGCGGTCTCCTATTTTGAAAATTCACTGGCACAAAGGCTGGGAGCGCCGGCGTCCCGCCGGCACCAAGGCATGCGCACCGGTGCTGCCTCTCCCGCTGGCGGTAGCGGCAGCAAAATCAGGCCCTGCCGGCGGGACGCCGGCGCTCCTGGCCCGCGCGTCAGGTGCTTGCAGGCGGTGCCTGCACATACTGATCACGCAGGGCGCGCTTGAGCACCTTGCCGATCTCGCTACGCGGCAGACTGGCAGCGATGCGCAGGTCGGCCACGCGCTGGGTCTTGCCGACGCGTTCGTTGAGCCAGGCGCGCAGCTCGGCGGCGTCAGGCTGCGCCCCCGCGCGCGCCACCACGTAAGCCACGGGGGTCTCGCCCCATTGCTCGGAGGGCACGCCTATCACCGCGCATTCCGCCACCTGCGGGTGCTGCGCCAGCACGGCCTCGATGTCGCTGGGGTAGATGTTGAAACCGCCGCTGATGATCATGTCCTTCATGCGGTCGCCCAGCACGATGAAGCCGTCCTCGTCCAGCCGGCCCACGTCGCCGCTGCGGATGAAGCGGTTGCCCTCGCCGTCGAACCATTCGACCTCGGCGGTCTTCTCGGGCAGGCGGTAGTAGCCGCTCATCATGCCGGCCGAGCGTCCGACGATCTCGCCCTGCTCGCCGGCGGGCAGCTCGCGCCCCTGTTCGTCAATGAAGCGCATGTCGGCGCCATCGGCGGGGCGGCCGACGGTGTGCAGCTTGTTCGGAAAGTCATGGCAATGCAGCTCGCAGCGCACGCCGCCCTCGGTCAGGCCGTAGTACTCGATGAGCCGGCCCGGCCAGCGGCGCAGCACCTCGGCCTTGAGCTTGGCGCTGAACGGCGCGCTGGTGCAAAACTTGTTTTGCAGGCGGCTCAGATCCGTGGTGTCGAACGTGGGGCAGGCCAGCAGGCGCTGGTACTGCACGGGCACCAGCATGCTGTGCGTGGCGCCATGCTGCTCGGCCAGCCGCAGGTAATGCGCGGCGTCGAACTTGCGCATCAGCACCAGCGTGCCGCCCAGCGCCAGCGTGGGCAGGGCCGCCACCAGCGTGGTGTTGGAGTACAGCGGCGTGGCGCACAGCGACACGGCATCGGGCCCATAACCATTGCCGACGGCACGCTGCACATGGGCCCAGCGCATGGCCCAGGACTGGACTATGCCCTTGGGCACGCCCGTGGTGCCGGATGAATAGATCACGTTGAACGGCCAGTCGGGCCGGGGCGTGATGGCGTCGGGCGCGGCATCGCCCGTGGCCAGCCATTGCGACCAGGGCTGGCCGGCCTCGGGCACATCGTCCAGCGCCACGCAGTGCAGCGCGGCGCCCTCGTGCAGCGGCCACTGCGCAGCCACCTCGCGGTCGCGCAGCACCAGGTGTGCGCCGCAGTTGTCCAGCATGGCGCTCAGGTGCCCGGCCGTGGCCGAGGGCGCCAGCGGCGCCACGGCCACCCCGGCGCGCAGCGCGCCCAGGTAGGCCAGCACATATTCGATGCTGGCGCCGGCGCAGATCGCCAGCACATCGCCCGGCCCCAGGCCGTCACGCTGCAGACTGGCGGCCACCCGGTTCATCCCGGCGCACAGGGCGGCGTAGTCCAGGCTTTGCCCTTCAAGAATCACAGCCTTGTGGCCGGGCCGCAGCGCGGCCTGGCGCGCGATCAATTCGGGCAGCGAGCCGAAGGGTTGGGACAGCAGGTGTTCGATATCGGGGTGCATAGGTCTTGCCGGTCGGTGGAGGCGTCACGATAAGGCGGCCAGCGTGTCATGGGTTTCGTGATTGGGCAACCCCGGCTTTGGCGCACTCAAAGGGCGGTTGTGGCTCTGGCTGCCAGTCCCGCGGGAATACGTTGCCGCGTGCCTTGCGTGCATGCACACACCTTTTGTTAGCGCACACCGCTGGTTTGGCACGGGGTTCAACTCCCTCGCCCCCCTGGGGGAGAGGG
>JAGPIX010000168.1:3840-5146 GCA_018054745.1 Alicycliphilus sp.
GCCAGGGCGTTGCGCTCTATGCAGGGGATTTGCACCAGCCCGCCCACCGGGTCGCAGGTCAGGCCCAGGTGGTGCTCCATGCCAATCTCGGCGGCGTTCTCCACCTGCGCGGGCGTGCCGCCCAGCACGGCGCACAGACCGGCGGCGGCCATGGAGCAGGCCACGCCCACCTCGCCCTGGCAACCAACCTCGGCGCCCGAGATGGAAGCGTTCTCCTTGTACAGAATGCCGATGGCGCCGGCGGTGAGCAGAAAGTCGATCACGCCCGCCTCGGTCGCGCCGTCGATATAACGCCAGTAGTAATGCAGCACCGCCGGCACGATGCCCGCCGCGCCGTTGGTCGGCGCCGTCACCACGCGCCCGCCGGCGGCGTTTTCTTCGTTGACCGCCAGGGCAAACAGGTTCACCCAATCGATCACCTGCAGCGGGTCTTGCTGCAGGCTTTGCGACGCCTGCAGCGCCCGGTGCAGCGCGGGGGCGCGCCGGCGCACGCGAAAGCCGCCGGGCAGCTCGCCCTCGGCGCCGCAGCCGCGCGCCACGCAGTCCTGCATCACGCGCCAGATGGCCAGCAGGCCGGCGTCGATATCGGCGTCACTGCGCCAATGGCGCTCGTTGGTGCGCATCACCTGGGCAATGCTTCCGCCCTGGGCCTGCGCCTGCGCCAGTAGTTGCGCGCCGCTGTGAAACGGCAGCGGCAGCACCTCGGTATCCGGCGCAATCTGCGCCTGGCGCTGCGCGTCCTGGGCCGCCTCTTCGCTGACGATGAAGCCGCCGCCCACCGAGTAATACACCTGCGCGTCCAGCAGGTTGCCGGCCGCATCGAAGGCTTCGAAGCGCATGCCGTTGGCGTGCAGCGGCAGGCTTTCGTCGGCAATCAGCGGCAGGTCGGCGTTCCAGTCGAAGGCAATCTCGGGGCCGCCCTCCAGCGGCAGCCGGTGCTGGCCGCGGATGCGCGCGATCAGCGGATCGATGAGGGCCACATCCACCGTATCCGGCGCATGGCCGCACAGACCCAGCAGCACCGCCCGGTCGCTGGCGTGCCCCCGACCCGTGGCGCCCAGCGAGCCATACAGCGTGCTGCGCACGCGCGCCACCTGCGCCATGCGCCCGCCGCGCGCCAGGCGCTGCACAAACAGCCGCGCCGCGCGCATGGGCCCCACGGTGTGCGAGCTGGACGGGCCTATGCCGATCTTGAAAAGGTCGAAAACGCTGACGGCCATGGCCAACCTCCTGTCTGATGTCGGGGAATGCTACAGCGCATCCAGCGGGCTCAAAATACCCCGCCCGCCCTTGTTGAGCACATGGG
>JAGPIX010000169.1 GCA_018054745.1 Alicycliphilus sp.
CTCAGCGCTTTCGATTACCTGATCCGCACGCCGGCGCCGCAAGGTGCCGCGGCCGCCTGCCAGGAAGCCGTGGCCGCCTGAGCCCCGCCCCCTTCAGCCCGCTCAAAAGCCCGCCGCCCGGCGGGCTTTTTTGTGGATCGGCGCCGCAAATGGCCCGCGCCGCTCACGGACGGGCGGCCTCGGCCCTGCCCGGCGCGGGCGCTGCGGCGGGGGCGCCATTAAACCAGTGCTGCGTGCGCTTGACCAGCGCCACCAGCGACAGCATCACCGGCACCTCGACCAGCACGCCCACCACCGTGGCCAGCGCGGCGCCGGAGTGCAGGCCGAACAGCGAGATGGCCACCGCCACCGCCAGCTCGAAGAAGTTGGAGGTGCCGATCAGGCAGGCCGGCCCGGCCACGTTGTAGGGCAGCTTCAGCAGCTTGGCGCCCACCAGGCCGATGGCGAAGATGCCGTAGGTCTGCAGCAGCAACGGCACGGCGATCATGGCGATGACCAGCGGTTTGTCGATGATGGTCTGCGCCTGAAAGCCGAACAGCACCACCACGGTGGCGATCAGCCCGGCCATCGACCAGGGCTTGAGCCGTGCGACGAAGTCATCCACCGCCGTGGACGAGCGCCGTGCCAGCGCGTGGCGCGTCAGCACACCGGCCACCAGCGGCAGCACCACGTAGAGCACGGTGGACAGCAGCAGCGTCCGCCATGGCACCGTCACATCGGTCACGCCCAGCAAAAAAGCGGCAATCGGCGCGAAGGCGAAGATCATGATGAGGTCGTTCACCGACACCTGCACCAGCGTGTAATTGGCGTCGCCCTTCACCAGCTGGCTCCACACGAACACCATGGCCGTGCACGGCGCCACGCCCAGCAGAATCATGCCGGCGATGTATTCGCTGGCCGACTGCGGATCAACCCAGGGCGCGAACACATACTTGAAGAACAGCACGCCCAGCGCCGCCATGGTGAAGGGCTTGATGAGCCAGTTGATCACCAGCGTCAGCACCAGCCCGCGCGGGCGCTGGCCCACGTCCTTGATGGATGACCAGTCGATCTGGATCATCATCGGGTAGATCATCACCCAGATCAGCACCGCGACCACCAGGTTGACGTGCGCGATCTCGATGCCGGCAATGGCCTGGAACAGACCCGGCACGGCCACGCCCAGCGCCACGCCGGCGGCAATGCCCAGCGCGACCCACAGGCTCAGGTAGCGTTCGAAGAGTCCCATGATTTACAAGAAATGTGGCTGTAGCGCCCATCCATCAAGCGCTGGCAGCTATTGAAAGAATAGCAATGAATGGCGCTGGCCGCGCTCAGGCCAGGGCCACCGGGCGCGCCTGGCCAATCTCGTCCAGCTTCTTCTTCAGCGCCAGCCGGTCCAGCTTGTCGATGGGCAGCGCCGCGAACATGGACAGGCGGTTGCGCAGCACCATGAAGGCGTTGGCATAGGCGCGGCGCTGTTCCTCGTGGCTGCCCTGCACGGCCACCGGGTCTTCCACGCCCCAGTGCGCCGTCATCGGCTGGCCGGGCCAGTAGGGGCAGGCTTCGCCGGCGGCCTTGTCGCAGACGGTGAAGACGAAGTCGAGTTCGGGGGCGCCGTCGCCGCTGAACTCGTTCCAGTTCTTGCTGCGCAGGCCCTCGGTGGGGTAGTGGTATTGGCTGAGCAGCTCCAGCGCCAGCGGTTGCACCTGCCCGGCCGGATGGCTGCCGGCGCTGAAGGCGCGAAAGCGCCCTTGCCCGATCGACGGGTGGTTGAGGATGGATTCGGCCAGGATGCTGCGCGCCGAGTTGCCGGTGCAGATGAAAAGGACATTCATGGTGCGTGCTGACATGGTGGGCTCCGGGTGAGAGGTCGATCGGACGGGGGATGGGAAAGTCGTGGGGGTGGCGGCCGGTGGTTCATGCCTGCGCGGCGGCGACTTGTGGCCTGCGGATCGGCAGGGTCAGCGTGACGAGCCAGCAGATGACCAGCATGGTGGCCGAGCCGATCAGCGCATACAGCAGGCCGCCCCACTGGTAGAGCAGGCCCGACAGCAAGGTGCCGATGAAGCGCCCCAGGGCGTTCGCGGCGTAATAAAAGCCCACGTCCTCGGCAGCCTTTTCCGAGCCCGCGTAGGCCAGGATCAGGTAGGAGTGCACCGAAGAGTTGATGGCAAAAGCAAAGCCGAACAGGCCCAGCCCGGCCACGACAATCCATTCCAGATGGGGCACGCCTGCGCCGACGGCGGCCGCCAAGCCGATCGCCACCACGGCCAGCGCGGCCGACCACAGCCGCGCGGCCGGCACTTCTCGGCTCAGGCCGTCGGCACTGCGCCGCACGATGCTGGGCGCCAGCGCCTGCACCAGGCCATAGCCGATGGTCCAGGCGGCCAGAAAGCTGCCCACGCCGGTGAAGCTCCAGCCGACCGAGTACAGGAACACCGGCAGGCTGACCACGAACCACACGTCACGCGCACCGAACAGCACCACGCGGGCGGCCGCCAGGGCGTTGATGCCGGCGCTCTTGGCAAACAGCTCCTTCGCGCTCTTCGAGGCCTTGGCTTTGCCCATCATCGTGGGCAGCGACGTCGCGACGCCCAGCAGGACGATGGCCAGCAGGCCGGCCATGATCCAGAGTGAGGCGCGAAAGCCCACGGTTTGCAGCAACAGGCCGCCCAGGAAGAAGCCCGCGCCCTTCATGGCGTTCTTGCTGCCGGTGAACCAGGCGACCCATTTGAAGAGCTGGCTGGCGCCTTGTGCCTTGGCCTGTGCCTGCGTGACCTTGATGGCCGACTTGGCTGCGGTCTTGGTCAAATCCTTGGCCACGCCGCAAATGCCCTGCGCCACGACCACCCAGGCCACGGACAGGGCAGGCGCCCATTGCGGATTCAGCAGCGACAGCACGGTGAAGCCGGTGATCTGCGTCAGCAGCCCCACCGTGAGCATCCGGGTGATGCCGTAGCGCGTGGCCAGCCAGCCGCCGATCAGGTTGGCCAGGATGCCGGCGGCCTCGTAGAGCAGAAACAGGAAAGCGAGCGTGACCGACGAATAGCCCAGGCGATAGAAGTGCAGCAGCACCAGCATGCGCAGCGCGCCGTCGGTCAGCGTGAAGCCCCAATAGGCGGCCGTGACGATGGCGTAGTGGCGGACCGCGCTTTGCATGGTCAGATTCCGGTCTTCTGCAGGTGGCAGGCCAAGTCGACCATGCGGCAGGCGTAGCCCATCTCGTTGTCGTACCAGGCGTAGACCTTGAGCAGCGTGCCGTCCGTCACCAGGGTGGACGGCGCATCGACGATCGAGCTGCGGGTGTCGCGCGCGTAGTCGGCGCTGACCAGGGGCTTTTCTTCATAGCCCAGGATGCCGGCCAGATCGCCCGCGGCGGCGGCCTGGAACAGGGCATTGACCTCTTCGGCGGAAGTGGCGCGATTCAGTTCGAACACGCAGTCGGTCAGCGAGGCATTGAGCACCGGCGCGCGCACGGCGTGCCCGTTGAGCTTGCCTTTGAGCTCCGGATAAATCAGCGCAATCGCCGTGGCGCTGCCCGTGGTGGTGGGCGCCAGGCTCATCATCGCGCTGCGCGCCCGGCGCAGGTCCTTGTGCGGTGCATCGACGACCAGGTTGGTGTTGGTCGGATCGTGGATGGTGGTGATCTGGCCGTGCTTGATGCCGATGGCTTCATGCACCACCTTCACCACCGGTGCCAGGCAGTTGGTGGTGCAGGACGCGGCCGTGACGATGCGGTCCCGCGCCGGGTCGTACAGGCGGTGGTTGACGCCGACGACGACGTTCAGCACACCGCCGGTCTTGACGGGCGCGGCCACGATCACGCGCTGGGCACCGCGGTCCAGGTGGCCTTGCAGCGTCTCGGGCGTGAGGAACTTGCCCGTGCATTCCAGCACCAGGTCCACGCCCAGCTCGCCCCAGGGTATCTCGGCCGGTGTGGCATGGCTGCTGAACGACAGCGTCTTGTCGCCGATGCGCACCCGGTCTTCGCCCTCGGCGGCGATGGGGGTGCGCCACTTGCCCTGTACCGTATCGAAGGCCAGCAGATGCGCCGTTGTGGCGGCGCCGCCCTTGAGTTCATTGAGGTGCACCACCTGCAGGCGGTTGCCCGCGCACGGGTCGTCCGCCTGCCGTTCCGCCGCGCCGAATGCGGCGCGCAGTGCCAGGCGGCCGATGCGGCCCATGCCATTGATACCGACTTTCATGCTTTTAACTTGAAATTAATTGAAGTATTGAATTGTTGGCGCAAATGCGACGTTTTCATGACAGCCGAAGGGGCGACCTTGGCCCGATCAGCAGCGGCAGGTGCCGTACCACCGCTGGCGCAGCACAGGGCCGGGCCATTGATTGGGGCGGACAGGACTGCAATAAATTTGAGTATCCAACGACATTTGAATAAACAAGCTGATTTACTACAAATAATATAGCTGCTTGCGCTTTCTGGTCGGGCGCTGGGGCCTGATTTGGCTTAAATAGAGTCGGGCGCGGTCGTGGCGCAGGCCGGGGCTTCGCATACCGCCGCGCCGCGCAGGTCGGCGCACTGCTCGGGGTGGCCGGCGCAGCATTCGGCGGTCAGGTAGTCCACCAGTTCGTGCATCAGCGGCAAGTGGGCGCGGTAGCGCTGGTACCGGCCTTCGGGTGTCACCGTCAACAGGCCGGCGTGCGTGAGCGCCTTCAAGTGGAACGACAAGTTGGTGGGCGGCACGCCCAGGGTGCTGGCGATTTCGCCCGCCACCAGGCCATCCGGCCCCTGCCGCATCAGCAGGCGGTAAATGTCGAGCCGCAGGCCGGAGGCGAGCGATTCGAAGACTTTGATGGCCTGATCTTGCTCCATGCCTCAATTATTGTTGAAACATTGAATTGGCGCAAGTGTGGGGCGGCGATTCAGGTGGTGGCGGCTTTTTTCCACGCCTCGGCGGCGGCTGCCGCATCGCCCCGCTGCTCGGCCAGTTCGGCCAGCGCGCGCCAGGCGCTGCGGCGCAGGCCTTCGTCCTCCAGATTGCGCGCCGCCTGCGTGAGCAGCATCTGCGCCCTGCCCCACAACCCTCGGTGCAGACAGGCCATGCCGGCCAGGTATTGCAAGGTGGCGTCGCGCGGGTTGGCCTGGGCGG
>JAGPIX010000170.1 GCA_018054745.1 Alicycliphilus sp.
GCTGCGCCAACGCCGCCGCCGAGATGCTGGCCGCCAGGCAGGTCAAGCCGCTGGATATATGGCGCAAGGCGCGCCTGGCCGCCGAGGCCAACCGCCTGCGCGTGGCGCGCAAGGCGGTGGAGGTCGTCGCCCCCGAGGCCCTGGCGCCGCTGCGCGAGGCGCTGGACGCGCCCGCCAAATACCTCAAGGGCCACGCCACGGCACGCGGCCGTGAGCGCCAGGAGCTGGTGGTGCTGGCCCTGATACGCATGGCCGTGAGCGACGCCGGTGTCGCAGCCGGCCTGCTGGAGAACAAATGGGGCGTGCACCTGTCGGCCGAGGAGCGCAACTGGCTCTGGGGTGTGATTGGCAAGCAGGCGGCGCTGGCGCTCTCGCCCGATGCCGCCGGCTACTTTGGCAACGTCAGCCGTGACGCGGATCTGAACGATGACCTGCTGGCCTGGAAGGTGCGCGCCGCGCTGCGCGCCGGCCAGTGGAAGCAGGTGGGCCGCGCCATCGACGCCATGAGCCCCACAGCGCGCCAGGACAGCACCTGGACTTACTGGAAGGCGCGCTCGCTCACGGCGGGCCGTGCCGGCGACGAAGAGCGCGCCCAGGCGCGTCAGCTGTATGAGCGCATCGCCGCCAGCACGGGTTTTTACGAGCAGCTGGCGCTGGAGGAGCTGGGCGAGCGCGTCACGCCGCCGCCCGCGCCCGCGCCGCTCACCGATGCGGAGAAGGCCGCCGCGCGCGCCAATCCTGGCCTGCAGCGTGCCCTGTACGCCATCGCCATGGGCCTGCGCGCCGAGGGCGTGCGCGAATGGAACTACAGCACCAACCTGCACCAGGCCGGCGGCATGGCCGAGCGCGAGCTGCTGGCCGCGGCCGACCTGGCCTGCCAGCAGCAGGTGTGGGACCGCTGCATCAACACCAGCGAACGCACCAAGACCGTGATCGACGCCGGCCAGCGCTTTCCGATGCCGTTTCGCAGTGCCGTGGTCGAGCGGGCGCAGGGCGTGGGCCTGGACCCGGCCTATGTCTATGGCCTGATCCGGCAGGAAAGCCGCTTCATCATGGACGCGCGCTCCGGCGTGGGGGCCTCGGGCCTGATGCAGGTGATGCCGGCCACGGCGCGCTGGACGGCCAAGAAGATCGGCCTGACGGGCTTTACGCCCAGCCAGATCAACGACCGCGACACCAACATCACCATCGGCACGGCGTATCTGAAGCTGGCGCTGGACGACTTTGACGGCTCCATGCCGCTTGCCGCCGCCGCCTACAACGCCGGCCCGGGCCGCCCGCGCAACTGGCGCAACGGCCCGGTGCTGGACGCCGCCATCTGGGCCGAGAACGTGCCCTTCAACGAGACGCGCGACTATGTCAAGAAGGTGCTGGCCAACACCGTGAACTACGCCGCCATCCTGACCGGCGCGCCGCAGTCGCTCAAGAGCCGCCTGGGGCAGGTCGGCCCACGCGGATCGGGCGAACCGGAGCCGAACAAGGATTTGCCTTGATTACTATTTAATTTATAGCTGTTGGCGCTTTGTGGGTGGGCGCTGCGCCTGGTTTCAAGCCACATCGTCGCCGCGCGCTGCGGCCTTGCGCCCGGTGAACATGGCGCGCACCAGGTTTTCGCGGTGCGCGCGGCTGGTCCACAGCATGCCGGCGATGTGCAGGGCGACGAGCGCCAGCAAGGCCCAGGCCAGCGCCTGGTGCAGGTCGGCCAGCCAGCCGTAGCCCCAGAACATGTCGGTGGTGTAGAGCCAGCCGGTGAAGCCCAGCGCGCCCAGGTTGGCCAGCAGCGCCAGCACCATCCAGCCGCCCAGCGGGTTGTGGCCTATGTAGCGCGGCGCGCGGCCGGCGACGGCGGTGCGGGCGTAGGCCAGCGTGACGCGCGGACTGCGCACGAACTGGGCAAAGCGCGCGTAGTGGCTGCCGGCAAAACCCCAGGCCAGGCGCGCGGCCAGCAGGGCGATGGCGCCATAGCCTATGTATTCATGCAGCGGGCCGGTGTCGTCGCTGCACCACCAGGCCAGGGCCACGGCCGCCACCTGGCCCCAGTGCAGCAGGCGCACCGGGGCGTCCCAGACGCGCATCACTCCTCGACGCGCTCAAGCGTCTTGGGGTCGAAGAAGGCCTCCACGCGCTTGCCGTCCGGGGTCTTGGCGTAGACCTCGTAGCAGCTGTCGGTCTTCTCCATGCGGCGGATCTTCCAGCCCTCCTTGACCAGCTTTTGCTCCAGCTCGGTGTGCGGGCGCCATTCGGACTTGGGGTGGGGCGGGCATTCGACCTTGCCGTGGGCAAAGGCGGCGCTGGCGCTGGCGGTCAGCGCCAGGGCGGCGATGGTGTGGATGATGGTTTTCATGGGATTTCCTTGTGGGGTCAGGGTCTGGCCCAGCGGCGCAGCAGGTTGTGGTACACGCCGGTGAGCTGGATCAGCCGCATGTCATCGGGCGCGACCAGCGGCGTCATCTGCTGGATCGACTGATCCAGGTCGAACAGCAGGGTGCGCTCGCCCTCGTCGGCCACCAGGCTCTCGATCCAGAAGAACGAGGCCACGCGCGCGCCGCGGGTGACCGGCGTCACGCGGTGCAGGCTGGTCGATGGGTAGAGCACCATGTCGCCGGCGGCCAGCTTCACGCTTTGCACGCCAAACGGGCCTTCCACCTCCAGCTCGCCGCCCTCGTATTCCTCGGGCTCGGCCAGGAACAGCGTGCATGAGAGGTCGGTGCGCATCTGCTGGTTGCTCCCGGGCAGATACATCAGCGCGCTGTCCACATGTGCGCCATAGGTGCCGCCGCCTGCATAGCGGTTGAACTTGGGCGGGTAGATGGTGCGCGGCAGCGCGGCGCTGATGAACAGCGGCGTGGCGCCCAGGCGGCGCAGTATCTGCTGGCCCAGGCGCTGGCAGAGTTCGCTGCGGTCGTCGATCTGCTGGTTGTGCTTGACGGCCTTGGACAGCGTGCCGGCGGTGGCGGCGCCGTCGTCCCAGTGGGCGGCGTCCAGCTCGGCGCGAAACTGGCGCACTTCTTCCTTGGTGAGGACTTGGTCGATGGAGATCAGCATGAGGGTGTCAGGCAGTTGGGGGTGATATCGGCAAGGGTGGCGCAGCCGGCCTGGGCCATCGTGGCGTGCAGCTCCTCGACGAGCAGTTGCAGCATATGCGCCACGCCCAGGGCGCCGGCCACGGCCAGGGCGTAGATCTGCAGGCGGCCGACGAGCACGGCGTTGGCGCCCAGGGCCAGGGCCTTGAAGGCGTCCTGGCCGCTTCTCACGCCGCCGTCGAGCAGCAGCGGGTAGTCCGCGCCCACGGCGGCGCGGATGGCGGGCAGCTGTGTGAGAGAGGCCGGCGCGTCGTCCAGGCTGCGCCCGCCGTGGTTGGAGACGATCAGGCCGGCGCAGCCCGCTGCCTGCAGCTGGCGTGCGTCGTCGGGGTGCAGCACGCCCTTGACCCACACCGGCAGCGGGCTGGCTTGCAGCAGCCAATGCAGATCGTCCCAGGTGGGGGCGTGGCGCATGGCGCCCTGAAAGATGCGGCTGCTGCCATCCTGCAGCGCCACCGGGGCGCTTTGCGGGTAGCCGCGCAGATTGGCCGCCACGCAGTCGGCGGGCAGCACAAAGCCGGCCGCCAGCGCGGCGCGGCTGGCCAGCTGGATGCTGGCGTCCAGCGTGACGACGATGGCGCCGTAGCCGGCGGCCTGGGCGCGCGCCAGCAGATCCAGCGTGTGCGCGCGTTCGGGCTGCAGGTACAGCTGGAACCAGCGCGCCGGCCCACTGGCGGCGGCAATTTCTTCGAGCGTGCAGGACGAGAGCGTGCTGGCCACCAGGCAGCTGCCGGTGGCGGCGGCGGCGCGCGCCGTGGCGATTTCGGCGTCGGCATGCGCCAGGCGCTGGTGCGCCACCGGGGCCAGCAGCAACGGGTGGGGCAGATCCAGGCCGCCCAGCGTGATGCGGCTGTGGCCGGAGCGCATGTCGCGCAGCAGGCGCGGCAGTACGGCCCAGCGGGCAAAGGCGGCGCGGTTGGCGGCCACCGCCCGGTCCCAACCGCAACCGCCGGCCACATAGGCGTAGCGGCCGGCGTCCATGGATTGGACGGCCAGCCGCTCGTAGTCGATGGCGTTCCAGACGCCGGGGGGAATGCTGTTCATTCAGGTTGGGCGTTCAGCGTCTTGCGTTGAGCGGTATTGCGCAAAACGCCCAACGCATCACGCTTAACTATCAAAAAAATAGCTTTCAGCGGTTATCCAGCAAACGCTGGAAGCCGATTCGCCTGACTATGGACATGTCGCAGATGCCCCTCACCCCTCCCTCTCCCCAAAGGGGCGAGGGCGACCGGTTGCGCCGGCATTACTCCCTCTCCCTCTGGGAGAGGGTGGGGGTGAGGGCTCGCGGCTCCGTCTGAGACATGTGCCTAGTCAGGTCGATTCGATCTTAGAGATCCAGGTTGAGCGTCAGGCGCACGGCGCGGGCGTCACCCTTGTACAGGAAGGCGCCCGAGCGGTACACGGCGGTGTAGTAGTCCTTGTCGGTCACGTTCAGCACGTTCAGGCGCAGGTCGGCATGCTTGTTGATGCGGTAGGTGGCGAACAGGTCATAGACGCTGAACGACGGCACGGGCTGCGAGCAATGGCCCTGGGCGTTGAAGCCGGCGCCGGTATCGGGCTGGCCGCCGCAGCGGTTGCTCTCGTAGCGCGCCACCGCGCCCAGCGCGAAGTTGCGCGTGAACTGGTACTTGCCCTGCACGGCGAAGCTGCGGTCGGCAAAGTTGGCCAGCGGCCGGCCGACGTTGCTGGCGGTGGCCGACTTCAGCACCTTGGACTTCATGAAGGCCGCGCCGGCCTGCACCTGCAGGTCGCGCGTCAGGTTGCCGGCCAGACCGAACTCGATGCCGCGGACGCGGTTCTTGCCGGTGTTGAAGGTGCCGGCGGTGTTGTAGTCCGCCCCCTCCATCACGTCATCCTTGGTGGTCTGGAACATGGCGGCGGTGGCCAGCAGCTTGTCGTCCAGCAGGTTCCACTTGGTGCCCAGCTCGATGTTCTGCGAGGTCTCGGGCTTGGCGCCGGCGGCGCTGCCGTTGAAGATCACCAGGCCGCCGTAGCCGGCGCTGGTGC
>JAGPIX010000057.1 GCA_018054745.1 Alicycliphilus sp.
GAAGCAAAAGAAAGTGAGTGCGCCGCCGGGCGCATATCCCGGCCAGCCACATCAAAAAGAAGAGCTACCAACGCAATACTACCAAGCGCTGGAGGCCAAAATTAATTGGAATCTGACCCCAATTATCCAATTGGAATTCAGCTCCAATTTTTGTTTGCGTTTAATTAGAGTCCGACCCCAATTGCACATTAGATGTTGCAAATATAAAACCCGCCGATGGTTTCGGCGGGTTTTAAAAATTAATTTACACCAACGAATTGGGTATCAAATTATCGACCGGTAGTCTTAACATACTGACCAAGGGTATCGTTGGCGGTTTTTTCACAAACAATGTTGCCGCCAGTATTGACTTCACATTTTCCTTCGTAAACCAGGGATTTAACATCAGACGTCCCAGTGAATTTTATGGTAACGCTGCCTGAAGCTGGGGCAACGGCGGCTGCACCTGTTAGCGTTAGTGCAGCGGTTGCATACCTGGGCGTTGGCAATACAGTACCTGGGAAGCCATAGTTATTCAGTTCAGCAACCGTATCACATTTTGATCCATCGCTAGCCTCATCGTTCATGCAGGTTTTAATTGCAGTTTTGATGCCCTCCACTTCGGCCAAATTGGCTGCCCATTTTGATTTGACCGTGTAATCCTGATAAGCCGGCAACGCCACAGCCGCCAAAATACCAATAATCGCCACAACGATCATCAGTTCGATCAAGGTAAAACCGGCCTGGGCGCGGCGCATCATGTTGGATTTCATAAGATTCCTCCAGTTGAACAATGGGCCGGCGGTTACCGGTTGCCTTACATTCAGCAACGACCATGCCAAGTCGTTTCCACTGGTTTCATCGAGTTTCTGACGGTCTTGAAACGTCACACCCCATCCCAGCCACCGATTGACACAGCATTTGTCGTGCCACGGCATGCCGGCGCGCGTGCCAGGGCCGGCCTGGCGGGCACGCAATAGAATCGCCGGCCACAAGGAGCGCAAAGACATGGACACCCTGAGCCTGGAGGCATCGATCGCCATCACCGGCATCAGCCGCAGCACGCTGTGGCGGCGCGTGACCGACGGCACGATTGGCCGGGGCGAGAAGGACGGGCGCAGCCGCGCCATGCTGGCGCTGGGCGATGTGCTGGCGCTGGTGGAGGTGAAATTGAGCGCCGAGGACAGGGCCATGCTGCTGCGCGCCGACGCGGGCGACGCCCAGGCGCAGGCCGACATGGGCGCGCTGTTCTATGTGGCAGGGGTGCACAAGGCGGCGCTGTACTGGCTGCAGGAGGCCGCCGCGCAGGACAACGCCGATGCCATGCAGTGGCTGGGGACGGCCTATGCGGGGGGGGGGGGCGTGATACCCCAGGATGACAACCTGGCCATCATGTGGCTGGCCAGGGCGGCTGCGCTGGGGCACCGCATTGCGGCCTATCAGCTGGAGCAGCTGCGCGCGGGGTGCCGGTAGGGCCGGGCGACCGGCCGGACGCCAGCCCCAAGGTTTGTTCATTTTTCTATAGCATGTTGCGCAGTTTCCGCGCGGCCTTACGGCCATTTCTCCCTCTCCTGCTGGCGGGAGAGAGTGGGGGTGAGGGTGGCGAAGGCAAGCGCCGCAGCCAGTCACCCCCTCACCCCTACCCTCTCCCCCAAGGAGGCGAGGGAGTAAAACGCAACACCCCACACGCGGCACACGCCACCAGGAAAATGCGGGTGTGCACAAGACACCCAAGGAATAACCCGTGAAATTCAAGATGGCCCCGAACTCGGGCTTTGCGATCCTGCTGCGCTCGCCCTGGTGGGTCAGCTTTGCCATTGCCGCCGTCATCGTGCTGCTGTGCGGTGCGCTGCTGCCGGCGCATCTGGCGCCGTTTGCCGCGGTGGGCGCACTGCCGGTGGCCGTGATTGGCTGCATTGCCGGCTGGCGCCAGTGGCGCGCGCCCAGCGCCGCGCGCGTGCAGGCGGTTTTGCAGCAGGCCGCCGCCATGCCCTGGCGCCAGTTTGCCCAGCGGCTGGAGGATGCCTGGCGCGCCGAGGGCCATGAGGTGCAGCGCATGAATGGCCCGCACTGCGACCTGCGCATCACCCGGGGCGAGCAGACCCTGCTGGTGGCCGCGCGCCGCTACAAGGCCGCCACGCATGGCGTGGAGCCGCTGCGCGAGCTGCAGGCCGAGGTGCAGCGCCAAGGCGCGCGTGCCGGCGTGTATGTGGCGCTGCAGGGCGCGGTGAGCGAGCAGGCGCGCGGCTTCGCGCGTGACAACGCCCTGGCGCTGCTGGAGGGCGACGCGCTCGCCACGCTGCTGCTCAAGGCCACGCCGCCCAAGACATAGCAGGCGCCGCCATGCCCCACGCCAGCCCGCCCGATGGCAGCACCGCCCTGGTGCTCTCCGGCGGCGGCGCACGCGCGGCCTACCAGGTGGGGGTGCTGCAGGCCATTGCGGGCCTGCGCGCGGCCTGTGGCCATGGGCATGGCGGGGCGCCGTTCGACATCTTCAGCGGCACCTCGGCCGGCGCCATCAACGCCGCGGCCCTGGCCAGCGGGGCCGACCATTTCGACCATGCCGTGCGCCGCATTGCGCGCGCCTGGGCCCATGTCCATGCCCAGCAGGTCTATCACGCCGACTCGCTGCATGTCATACAGCGCGGCGCGCATTGGCTCACCTTGCTGTCGCTGGGCTGGGCGCTGGCGCGCTGGCGCCGCGTGCACCCGCATTCGCTGCTGAACAACGCGCCGCTGGCGCAACTGCTTGAAAAGCTGGTGCCATTGCAGCGGGTGCCGCACCTGATACGCGCCGGCCACCTGCGCGCGCTGGCCGTGACGGCGTCCAGCTACAACTCGGGCCTGCATGTGGCCTTCTTCGACGCCGGCGATGCGCAGGAGCCCTGGGTGCATTCGCTGCGCAAGTCGGCGCGCGGGCCCATCACGCATGCGCATCTGCTGGCCTCGTCGGCCATCCCGCTGGTGTTTCCGGCCACGGCGCTGCCGATCGACGGCCATACCGAGTATTTTGGCGACGGCTCCATGCGCGAGACCTCGCCACTGGCGCCCGCCATCCACCTGGGCGCGCGCCGCCTGCTGGTGGTGGGCACCAGCCGGGCCTATGAGCCGCCACCGGCGGTGCCCGTCGGCACGCAGCAGCCCTACCCCTCGCTGGCGAAGGTGGCCGGCCATGCGCTGTCCAACATCTTTCTGGACGCGCTGGCGGTGGACGTCAACCAGGTGCAGCACATCAACCAGGCACTGGCGCTGCTGACGCCCGAGCAGCGCAGCCGCAGCCCCATGCACCCGCTGGAGCTGCTGGTGTTCGTGCCCTCGCGGAGCCTGGACGAGGAGGCGGCGCGCCATGTCTGCGACCTGCCGCGCAGCATGCGCGTGCTGCTGTCGGCGCTGGGCGTGCCGGTGAACCGGCCGGGCGACAGCGATGGCGCGCTGGCCAGCTACCTGCTGTTCGAGCGCGCCTACACGCGCCGGCTGATGGGCCTGGGGCGCAGCGACGCGCTGGCCCGGCGCGATGAGATCTGCGCCTTCTTCGGCTGGCAGGACGGCGGCGACCCGCTGCGTCTAGTGCAGTATTCGACGCTATCTGGAACATAAAACCGCGCCTTTTCGGCCCGGGCGGCGTTGCAAATCCTCGCGATAGCTACGGCTATCGCTCCGGTTTGCGCCTAGCCCAGACCAAAAATCCATCGGTTTTATTTGTTCCATCAAGCGTCCAACACTGCACTCGCCTGCTTCGCCTGAAGCCGCCCGGCGCCCTGTTGGCCGCGCGCGACAGGGCTGGAGTGACCCGGCTGATAGCATGACAAGTTGTCAAAAATGTAGCCAACCTCTTCGATGGACACGGATAAGAAGCACTGTCTTGCTGCCGCGCTGGCGCTCTGCGGCCTGGCCTGCCCGCCGCTGTGGGCGCAGGGCCAGCTGGAATCGGACGCCCAGCGCCTGATGGGCCTGTCGCTACAGGATTTGATAGCAACCCCGGTCGTCACGGCCTCGCGCCAGATCGAGACGCGCGATCAGACGCCGGCGCAGATCCTGGTCATCACGCGCGAGCAGATCCGCGAGCGGCGCTACCGCAGCCTGGCCGACCTGATGCGCGATCTGCCCGGCGTGGACTGGCAAGGCGGCACCAAGTCCTCGCAGTTCAACCAGTTTGCCGTGCAGGGCTATGTGGGGCCGAACAAGCTCCTGATCCTGATGGACGGGGTGCGCATAGGCGCGCCCGCGGGCGGCAATTTTCCCGTGGCGGACAACCTGGCGCTGTACATGGCCAGGCAGGTCGAGGTGCTCTACGGCCCCGCCGCCGCGCTGTATGGCGCCGACGCCGTGGCCGGGGTGATCAACATCATCACCGAGGCCGGCCAGGGCCCCAGGGGCTCCTGGGCATCGGTGGGGGCGGGGCGTTTCGGCGGCGAGGAGGGCGCCTTCATGACCGGCCTGGATACCGCGCAGGGCCTGCAGCTGTCACTGGGCGGGCACTGGCAGCGTGCCGAGCGCGCGCCCCTGGCACGCTACTACCCGCGCGAGTTTGCCAAGGTGCCGGCCGTTGGCAACGGCCAGACCATCATCCCCGTCGACCAGCGCGAGCCCTATGTGGGCCCAACCGCCAGCCACAGCCTGTATGCGCGCGCCGACTGGGACGAGCGCTTCACCGTGGGCTTCTTTCGCCACAGCTTCACCCACCTGACCAGCACCGGCGACCCGCCGGCGATGGCGCGCTACCAGCAAAGCTCCGAGTGGCAGCCCACCTCGGACACCTTCCATGGCCGCTGGCGCTTTCAGCCGGCGCCCGATGTGCAGGCGCAGCTGCTGGTGGAGCATTCGCGCATGGAGCTCGACCCCAAGGCGCGCTACAACAACACCTTCAGCAACTACAAGGACAGCTTTTCCTACGAGCTGGGTAAGCGCTCGGGCCTGGAGCAAAGCCTGAACTGGCGCATCAGCGAGCGCCAGCAGCTGCAGGCCGGCCTGGGCTGGCACCAATACCATGCAGAGGCGGCTTCGTCCCTGGCCGCGCCCTACAGGCCCGGCCTGGCCGCCCATGGCCAGGGCCAGCTCTACCCCAACACCCCACTGCCCAGGCAGATATACGACGACAACTTCCGCAACCTCTCGGCCTATGCGCAGCTGCAGTCGCAGTGGAGCGGGGCCTTCAGCACCAGCGCCGGCCTGCGCCTGGATCGCCACAGCCATTACGGCAGCAGCCTCAACCCGCGCCTGGGCGCCGTCTACAAGCCGCGCGAGCAGCATGTCTTCAAGCTCCAGTACGGCGAGGCATTCCGCGCCCCGTCGCCCGAGGAAACGCTGAGCGCCTACGGCACCTTCAGCGGCGCACAGGACGCGCAGGGCAACTACATCGGCAGCAACTTCCGCATTCCCAACTTCAACCTGCAGCCGGAGAAGGCGCGCACGCTGAGCGCCGCCTGGGACTGGCGCCCCACGCCCAGCCTGAACCTGGTCACGCACCTCTACCACAGCCGCATCAGCCGCCTGGTGGTCACGCAGCCCTCGGGCAACGTGGGGGCCATCCCGGGCGCGGTGCTGATCAATCCCGAGACCAAGGGCAATGCCGGGCGCCAGCAGCAGTCGGGCCTGGATCTGTCGGCGCAGTGGCGCTTTCGCCTGGGTGGCGACTGGACCGGCGACCTGTGGGGCAGCGCCAGCTGGATCCATGGCCGCATCGATGAGGGCAATGGCGTGGACTGGGCCATCCCCTATGTGGCCAGCCACAAGCTCAAGCTGGGCACCACGCTGCGCTGGCGCAACCAGGTCAGCATCACGCCCCAGCTCTACTGGACGGGCAACGTGACCAATGGCCGCAAGCAGGGCCCGACCGACCCGCTGCTGCCCCAGGGCGCCTGCCAGGGGGCCATGACCGCCCCCAGCCGCTGCAGCACGCCTGGCTATGCGCTGGTGGATCTGCACCTGGGCTGGCACCAGCTGCTGGACGGCCGCGCCACGCTGTGGCTGGATGTGTACAACCTGCTGGACAGGCGCCACTACGCCGCGGCGGGCTCGGGCTCGCGCACCTTCTGGGACATGCCGCAGCAGCCGCGCACCTGGATGCTGACGCTGGACTGGCGGTACTGAGCGTGCCGACATACCGTTTTCGGCCGCAAGCGCCGGCCATGGCAGCCACGGCGCGCAAGATCGGTTTTTGGTTAAAAGGGCCTGACAAGGCGCATGTCTCAGACTGGGCCGCGAGCCCTCACCCCCACCCTCTCCCAGAGGGAGAGGGAGTAAAGCCGGCGCAACCGGTCGCCCTCGCCCCTTTGGGGAGAGGGAGGGGTGAGGGGCATCAGCGGCATGTACATAGTCAGGTAAAAATGGCCTCCAGCGCTTATACATCAAGCGTTAGCAGCTATCAAAAAGTGATTGTCCAGCTGCTGGTGGCGCTGATGCCGCTGGCCTTGCTCGCCGGTGGCGCGCGGGCGCAGCAGGAGCCGATCTCGGAATACGCGGTCAAGGCGGCGCTGCTGGTCAAACTGCCGCGCTTCGTCTACCTGCCACGCCTGGAGGGCGGCACCCGCATCAGCCTGTGCGTGCTGGGGCGCAACCCCTTTGGCGGGGCACTGACCAGGCTGGCGCAAACGCCCATGGACGGGCGCAGCGTGCAGGTCAGCCAGGCCGACGACGCCAGCCAGGTGCTGGACTGCGACTTCGTCTTCGTGGCGCGCAGCGAGGCCGATCACCTGCGCAGCACCTTGCGGCAGCTCGGCCGGGCCCAGGTGGTGACGGTGTCGGACATCGACGGCTTTGCACGCGCCGGCGGCATGGTGGAGCTGGCCGTGAACCCCGAGGGCGGCAACCTGTTGAACATCCTCATCAACCGCAAGGCGGCGCAGGCGCAGAACATCCAGTTCAATGCGCAGCTGCTGCGCCTGGCCCGGGTCGTCGAACCATGAACGCCCTGCTGCAACGCCTGCGCCCGCGCAGCATCAGAAGCCGGCTGCTGTGGTGGTTCACCGGCGCCATCGTGCTGGCCCTGTGCCTGGTCTACCTGCTGGCGCTGCTGCAGCAGCAGCGCCTGATCCGCAGCGAATGGAGCGCCGGCCTGCGCGCCCAGGCGCTCTTGATTGCCACCAACAGCCAGGCGGCGGTGGATTTCCAGGACCGCCAGGAGGCCGCGCGCCTGCTGCAGGCCGTGCAGTCCAGCCCCTCGGTGCTGCGCGCGCGCCTGCTGCTGGCCGGCCGCAGGGAGCCCTTTGCCGAGTTTGCGCGCCAGGGCAGCGCCGTGGCCGCCACGCCCAGCCCGCCGCTGGACACGCAGGACGGCCAGGACATGCATTTCGGCAACAACCAGGTCGTTGCCTGGGCGGCCGTCCCGGGCAGCGCCGGCAAGGCGCATGTCGAACTGGTGGCCAGCACGCAGGACATGCAGCAGGTGCTGTGGCGCACGGCACTGGAGACCGGCGGCGCGCTGCTGGCCCTGCTGCTGCTCCTGCTGTGGCTCTCGGGCCGCGCCGCCAGGCGCCTGGCGGTGCCGCTGCAGAACCTGAACCAGCTCATGGCGCGTGCGGCCGACAACCCCGGCCTGGGTGAGCGCGTGGCCAGCCATGGCGAGGACGAGTTGGCGCAGCTGGGCCGCAGCCTGAACCAGATGATCGACAAGCTGCAGGCACGCGACCAGGAGCTGGCGCGCTACCGCCAGAACCTGGAGCAGCTGGTGGATCAGCGCACCCACGCCCTGATCGCCGCCACCGAACAGGCCCAGCAGGCCAGCCGCGCCAAGTCGGACTTCCTGGCGCGCATGAGCCACGAGATCCGCACCCCGATGAACGCCATCGTCGGCCTGGGCCAGCTGCTGCTGAAGACCGGCCTGAACGCGCACCAGCGCGACTACCAGCAGAAAGTGCTGGCCGCCTCCGACATGCTGCTGGCCCTGATCAACGACATCCTGGACTACTCGCGCATCGAGGCCGGCCGGCTGCAGATCGAGGCCATTGACTTCGACCTGGAGCAGGTGCTGCAAGGCGTCTCTGACCAGCTGGCGCTGCGCGCCCAGCAAAAGGGGCTGGCGCTGCGGTTTGTCACCGGCGCCGGCGTACCACGGCGGCTGCGCGGCGACCCGCTGCGCCTGTCCCAGGTGCTGGTCAACCTGTGCAACAACGCCGTGAAGTTCACCGAATCTGGCGAGGTCGTGGTGCAGACCGAACTGCGCGAGCAGCAGGGCGACCGGGCGGTGCTGGAGTTCTGCGTGCGCGACACCGGCATGGGCATCCCCGCGGATCGCCTGGCGCAGCTGTTCACGCCCTTCACCCAGGTGGACGGCTCCATCACCCGCCGCTTTGGCGGCAGCGGCCTGGGCCTGGCCATTTGCCACCAGCTGGTGGAGCTGATGGGCGGCACGATTGCCGTGCAGAGCCAGGAGGGCGCCGGCAGCCAGTTCTCCTTCACCCTGCCCCTGGCACCGGCGGCGCCAGAGCCCGCGCGCTCTGCCAGCCATGGCGACGCCGTGGCACAGGGCGACCACAGCCTGCTGCGCGGCCGTCGCGTGCTGCTGGTGGACGACGTGGAGCTCAACCGCACCGTGGCCCTGGCCTTCCTGGCCGAGGCCGGCGTGCTGGTGGATGTGGCCGTGCATGGCCGCGAGGCCGTGGACAAGGTGCTGGCCCAGCCCTACGACCTGGTGCTGATGGATATCCAGATGCCGGAGATGGACGGCCTCACGGCCACGCGCGAGATCCGCCAGCAGGCGCACCTGCAGGGCCTGCCCATCATCGCCATGACCGCCCACGCCATGGCGGGCGACCGCGAGCGCAGCCTGCAGGCCGGCATGCAGGATCACCTGACCAAGCCCATCCACCCCGATGCGCTGTACGCGGCGCTGCGGCGCTGGATGGCGCCCCGCAGTAGCCAGGGCGCGGGCCACACCGGGGCCGAGCCGGCACCGGCCGCCGAATCCGCCGCGCAAATCCCCGCCCTGGAGGGCGTGGACACAGCGCGCGGCCTGGCCCAGGCCCTGGGGCGGCCCGGGCTGTACCTGCGCGTGCTGGCGCAGTTCGTGCAGGACTTCGGCGCCAGCGCCCAGGCCATGCAGGACGCGCAGGCCGCGCATGACTGGCCCCTGGCGCGGCGCCTGGCGCATTCGCTCAAATCGGGCAGCGCCACCATAGGCGCCACAGCCTTGGCACAACAGGCCAGGCAGCTGGAAGACGGCTTTGCCCAGGAGCGCCCGGCCGAAGCGATGCTGCTGGCCGGCGTGGGCACGGAGCTGGCGCGCATCTGCAGCCTGCTGGCACCGCTTGTCGCCCAGGCGCAGCCAACGGGCCAAGCCATTGCGCAAGCGCCCACAACGCCGCTGCAGCCGCTGTTGGCCGAGCTGCGCAACCTGCTGGAAAACGACGACGCCGCCGCGCTGCGCCTGCTGCAGCAACTGCAGAGCCAGGCCGCCGCCCACCCCCCGCTGGCCCGGACTCTGCCGGCGCTGCGCGCGCTGGTGGAGGACATCGAATACCAAGACGCACTGGCGCAGCTGCGCGCGCTGTGCGCCGAGCTGGAGCAAAACCCCACATGAACCCGCAGAACGGCCATTTCACCCTGCTCATCGTCGATGACGACAAGCACAACCGCCTGCTGCTGACCGAGCTGTTCGAGGGCGAGTACAAGATCATCCAGGCCAAGAACGGCCTGCAGGCGCTGGAGCTCGCGCGCGCCCACGCCCCGGACCTGATCCTGCTGGACGTGCTCATGCCCGAGATGGACGGCATGGCCGTGATCCGCGCGCTCAAGCGCGACGACGCCACGCGCCATATCCCGGTGATCTTCATCACCGCGCTCGACTCCGCCGCCGACGAGGAACTGGGCCTGGATCTGGGCGCCGTGGACTACATCGCCAAGCCGTTTCATCCGCCCATCGCCCGCGTGCGCGTGCGCAACCACCTGCAGATCGTGCACCAGCGGCGCCTGCTGGAGCAGATCGCCGCGCTCGACGGCCTGACCGGCATCCCCAACCGGCGCCGCTTCGACGAAGCCCTGGCGCAGGAGTGGAGCCGCTGCCAGCGCTCGGGCCTGCCGCTGTCGCTGATCGTTGCCGACGTCGATCAGTTCAAGCAGTACAACGACACCCTGGGCCACGCCGCGGGCGACCGCGTGCTGCAGGACGTGGCCGCCGCGCTGCGCCAGGCCGCGCGCCGCCCCGGCGACCTGGCGGCGCGCTATGGCGGCGAGGAGTTCGTGCTGCTGCTGCCCGAAACCGATGCCCCGCAGGCCCAGCAGCTGGCCGATGAGCTGCTGCAGCGCATGGCGGCGCGCAAGCTGCCGCACCCGGCAGCCAGCGCCGCGCCCTGTGTGACCCTGAGCCTGGGCGGCATCACCACCATTCCGGCCAGCAGCGAGGTAGCCCCCGATTTCTTTGAACGTGCCGATGCGGCGCTCTACCAGGCCAAGGCGCAGGGCCGCAACCGCTGGTGCTGGGCACCGGCGACCTAAAATCGCGGGTTCCGTCCGTGCCGACGCACGCCCCATGCTTCAGCCAGCCCGAGTTTCAGTCCATGTCCCCACGCAAGCTCTTCGTCACCACCGCCCTGCCGTATGCCAACGGCAACTTCCACATCGGCCACATCATGGAATACATACAGGCCGACACCTGGGTGCGGGCGCAGCGCATGCAGGGCGCCGAGGTGAACTTCGTGGGCGCCGACGACGCTCATGGCGCGCCCATCATGATCGCCGCCGAGAAGGCCGGCAAGACGCCGCAACAGTTCGTGGCCGACATCGCCGCCGGGCGCAAGCAGTACCTGGACGGCTTTCACATCGCCTTTGACAACTGGCACAGCACCGACGCGCCCGAGAACCACCAGCTGGCGCAGCAAATCTATCTGGACCTGAAGGCCGCTGGCCTGATCGAAACGCGCACCATTGAGCAGTTCTTCGACCCCGAGAAGAACATGTTCCTGCCGGACCGCTTCATCAAGGGCGAATGCCCGCGCTGCCACGCCAAGGATCAGTACGGCGACAACTGCGAGAGCTGCGGCGCCGTGTATGCGCCCACCGAACTGATCAAGCCGTATTCCGCGCTGTCCGGCGCCCAGCCCGAGTTGAAAACCTCGGAGCATTTCTTCTTCAAGCTGTCCGACCCGCGCTGCGTGGCGTTCTTGCAGGAATGGACGCAAAACGGCGTCCATGTGCAAGCCGAGGTCGCGGCCAAGATCAAGGAGTGGTTCGGCACCCGCACCAACCCCGACGGCTCAACCAGCAGCGGCCTGGACGACTGGGACATCTCGCGCGACGCGCCCTACTTCGGCATAGAGATACCGGACGCGCCGGGCAAGTATTTCTATGTGTGGCTGGACGCACCGGTGGGCTATCTGGCGTCGCTGAAAAACCTGCTGGAAAAGCGCGGAGAGAGCTACGACGCCTACATGGCCGACCCCGACCTGGAGCAGGTCCACTTCATCGGCAAGGACATCATCACCTTCCACACGCTGTTCTGGCCCGCCATGCTGAAGTTCAGCGGCCGCAAGACGCCCACCAAGATCTGCGTGCACGGCTTCATGACCGTGAACAACGGCGAGAAGATGAGCAAGAGCCGCGGCACGGGCCTGGACCCGCTCAAATACCTGGCGCTGGGCATGAACCCCGAATGGCTGCGCTACTACCTGGGCGCCAAGCTCAATGGCCGCAATGAAGACATCGACTTCAACGCCGGTGACTTCATGCTGCGCGTGAACTCCGACCTGATCGGCAAGTACGTCAACATTGCGTCACGCGCCGCCGGCTTCATCGCCAAGCGCTTTGACGGCCGCCTGGGCCAGGTGAGCGAGGACGGCCAGGCGCTGCTGGCCACCTTGCGCGCGCAGAAAGACACCATCATCGCCGCCTACGAGGCGCGCGACACGGCACGCGCCGCGCGCGAGGCCATGCAGCTGTGCGACCGCGTGAACGAATATGTCGATGCCAACAAGCCCTGGGAGCTGGCCAAAAAGGACGGCATGGGCGAGCGCCTGCACGACGTGTGCAGCACCTGCATCGAGGCCTTCCGCATCCTGACGATTTACTTGAAACCCATGCTGCCCCGGCTGGCCGCCGACGTGGCCAGCTTCCTGATCGTGCCGCCCGAGCAGTTTGCCGATGTCAACAAGCCGCTGGGCGCCGGCCACCAGATCGGTGCCTACCAGCACCTGATGCAGCGCGTGGACGAAAAGCAGCTGGAAGCGCTGTTTGAAATGCCCGAGCCGGTGGTCGAAAAAGTCACACCCGGCGGGGAGGAGATTGCGCCCACCATCGGCATCGACGACTTCGCCAAGGTGGACTTACGCATCGCGAAAATCGTCGAATGCAAGGCGGTGGAGGGCTCGACCAAGCTGCTGCAGCTGACGCTGGACGCCGGTGAAGGCAAGACACGCAATGTGTTCAGCGGCATCGCCAGCATGTACCAACCGGAAGACTTGCAGGGCAAGCTGACGGTGCTGGTGGCCAACCTGGCGCCGCGCAAGATGAAGTTCGGCGTCTCTGAGGGCATGGTGCTGGCCGCCAGCCACGCGGATGAAAAGCAGCATCCCGGCATCTACGTGCTGGAGCCCTTCCCCGGCGCCCAACCGGGCATGCGCATCCGCTGAATGACCAAGCCTTGCCTCTCACGCCCCCGGGCCCTGGGGGCTTTTTTGTGCCTGGCTGCCCTGCTGCCGGGCTGCGCGGTGGTGGCCGTGACGGCAACGGCCGTCAGCATCACAGCCTCGGCGGTGGGCCTGGCGGCCGATGCCGCCGTAGGTACGGCAAAACTCGCCGGCAAGGGTGTTGGCATGACCGTGGACGCACTCAGGGACGAGGCGCCACGGGACGACGCCAGCGGCGTGGAGATACGCTGACCTTCAACGCCCTTCGGGCAGCTTCTCCACGCTGCCCGAGCGCTTGACGCGCCCATCGGGGCCAAAGGTCGCGGTGAAGATCATTTCGCGGTTGGGCGGGTCGATCCAGTTCCAGTCCCAGTCCGTCTCCTGCTTCAGATCGAAGGTCATGCGCTTGGCCGGCTTGCCCAGCAGGCGGCGCACGGCCAGCTCGTCCATGCCCGGCTGCACTTTCTCGAAGTTGTGCGGCGCCAGCACCTGGCGCAGCGCCGTCATCTTGCCGCCCGGGCCTATGGTGATCATGTAGTTGCGGTGGCCGGCGGGCTGGCGGTTGTACTCCAGCGTCTGGCTGCCGTCCGGCTCGGGCCAGATGCGTTCAGGCTCGCCAAAACGGGCGCGCACGTCCTGCTCGGTGGAGACATCCTCTTCCAGCTCGCGGATGCGCTGGTCGTCGCAGCCTGCCAGCGACATGAGGGCCAGGGCGCCAGCGGCCAGCGCGCCGGTGATGCGGGTCAAAGGGTTCATGGGGTGGGTATCGTTAAAATCGCGGGTTCTGAGAGGTAAACCATCCATGAATATATTCCGCCGCCCCGACTACCAGTCCGAAGTCACCCAGTTCATCGGCCAGCTCAAGGATCAAAAGCCCGCGCTGGACGCGCAGCAACAGGCCGGCCGCGCCCTGCTGTGGGACAAGGAGGTCGATCGCGAGGTTTGGGCCGAGTACCGGGCCGGGCGCGTGGCGCAAAAGCCCTACGTGTATTTCGAGAACTTCCGCAAACCGGGTTCCTTTTAACCAGCATCAGGCAAAACCGGCCATACCGCTTGCACAGCATGCGTCAATAGCTATTAATTAAATAGCGTAATGCGCTCTACCGCCTCCGGGCAAGCGGCCATGCCGGCGCCCGACCCCTCCATGCCCGAGGTGGTCGATCAGGTGGCCCTGGCGCGCCTGTATGGCGAGCCGCTGTTCGCCCTGCCCCAGGACTTGTACATCCCGCCCGACGCGCTGGAGGTGTTCCTCGAGGCCTTCGAGGGGCCGCTGGATCTGCTGCTGTACCTGATACGCAAGCAGAACTTCAACATCCTGGACATCCCCATGGTGGATGTCACGCGCCAGTACCTGGGCTATGTGGACGAGGTGCGCAGCCGCAACCTGGAGCTGGCGGCCGAATACCTGCTCATGGCGGCCATGCTCATAGAGATCAAGTCGCGCATGCTGCTGCCCCCGAAGCGGCAGGAGGGCGCGGCCGAGCCCGAGGACCCGCGCGCCGAGCTGGTACGCCGCCTGCTGGAATACGAGCAGATGAAGCAGGCCGCCATGCGCCTGAACCAGGTGCCGCAGTACGGGCGTGATTTCATCCGCGCCCAGGTCTACATAGAGCAAAGCCTGCAGCCGCGCTTTCCCGACGTGGACTTGGCCGAGCTGCAGCAGGCCTGGCGCGACATCATGCGCCGCGCCAAACTGGTGCAGCACCACCGCATCACGCGCGAGGAGCTATCGGTGCGCGAGTACATGAGCCAGGTGCTCAAGACCCTGCAGGGCCGGCGCTTCGTGCCGTTTGAAGACCTGTTCCAGCCCGAGAAGGGCGGCACCGTGCTGGTGGTCACCTTCATCGCCCTGCTGGAGCTGGCCAAGGAGACCCTGATCGAGATCACCCAGGCCGAGGCCTTTGCCCCGATCTACGTGCGCCTGGCCTATACACCCGTCTGAAGCCCATCAGCCGCTGCTCAGCTTGACCGCTGGAAAGTCCACCGGCACGGCAAAGGCCAGGTTCACGTAGTTGGTGAACAGGTTCAGCGCCACATGGGCCAGGATCTCGACCACCTGCTCGTCGCTGAAACCGGCATCACGCAGGGCCTGCACGTCGGCGCCGCTCACCTGGCCGCGCTGGCCCACCACCTTGAGGGCAAAAAGCAGCGCGGCCCGGGTCTTGGGGTCGCTGGACTCGCCCAGCTGGGCGGCGGCCATTTCCTCGGCGCTGGCGCCGGCCTTCTGGCCCAGCACGGTATGCGCCGCCAGGCAGTAAGAGCAGGCATTGCGGTCGGCCACGGCCACGGCGATCTGCTCGCCCAGCCTGGCGCCCAGCGTGCCGCCGCCCAGGGCGCCGAACGAGCCCCACATGCTCTTGAGCGCGGCCGGCGAATTGGCCACGGCGCGGAACATGTTGGGCGTGGCGCCAAAGGCGCCGTGGATGGCGTCGAGCAGGGCCTTGCGCTCGGCGCTGGTGTCGGCACGGTCTATGAGGGGAACGCGGTTCATGGCAAACCTCCTTGCGGCTGGGCAGTGAAACATGCTGGCAGTTTGCGCCGGCAATTCATATGATTGGACGCATTCAGTCCGCGATACTTTGCCAATCGTCCATGATTCAGACCGATACGGCCGCCGCCGGCGTGGATCGCCTCTCCGCCCTGCTGGAGCGTTTTCGCGTGCGCGCCCACCTCTTCCACGCCGGGCCGCTGTGCGGCGTGACGCCGTTCGCGGCCGAGCCCGGGCGCGCTTTTCTGCATGTGCTGCGCCGCGGCGAGCTGGAGGTCACCCACCGCCCGCGCAGCGGCGCGCCGCGCCGGCTGCGCCTGAACCAGCCCACGCTGCTGCTGTACCCGCGCCCGCTGGAGCACGACTTTTACAACGCGCCGCAAGAGGGCAGCGACTTCGTCTGCGCCACGCTGGACTTTGACGGCGGGCCACACCACCCGCTGGTGCAGGCCCTGCCCGCCTTTCTGGCCCTGCCGATTGCCGAGGTCGACGGCATAGAGCAGACCCTGACCCTGCTGTTTGCCGAGACCGAGCGCGTGCGCTGCGGCCAGCGCCTGTTGGCCGATCGCCTGTTCGAGGTGTTGCTGCTGCAGCTGCTGCGCTGGCTGCTCGACCATCCCGCCGATGGCGGCATGCAGCCCGGCCTGCTGGCGGGCCTGGCCCACCCAAAATTAGCGCGCGCCCTCACCCGGCTGCACGAGCAGCCCGGCGCCAACTGGAGCCTGGCCACCATGGCGCAGGCCGCCGGCATGTCGCGCAGCGCCTTTGCCGCCGAGTTCCGCGCCGCGCTGGGCACCACGCCCGGCGCCTACCTGCTGGCCTGGCGCGTGTCGCTGGCCCAGGGCCTGCTGCGGCGCGGGCTGCAGGTGCGGCAGATCAGCGACCAGCTGGGCTACGCCAGCCCGGCGGCATTCACCCGGGCGTTTGCCCAGGCGGTAGGGACGGCGCCGCGCGAGTGGCTCAAGGGCTTGTGACCGGAGCGGGCCGGCGGCTCCCTACAATGCAGCCTCCCTTCGCGCGCCCGCTTGCGGCAGACCACCATGGCATCGCATGATTTCGACGTACTCATCGTAGGCAGCGGCCTGGCCGGCCTGTCCGCGGCCCTGCAACTGGCGCCCACGCACCGCGTGGCCGTGATCACCAAGCGCGAGTTGAAGGACGGCGCCAGCAACTGGGCCCAGGGCGGCATTGCCGCCGTGCTGGCCGATGACGACAGCTTTGCCGCCCATATCCAGGACACGCTGGTGGCCGGTGCCGGCCTGTGCGACATGGCCACCACCCGCTTCGTGGTCGAGAACGCACCCGCCGCCATAGGCTGGCTGCGCGCCCTGGGCGTGCCCTTCACGCTGGAGGGCAGCGGCCTGCACCTGACGCGCGAGGGTGGGCACAGCGCGCGGCGCATCGTGCATGCCACCGACGCCACCGGCGCGGCGGTGCAAAAGACACTCACCGAGGTGGTGCGCGCCACGCCCGGCATCACGGTGTTCGAGCAGCACACGCTGGTGGACCTGATCACCACCGCCAAGCTGGGCCTGGCCGGCCAGCCACGCTGCGTGGGCCTGTACGCGCTGGACCAGGCCAGTGACAGCGTGGTCACCTTCCGCGCGCCGCACACCATCCTGGCGACCGGCGGCGCGGGCAAGGTCTACCTCTACACCACCAACCCCGACACCGCCACGGGCGATGGCATTGCCGCGGCCTGGCGCGCGGGCTGCCGCGTGGGCAACATGGAGTTCGTGCAGTTCCACCCCACGGGCCTGTACCACCCGCACGAGAAATCCTTTCTGATCAGCGAGGCCGTGCGCGGCGAGGGCGGGCAACTCAAGCTGCCCGATGGCACGCGCTTCATGCCCGCGCACGATGCGCGTGCCGAGCTGGCCCCGCGCGACGTGGTGGCGCGCGCCATCGACTTCGAGATGAAGAAACACGGCCTCGATTGCGTGCACCTGGACATCTCGCACCAGAGCCCGGAGTTTCTGCGCGAGCATTTCCCCAACATCCTGGCCCATTGCGCAGCCCTCGGCATAGACATCACCCGGGAGCCGATCCCCGTCGTGCCCACTGCGCATTTCACCTGCGGCGGCGTGCTCACCGACCTGTCGGGCCGCACCGACCTGGCGGGCCTGCTGGCCGTGGGCGAGGTGGCCTACACCGGCCTGCACGGCGCCAACCGCCTGGCCAGCAACTCGCTGCTGGAATGCCTGGTGTTCGCGCGCGCCGCGTGCAGCTACATCACCCAGGCGCAGCCCGCCAAGTCGCCCGCCCTGCCCCCCTGGGACGACAGCCGCGTGGGCGACGCCGACGAATCGGTCGTCATCTCGCACAACTGGGACGAGCTGCGCCGCTTCATGTGGGACTACGTCGGCATAGTGCGCACCAACAAGCGGCTGGAGCGCGCGGCGCACCGCATCGCGCTGCTCAAGGGCGAGATCCATGAGTTCTACGCCCATTTCCATGTCACGCGTGACCTGCTGGAGCTGCGCAACCTGG
>JAGPIX010000171.1 GCA_018054745.1 Alicycliphilus sp.
TCATTGACGGCCAATTGGTGCTCACGGCCCGCGCCGACGACACCACCTTCGGCATCCTGCACAGCCGCATGCACGAACTCTGGTCGCTGCGCATGGGCACCTCGCTGGAAGACCGGCCGCGCTACACACCCACCACCTGCTTCGAAACCTTCCCCTTCCCCGCCGGCCTGACCCCCGCGGACACGGCCCACCAGCGCACCGAGGCCCTGGAGGGCGGCGCGCTGATCCCCTCCGGCCTGGCGGAAGATTTCAAGCAAAAAATGCCGCTAGCGCCCACCCAGCAAGCGCAAACAGCTATCAAAAACATAGACGCACGCGCCGCCGCCAGCACCATCGCCCAGGCCGCCCAGCGCCTGGACCAGCTGCGCCGCAACTGGCTCAACCCGCCCGAGTGGACACGGGCCGTGCCTGAGGCCGTGCCGCTGGGCATGGACGCCTCGCCCTACCCCGACCGCATCGAGCCGCGCCCCAACCTGAGCGAAGCCGACGCCAAGGCCCTGCAAAAACGCACCCTGACCAACCTCTACAACCAGCGCCCCGCCTGGCTGGCCCAGGCCCACGCGCAACTGGACGCTGCCGTGGCCGCGGCCTACGGCTGGCAGGACTGGCGCGCCGACATGCCCGACGACGAAATCCTGCGCCGCCTGCTGGCGCTGAACCACGAGCGCAGCCGCACCGCAGACGCCCCATGAGCCGCCCCCGCCCCGCAACGCCCGCCGAGATCGGCGACGGCCAGGACCGCCTGGTCGATGTCCACGGCCCCGAGGTGCATCCCGACCTGCGCCGCGCCGTGCTGGCGCGCATGCAGCCGGGCGACCAGCTGTGGCGCTGCCCGCGCCGCGGCGCCCCGCGCGGCCTCCTCGGGCTGCTGGGCATGGGCCAGCGCGACGTGGTGATCGAATGGTGGCTGCTGGACGCCGAGGGCGATTTGATCGAGGCGTTCTGGGAGGAGTAGGCCGCCAGAAAAATCGATCTGGCGCCCGAGGAACAAGCCTTTTGATCCGGCAAGTAGCGGTCGTTGGCTGTCGTCATCCCGGCGCAGGCCGGGATCCAGCATCCGGCATCCAGGCTGGCCAAGGGCATCCCTGGATCCCGGCCTGCGCCGGGATGACGGTCAACGCTTGGTTGCGGAGTCGCCTGGATGACGGTCAGCGCTTGGTTGCCGGATCCATTGTTACGGGGCCAAGTCGCTTCACCCCACCCGCTGCAGCCTGATCCTGGCGCCCGGAGCGGCGGCGACATGCTCGGTGCTGATGTAGCGCAGGCGGCCGCTGCCGTCCACCACGCGTGCCTGCAGGGCCAGCTGGGGCGCGCCCTGGCCGGGTGCGGCGGCGGGGGCACGCCAGGCGAGCCGGAAGGCGCTGGCCTGGCCGGCGGCGGGGGCCGCAACCGGGGCGACATGTTCGGCCACCAGGGGCGCGGCGATGTCCTGCAGCGCCACGTCGCGCAACTGCACGGTGAGGGTGAGGGTGAGCCCGGCGCCGTCGCTGGCGGTGTCGGCGGGCCAGATGACCTGGCCTTCAAGGTGTTGCATGGTCTTGGGTGCTTCTGGCTGTTTTGCCGCGGCGCCGGCGCTGCGCGCTGGCCATGCGGCGCAGGGCGTCGGCATGGGCCTGGGTGATGGGCAGGCCGGCGCGCGATTCTACGAACTGCCATTGGCCGGCGGGGTTGACCTCCAGAAAGTAGTAGTCGCCGTGCTCGTCCTGCTTCAGGTCGATGGCGCCGTAGACCAGCCCCAGCCGGCGCATCAGCGCCAGCAGCCGCTGGCTCAGTGCCGGCGGTAGGTCCACGGCGCGGATTTTTGCCTCGCCTATGACCATGCGCATGTCCACGGGGTAGCTGCTGTCGCGCGCGTCGATCTCGGCGGCAAAGAGGGCATCGCCTATCACCGTGACGCGCAAATCCACACCCTGTATGCGGCGCTGGAAGATCACCGGCGCCAGCCGCACCAGCTCCAGCCGCGCCAGGTCTTCGGCCTCCACCAGGCGTGTCTCGCGCCAGTCGGCAATGCTGGCCAGGAAGGGCTTGAACACCACGCCGGCGCTGTGGTGCGCGGCGCAGAAGGCGCGCGCCTCGTCGGGCGCGGTGGTCACGCAGGTGGGCGGCAGCGTCAGGCCGACGGCGGCGGCCTGCGTCCACTGCAGCGGCTTGCGGTGCGCGGCGTCGTCGGCCAGGCGCGGGTTGATCCAGGGCGCGTCGATGGAGTCGAGCATGCCCAGCACGGCCTGCTCGGTCTCGCTGTGCACGAACTGCCGGCGGTCTGCCGGGCCAATGCCGGGGTCGATCTCGAACGGCTGCACGCGCCGCCACCAGACGGCGTCCACCGCCGCCAGGTCGATGGGCTCTGCGCCCAGCAGCCGCAGCGCCGGCGCCGCCTGGCTAGTCCAGGCGCAGGCCAGCGGCAGCCGGGCGGGAAAGTCGGCCAGATTCAGCCGGTGCACCGGCTCGCCCGCGGCGGCCAGGCGCGCGCAGACGGCGTCGGTGTGCTCCTCGCCCGGGTAGGAGACGACCAGGATCATGCGCCGCCCTCACCCCCCAGCGCCTGCCATTGCGCCACGGCCTGCTCCAGCTCTTGCGCCAGGGCGTCGGCCATGGCCTGGGCCTCTTCGTGGGCCGCGGCCAGCTGATCGACCTGCGCGGCGGCCTGCTGCAGCGCATCGCCCAGCCCGCCGCCAAGGTCGTTGCCCAGCGGCTGGCGGCTGGCGCCGGCCAGCACGAAGGGGGCGGAGTAATCGCGAATGGCCGGATTGATCACCGGGCCCGGGCCTATCGGGCCTATGGGGTCGCGGCCGACCTCCTTGACCGTGATCGGGTCGGTGATGGGGTCCTTGCGCAGCTCCTTGGCCGTGTCGCGGATGGGATCCTTGCGCACCTCCTTGACGGTGTCCTGGATGGGGTCCTTGCGCACCTCCTTGATGGTGTCGCGGATGACGTCCTTGCGCACCTCCTTGATGGTGTCGCGGATGGGGTCCTTGCCCACCTCCTTGATCGTCGGCCGCACATTGGGGTACATGGCCAGCACGCCGGCAATGTCACCGGCCGACAGGCCGGTGCGCTGCCCCATCACCACGCCCGGCGGCAGGGCCACGCGCGGCACCAGGGTGGGCTGGCCGTTGATGGAAAAGGCCGTGCCCGGGTAATGCATGATGGAGCCGAAGTCGTAGGCGCCCAGGTCGTCGCCGTCCTGTATGTGCTGGTTGAAGTTATGCTGCATCGCCGGGTCGATGTTGGCCCAGTTGACCTGCACGAACTGGTCGCGGTCCTCGCGGCTTTGCTCATGCCACAGGCCCACGGCGTGGCCGATCTCGTGGATGGTGTTGCCGGTGGTGCAGCCCGCGCCCAGCGTGATGGCCTGCATGCCGCCGCGCCGCCCCACATGCGAGGAGCAGCCGCCGCCGGGCACGAAGCGCACATAGTCCGGGTGCTGCGCGGCGTTGGCCGCCGTGCGCAGCACGAAGCGGATCACGGTGTTGGACTCCCAATGCGCAATGGCATCGGTGATGCGCGCCTGGTTGGGCAGCGCCGGGTCCACCTCATAGGGCACGCGGCCGCCGGCCCAGCGGAACTGCACGCCGTCCGGGCTGGTGATGCCCACCGAGAACAGCACCGGGTTGCCGGATTCGTCGGCCTGCATGTCGGCCACGCTGCCAAGCACGATGTCGCCCTCGAAGATGGCCTGGCCATCGACATCGGCATAGTGCAGCCACTTGCCCGTGGCCCCATGCAGCCCCCTGAAGCCCACGAAGGCCGTGCCCGCCAGCGGGCCGGCGCGGCATTCACAGGGGTCGGCGCCGCCAGCACCCGTCGATCCGCCTTCGGTTTTGCGTCTGGTTGCCATGATGATTTACCTCGCTGAAGTGGGCGCCAATCGGCTACGAGGGGGGACTGCCTGTAGTGACCAGCGCGATGAATGCCTGCTTCATGCTCCTTCAAGGTCAGATCCCGAAACCGGCTGCGAATCCATGGCCAGCAAGGGCAGGATGCACATGGTTCTGATCGTTGCACGACAGTAAGTCGTGACTAACGAGTGTCCTACCGGGCTTGGCGCGCGTCAAGCGCCGGCATGTGGATCGGGCCCCAGCAGCTCCTGCTGCAGCGGCTGCTGGATCAGCCAGATGATCTCGGCGCGCAGCGCTTGCGCGGCGGCCCCGCCCGGCAGCGCCAGCGCCTGCCCCTGGTGCAGCAGCAGCAGGCTGCGGCGCAGCGGGCCCTGGGGCAGGGGCTCGGGCTGGCCGTCCTGTGCGTCGGCACAGGCCAGCAGGCGCTGCGCCAGCGCAGCAAAGGCCTGGCACTGCGCGGCGCTGGCGCTCGCCTGGTGCAGTGATTCGGTGGCCGCCGGGCATGTGGCCACCGGCCTGGCGCCGGGCCGCGGGGCCAGGCCGGCACCGCTTTGGCGCAGCACGGCCAGAAAGCAGCGGCGCTGCAGATCGAGTGCGTACCAGGTCTGCCGGCCGGCGTTCATCAGCCCGCCCTTGAACAGGGTGACCGCGCCCTCGGCAATGCGCGCGATCTCGGGCGGCAGGGCGTCCTCGGTGCGCGACCAGGGCGCGGCGGGCGCCGGCTGTGCGTCGGGCCATGGCGCCGCGTCAAGCACGGGCCCGAAGGGCCCCGGTGGCCCATCAGGCATCCAGCCCCCCGGGCCAGAAACCCGGCCAGTTGCCGGCAATCGGCTTGGGGTAGCCGGCATCCACCTTGTCGGCGGCGATGTCGTAGCGCAGGTACTGGCTGCCCTTGAAGAAGTAGGCCTTGCCGTTGTTCCACACGGCGGCGGCCTGCACGCCGGCGGCAAAGTCGGCCGGGAAGCCCGGCCAGTTGCCGGCAATCGGCCTGGGGTAGCCGGCATCGGTCTTGTCGCCGGCGATGTCGTAGCGCAGGTACTGGTCGCCCTTGAAGAAATAGGCCTTGCCGTTGCCGGGCCAGCAGATGGCGGCGTCTATCTTCTCGGGCCACATGCCGGGCCAGTTGCCGGCGATGGGGCGCGGGTAGCCGGGATCGACATGGTCGGCCACCACGTCGTAGCGCAGGTATTGCTTGCCCTTGAAGAAGTAG
>JAGPIX010000058.1 GCA_018054745.1 Alicycliphilus sp.
CTGATCACCCTGGCCAGCCACACCCGCGCCCACTGGCGCATGGGCGCGCAGCGCGGCCACAAGGACGCCTGATGTTTGCCACCCCATTTCTCGACCTGCCGCCCCTGGTGGGCGCGGCGGGCAGCGTGCAGCTGCCCGGCTCCAAAAGCATCTCCAACCGGGTGCTGCTGCTGGCCGCCCTGAGCCAGGGGACGACCGAAGTGCATGACCTGCTGGCCAGCGACGACACGCGCGTGATGCTGGACGCGCTGCGTGAGCTCGGCTGCACGGTGGACGAGGCCGGCAACGGCCTGGTGCGCATCACCGGCCTGGGTGGCGCCGCGCCACGCTCGCCGGCACGGCTGTTCATGGGCAACGCCGGCACGGCCATGCGCCCTTTGAGCGCGGCGCTGGCGCTGCTGGGCGGCGAATACGAGCTGTCTGGCGTGCCGCGCATGCACGAGCGCCCGATTGGCGATCTGGTCGATGCGCTGCGCCAGCTCGGCTGCCACATCGACTATCTGGGCAACGACGGCTATCCGCCGCTACGCATAGCGCATGGCGCCGGTCTGCCGCCGCTGCAGCTGCAGGCGCCGATACGCGTGCGCGGCGATGTCTCCAGCCAGTTCCTCACCGCCCTGCTGATGGCACTGCCGCTGGTGGCCATAAAGCAGGACGTGGTGATCGAGGTGGTGGGCGAGCTGATCTCCAGGCCCTACATCCACATCACGCTAGAGTTGCTGGCGCGCTTTGGCATTGCCGTGCGGCACGACAACTGGCAGCGCTTTGTCATCCCGGCCGGCAGCCGCTACCAGTCGCCGGGCAGCATCCATGTCGAGGCAGATGCCTCATCTGCTAGTTATTTCATAGCTTTAGGCGCAATTGCAGCGGGCGCAAATGGCCAAAATGGCATAAAAATTGAAGGCGTGGGCCTGGATTCCATCCAGGGCGACATCCGCTTCGTCGAGGCCGCGCGCGCCATGGGTGCGCAGATCACCGGCGGGCCGAACTGGCTGCACATCACGCGCGGCAGCTGGCCGCTCAAGGCCATCAGCCTGGACTGCAACCATATCCCCGACGCGGCGATGACGCTGGCCGCGATGGCGCTGTACGCCGAGGGCACGACCGAGCTGACCAACATCGCCAGCTGGCGCGTCAAGGAAACCGACCGCCTGGCGGCCATGGCCATCGAGCTGACCAAGCTCGGCGCCAGCGTCGAGGAAGGCGCGGACTACCTGCGCGTCACGCCTCCGGCCACGGCGCGCGACTGGCGCGCCGCCAGCATCCACACCTACGACGACCACCGCGTGGCCATGTGCTTCTCGCTCGCGGCCTTCAACCCGGCGCGCCTGCCGGTGCGCATCGAAGACCCGAAATGCGTGGCCAAGACCTTCCCTGATTACTTCGAGGCACTGTTTTCGCTAGCCCAGGCCGACGCGGCGCAGCTCCCGGTAATCTGCATCGACGGGCCCACGGCCTCGGGCAAGGGCACGGTGGCGGCCGCCGTGGCCGAGCGGCTGGGCTATCACTTTCTCGACTCGGGCGCGCTCTACCGCGTCACGGCCTTGGCGGCGGTGCGGGCCGGCATCCCTATCAGCGCCGAAAACGAAGCCGCCATCGCGCAGCTGGCGCGGCAGCTGCCGGTGCGCTTCGCAGGCAGCCGTATCTGGCTGGGCGACGAGGACGTGAGCGAAGCCATTCGTACCGAAGAGGCCGGCATGAACGCCTCGCGCGTCTCCGCCCTGCCCCTGGTGCGCAAGGCGCTCATCGCGCTGCAACACAGCTTTGCCCGCCTGCCGGGCCTGGTGGCCGACGGGCGCGACATGGGCACCGTGATCTTCCCCACGGCGCCGCTGAAGGTCTTCATGACCGCCAGCGCCGCCTGCCGCGCCGACCGGCGCTACAAACAGTTGATTTCCAAGGGGATTTCGGCTAATATCTTCGACCTTCGCGCAGACCTTGAGGCACGCGACGCTCGCGATCAAAACCGCAGCGCCGCACCGCTCAAGCCTGCGCAAGACGCTTTGCCTCTGGACAACTCCGCGCTCACGATCGACGAGACCGTGAACCAGGTTTTGCACTGGTGGCAGGAGCGCCAGCCTTTCGCCTCTCGGGCGGCAGGCTGAACAACCGGCCCACACCGCCCCTTTCGCGCCGTCAGACGCATTGGTGGTGTGGTTTTTTGACCTTTTACCCCGTGGCGACCCTAGCCACCACCCTCCGCCCATAGTCTTAGAAACGGCCGCAATGGTGCAGCCGTAAACCCTGTGGTGCGGACAAGGAAACACATGTCCGAATCTTTTGCCGCCCTGTTTGAAGAATCGCTGCAACGCACCGAAATGCGTCCTGGCGAGGTCATCACCGCCGAAGTCGTGCGCGTTGAGCACAACTTCGTCGTCGTGAACGCTGGCCTGAAGTCCGAAGCCTACGTGCCAATCGACGAATTCAAGAACGACCAGGGCGAAATCGAAGTCCAGGTGGGCGACTTCGTGTCCGTGGCCATCGGCTCCATCGAAAACGGCTACGGCGACACCATCCTCTCGCGCGACACCGCCAAGCGCCTGGCCTCCTGGCTGAGCCTGGAAAAGGCCCTGGAATCCGGCGAATTCGTCACCGGCACCACCAGCGGCAAGGTCAAGGGCGGCCTGACCGTTCTGGTCAACGGCATCCGCGCCTTCCTGCCCGGCTCGCTGATCGACACGCGCCCGGTCAAGGACCTGACCCCCTACGAGAACAAGACCCTGGAATTCAAGGTCATCAAGCTCGACCGCAAGCGCAACAACGTGGTGCTGAGCCGCCGCGCCGTGGTGGAAGCCTCCATGGGCGAAGAGCGCGCCAAGCTGATGGAGACGCTGCGCGAAGGCGCCATCGTCAATGGCGTGGTCAAGAACATCACCGAATACGGTGCTTTCGTGGATCTGGGCGGCATCGACGGCCTGCTGCACATCACCGACATGGCATGGCGCCGCGTGCGCCACCCCTCCGAGGTGGTCACCGCCGGCCAGGAAATCATGGCCAAGATCCTCAAGTTCGACACCGAGAAGAACCGTGTCAGCCTGGGCCTGAAGCAAATGGGCGACGACCCCTGGATGGGCGTCTCGCGCCGCTATCCGTCGGCCACGCGCCTGTTCGGCAAGGTCACCAACATCGCCGACTACGGCGCCTTCGTCGAGCTCGAGCCCGGCATCGAAGGCCTGGTGCACGTCTCCGAGATGGACTGGACCAACAAGAACGTGGCCCCCAACAAGCTGGTCAGCCTGGGCGACGAGGTCGAGGTCATGGTGCTGGAGATCGACGAAGACAAGCGCCGCATCTCCCTGGGCATGAAGCAGTGCCGCGCCAACCCCTGGCAGGAATTTGCCCAGAACACCAAGCGCGGCGACCGCGTCAAGGGTCCGATCAAGTCGATCACCGACTTTGGTGTGTTCGTGGGTCTGGCCGCCGGCATCGACGGCCTGGTGCACCTGTCCGACCTGTCCTGGAATGAAACCGGCGAAGCCGCCGTGCGCAGCTACAAGAAGGGCCAGGAAGTCGAAGCCATCGTGCTGGCCGTGGACGTGGACCGCGAGCGCATCTCCCTGGGCATCAAGCAGCTCGACAGCGACCCGTTCACGACCTTCGTGACGGTGAACGACAAGGGGCAGACGGTGACCGGCAAGGTCAAGACCGTGGACGCCCGCGGCGCCGAGATCGATCTGGGTGAAGACATCGTCGGCTACCTGCGCGCATCGGAAATCTCCCGCGACCGCGTGGAAGACGCCCGCAACGTGCTCAAGGAAGGCGACGAAGTGACGGCCGTGGTGGTGAATGTGGATCGCAAGACCCGCAACATCCAGCTGTCCATCAAGGCCAAGGACCAGGCCGACCAGCAGGAAGCCATGGCTCACCTGTCGGCCCAGTCCGCCAAGGAAAATGCCGGCACGACCAGCCTGGGCGCCCTGCTGCGCGCCAAGCTGGACAACTCCGACAAGTAATCCCTGGAGCGAGCCGCTGGCCTGCACGCCAGCGGCTAACATGACGGGCGCCGATGAGCGCCCGTTGTTTTTTAAACCTGCCTAGACACCATGACCCGATCCGATCTTGTCGAAGAACTGGCCGCACGCTTTAAGCAGCTGACCCAGCGCGACGCCGAAACCGCCGTCAAGACCATTCTGGACGCCGTGGGCGACGCCCTGGTGCGCGGACATCGCATCGAGATCCGCGGCTTTGGCAGCTTCTCGGTGAGTCACCGACCGCCACGGCTGGGCCGCAACCCGCGCAGCGGCGAGGCGGTGCAGATCCCAGAAAAGCGCGTACCGCATTTCAAGCCCGGCAAGGCCCTGCGCGAGTCCGTCGACCAACCGCCCCAGGCCTCCTGAACCACAAACATCAAAAAATGTAGCTGCCTGCGCTTATCCAGCAAGCGCTAGAGCCATATTTTTATCTTGCATTGCACAAGCCGTTCCGATGCCGTGACGCTACCCGTAGAATCTCGCCCACCACTGGGGAGATGCATGAAATACCTCCTGTGGCTGCTCAAGGCAGCCATTTTTTTTACCCTCTTTGCCTTCGCACTGAACAATCAGCAAGACGCCACGGTGCATTTTTTCTTTGGCACCCAGTGGACGGCGCCGGCCGTGCTGATCGTGCTGTCGGCATTTGCGCTCGGGGTGGTCGTGGGCGTTCTGGGCATGGTGCCGCGCTGGTGGCGCCACCGCAGCGCCGCACGCCAGGCCCAGGCCGAAGCGCCCCCACCCAGCGCCGCCCCCGCGCCTCCTGCCCCCGCGGCAGAGCCCGTAGCCCCACATCTGCCCATCGATGGAATTTGACTTCACCTGGCTGCTGCTCGGACTGCCGCTGGCCTTTGGCCTGGGCTGGCTGGCCTCGCGCCTGGATCTGCGCCAGCTGCGCGAGGAAAACCGGCGCGCACCCAAGGCATATTTCAAGGGTCTGAACTACCTGCTCAACGAGCAGCAGGATCAGGCCATCGACGCCTTTATCGAGGCCGTACAGAACGACCCGGACACCACCGAGCTGCACTTTGCGCTGGGCAACCTGTTTCGCCGCCGCGGCGAATACAACCGCGCCGTGCGCGTGCACGAGCACCTGCTCTCGCGTGGCGACCTCTCGCGCGCCGACCGCGAGCGTGCCCAGCATGCGCTGGCGCTGGACTTCCTCAAGGCCGGCCTGCTCGACCGCGCCGAGGACGCGCTGCGCCGCCTGGAGGGCACGCCCTTCGAGGCCCAGGCGCGCATGGCGCTGCTGGCCATCTACGAACGTTCGCGCGACTGGCAGCAGGCGTCCGACATCACACAGCGCATGCAAGGCGCCGGTCAGGGCGATTTCAGTACGCGCCAGGCCCACTACCTGTGCGAACAGGCCCTGGCGCTCAGCGCCCGGGGCGAACTGCCTGCCGCCCAGACCCTGCTGCTGCAGGCTGCAAGCACAGCCCCCCAGGCGGCACGCCCGCGCATCGAGCTGGCGCGCCTGCAGCAACGCATGGGCCAGGCCGACGCAGCCCTGTCAACGCTGCAAACCCTGGCCCAGACCACCCCGGCGGCCCTGGGCCTGGCGGCGCCGCTGCTGGTGGAGGCGGCACTTGCCAGCGGCCAGGCCGAACAGGCCGGCGCCCTGCTGCGCCAGCATTACGAGGACATGCCGACCCTGGATCTGCTCGAAGCCGTGGTGACGCTGGAAGCCGCCACGCAGGGCTCGGCCACTGCCGCTCGCGCATGGTATATGCGCCACCTGGACAAGGAGCCGTCGCTGGTGGCCGCCAGCAAATGGCTGGCTGGCGAGACCCTCAGCCAGGAGCAGTTCCACCCGCAGATCCAGCGCGCGCTGGAGCAGGCCACCAAGCCGCTCACGCGCTACCGCTGCGCCGCCTGCGGCTTCGAGGCGCGCCAGCATTTCTGGCAATGCCCGGGCTGCCAAAGCTGGGACAGCTACCCCGCGCGCCGCGTGGAAGAGCTGTAGGAGCCGCCATGCGCCTGCGCCACAGCCTGTGTCTTGCCGCCCTGCTGCACCTGGGCGCCGCGCTGGCCGGCACGGACATCAACCAGGCGCGCGAGGCCGATCTGGACGGCATCCAGGGACTGGGCCCGGCGCTGACCGCGCGCATCCTGGTCGAGCGTGCCAGGCAGCGCTTTCAGGACTGGCCGGATCTGATTGCCCGTGTCAAGGGCATAGGCCCTGCAACCGCTGCACGCCTGTCTGACAACGGGCTCACGGTCAACGGTGCACCCTATGCAGCGCCGCAGACAGCGCCGCCAGCACGAACGGATTCCCGCGATTGAGCTTGATGGCACGGCCAGGCCCGATCCCATGGCCGGCTACCGCTCAAGTATCCATAGCATCTTGAAAACCGCTTACCCCTAGAATCAGGCGCTCATGTCCCTGGTTCTGCTCGTCGCCCTCCCCTTTCTTGCCAGCCTGCTGGCGGCCCTGTTGCCAGCCAACGCGCGCAATGCCGAGTCCACGCTGGCGGGGGTGATCGCGCTGCTCTGCGCGCTGCTGACGGCCTTGAGCTTTCCCGACATTGCCGGCGGCGGCGTGCTGCGCCAGGAGATTGCCTGGCTTCCCACCCTGGGCATGAACCTGATCCTGCGCCTGGACGGCTTTGCCTGGATGTTCTGCATGCTGGTGTTCGGCATAGGCGCGCTGGTGGTGCTGTACGCGCGCTACTACATGTCGCCCGAAGACCCGGTGCCGCGCTTTTTCTCCTTCTTCCTGGCCTTCATGGGCGCCATGGTGGGGGTGGTGCTGTCGGGCAACATCATCCAGCTGGTGTTTTTCTGGGAGCTGACCAGCCTGTTTTCCTTCCTGCTGATCGGCTACTGGCATCACCGCGAGGATGCGCGCCGCGGCGCGCGCATGGCACTAACAGTGACGGGCACGGGCGGCCTGTGCCTGCTGGCCGGCATGCTCATCCTGGGCCATATCGTCGGCAGCTACGACCTCGACCAGGTGCTGGCGGCGGGCGATCTGGTGCGTGCACATCCGCTCTACCTGGCCACCCTGGTGCTGGTGCTGCTCGGGGCGTTTACCAAGAGCGCGCAGTTCCCCTTCCAGTTCTGGCTGCCCAACGCCATGGCGGCGCCCACGCCGGTATCGAGCTACCTGCACTCGGCCACCATGGTCAAGGCGGGAGTGTTTCTGCTGGCGCGCCTGTGGCCGGTGCTGGGTGATACCGAGGCCTGGTTCTGGCTGGTGGGCGGCACCGGCCTGGCCACGCTGCTGATCGGCGGCTACGCCGCCATGTTCCAGGACGATCTGAAGGGGCTGCTGGCCTACTCCACCATCTCGCACCTGGGCCTGATCACGCTGCTGCTGGGCCTGAACAGCCCGCTGGCCGCCGTGGCCGCCGTGTTCCACATCATGAACCACGCGACCTTCAAGGCGTCGCTCTTCATGGCCGCGGGCATCATCGACCATGAAAGCGGCACACGCGACATCAACCGCCTGTCGGGCCTGCGCCGCATGATGCCCATCACCGCCACGCTGGCAACGGTGGCCAGCGCCGCCATGGCTGGCGTGCCACTGCTCAACGGTTTTCTGTCCAAGGAAATGTTCTTCGCCGAGACCGTGTTCCTGGACGCCTCGCCCCTGGTCTCCACACTGTTGCCGGTGGGCGCCACGGTGGCCGGCATGTTCAGCGTGGCCTATTCGCTGCGCTTCATCGTCGATGTGTTCTGGGGCCCGCCGGCAACCGACCTGCCCTACGCGCCGCATGAGCCGCCCCACTGGATGCGCGTGCCGGTGGAGCTCTTGGTGCTCGCCTGCCTGGTGGTGGGCGTGCTGCCAGCCTGGTCGATAGGCCGTTTTCTGGATGCCGCCGCGCTGCCCGTGGTGGGCGGCCAGCTGCCGGCCTTCAGCCTGGCGCTATGGCATGGCCTGAACACGCCCCTGTTGATGAGCTTTGTCGCCCTCATCGGTGGCGCCGCGCTGTACCAGGCGCTGCGCAGCCTGCGCCGACTCGGCCGCATCGGGGGGCCGCCGCTGATGCGCTTCATCAGCGGCAGGCGCGTCTTTGAAGCCCTGCTCGCCAAGTGCACCCAGGCCGCGCGCAAGGGCCGGCGCCTGCTGTCCACCAGGCGGCTGCAGTGGCAGATGCTGTGGCTGCTGCTGTTCACCCTGGTGGCCGGCGCCCTGCCACTGTGGCTGGGCAGCATGCGGCTGGGCGGGCGCGCCGCGCTGGCGCTATCGCCGGCGTTTGTGCTGGTGTGGCTGCTGGGCAATGTGTGCGCCGTGGCGGCGGCCTGGCAGGCCAAGTACCACCGGCTGGCGGCGCTGGCGCTGATGGGCGGCGCGGGCCTGTGCACCAGCATCACCTTTCTATGGTTCTCGGCGCCGGATCTGGCGCTCACGCAGCTGGCGGTGGAGGTGGTGACCACCATCCTCATCCTGCTGGGCCTGCGCTGGCTGCCCAAGCGCGACGAAAGCCTGCCCGCGGCATCGGCCAGCACCGCGCTGACCCGCGTGCGCCGCCTGCGCGATCTACTGCTGGCGCTGGCGGCCGGCGGCGGCATGGCCTGGCTGTCATTTGCCATGCTGAGCCGGCCGTTTGCGCAAAGCACCTCCACCTTCTTCCTGGAGCGCGCGCTGACCGAAGGTGGTGGCACCAATGTGGTCAACGTGATGCTGGTGGACTTCCGCGGCTTCGACACCTTTGGCGAGATCGTGGTGCTGGGCATCGTTGCCCTCACCGTGTATGCACTGCTGCGGCGCTTTCGCCCCGCCGGCGAGGCCATGGATCTGCCCGAGCAGCAGCGCAACCTGCCCGCCGACCTGCAGACCGACCTGCTGAACCCACGCCACGCGCAGGACACGGCCGTGGGCTACCTGATGGTGCCGGCCGTGCTGGTGCGCCTGCTGCTGCCGTTCACGGCCCTGGTGGCCTGCTATCTGTTCCTGCGCGGCCATGACCAGCCGGGCGGCGGCTTCGTCGCCGGCCTGGTGTTCTCCGTGGGCCTGGTGCTGCAGTACATGATCTCGGGCACGGAATGGGTGGAGGCGCACCTGCCGGTTTTCCCGCGCCGCTGGATCGCCACCGGCCTGCTGCTGGCGCTGGGCACGGGCCTGGGCGCCGTGGCCGTGGGCTACCCCTTCCTGACCAGCCATATGTTCCACCTCCAGTTGCCGCTGCTCGGCCAGGTGCATCTGGCCAGCGCCATGTTCTTCGATGCCGGCGTGTTCGCGCTGGTGGTGGGCTCCACGCTGATGATGCTCACGGCCATTGCGCACCAGTCGGTGCGCAGCCACCGCTACCACGCGCGCCTGCTGGAAGAGCAGCAGCTGGCCATGGCGGCCGTGGTCAGCTATGACGACGACGCCAGGGAGGCGCGCTGAATGGAAATCATCCTCGCCATCTCCATCGGCGTGCTCACCGGCTCGGGGGTGTGGCTGCTACTGCGCCCGCGCACCTTCCAGGTCATCATGGGCCTGTCCCTGTTGTCCTATGCGGTGAACCTGTTCATCTTCAGCATGGGCCGCCTGGGCCTGGCCCTGGCCAAGGAGCCGGTGCTGCTACCCGGCGTGGCGCAGGATCTGCAGCATTACGCCGACCCCCTGCCCCAGGCCCTGGTACTCACCGCCATCGTCATCGGCTTTGCCATGACGGCGCTGTTCCTGGTGGTGCTGCTGGCCGCACGCGGCATATCCGGCACCGATCATGTAGACGGCTCGCAGGCGCGCGATGCGCAGGAGATGCCATGAGCCGGCTGTCTGAGGTCACCAGCGCGCTCATGCCGCACCTGATGCTGGCGCCCATCGCGCTGCCCATGTTCACGGCCGCGCTGTTGTTGCTGCTGCGCGAGGAGCAGCAGCGCCTGAAGTTCGGCGTCAGCCTGGTGTCCACGCTGGTGGGCCTGCTGGTGTCGATTGCCTTGCTGCAATGGGTGCACCGCCAGGGCGCAGAGGTGGGCATGGGCGTGTACCTGCCGGGCAACTGGCCGGCCCCGTTTGGCATCGTGCTGGTGCTCGACCGGCTGACGGCGCTGATGCTGCTGCTGACCAGCCTGGTCGCCCTGTGTTCGGTGCTGTTCGCGGGCGCGCGCTGGCAGCGTGCCGGCGTGCTCTACCAGGCGCTGTTCCAGTTCCAGCTGATGGGCCTGGCCGGAGCGTTCCTCACCGGCGACCTGTTCAACCTGTTCGTGTTCTTCGAGATCATGCTGGCCGCCTCCTACGGCCTGCTGCTGCATGGCTCGGGGCGCGCGCGCGTGCAGTCTGGCCTGCACTACATCGCCATCAACCTGGCGGCCTCGTCGCTGTTCCTGGTCGGCGCGGCCATGCTCTACGCCCTCACCGGCACGCTGAACATGGCCGACCTGGCCCGGGCCGTGCCCCAGGTGTTGCCGGCCGACCGGGGCCTGCTGCACGCGGCGGCCGCCATATTGGCCACGGCCTTTCTGATCAAGGCGGCCCTGTGGCCGCTGAACTTCTGGCTGGTGCCCGCCTACAGCGCGGCCACGGCCCCGGTGGGGGCGCTGTTTGCGCTCATGACCAAGGTCGGGCTGTACGCGCTGCTGCGCCTGTGGTCGCTGCTGTTTGGCGCCGATGCCGGGGCCTCGGCACAGTTTGGCGGCCTGTGGCTGATCCTGGGCGGCATGGCCACCATGGCCTTTGGCGCCATCGGCATGATGGGCTCGCAGCGCCTGACGCACCTGGCCAGCCACGCGGCCGTGCTGTCGTCGGGCACGCTGCTGGCCGCAGCCGGCTTTGGCCAGGATCGGCTCACGGCCGGCCTGCTGTACTACCTGCCCAGCTCCACGCTGGCCGTGGCGGCGCTGTTCCTGCTGGCCGACCTGACCGAGCGCTGGCGCAACGACGGCGCCACCCTGGCCCCGTACGAAAACGACGACGACGCGCCCTTTCTTTCGGCAGAACTCGTGCCCACCGCCGGTCTGAACCTGGATGACGAAGAACAGGTGCTGGTCGGCCGGGTGATCCCGGCCGCCACCGCCTTCATGGGCCTGGCCTATCTGATGAGCACCCTGGTGATCGCCGGGCTGCCGCCGTTGTCGGGCTTCATCGGCAAGTTCGCCATGCTCGGCCCGCTGCTCGATCCGCAGGGCCTGGGCACCGCGCCGGGTACCAGCCCCGGGCCGGCCGGCTGGACGCTGCTGGCGCTGATGATTGGCACGGGCCTGGTGGCTCTGATGGCGCTGACACGGTCCGGGATCCGCCATTTCTGGGCCGCCTCGGAGAGGGACAGGCCGCAGCTGCATGTGCTCGAAGGCCTTCCCATCGCGTTGCTGCTGGCCGCCTGCGTGGTACTGACCGTCCAGGCCGAGGGCGTGATGCGCTTCACCACGGCCACGGCCCGGGCGCTGTACGCCCCCGCCGGCTATGTGCGTGCCGTGCTGAACGCACCGCCGCGGACCGGCCCCGGCGACAGTGCCCGGCCCGCCGGAAAGGAGGCCCGGCCATGATGAAGAAAATCCTGCCCGCACCGCTGGTCTCGTTCGGGCTGTTTGTGGTCTGGCTGCTGCTCAACCGCTCGCTCAGCCCCGGCCACCTGCTGCTGGCCCTGCTGCTGGCCCTGGGGTTGCCGGTGCTGTTCAAGGAACTTCGCCCGCAAAAGGTGCGCGTGCGCCACCTGGGCACGGTGCTGCGGCTGTGCTGGACGGTGGTGGTGGATACGACCCAGTCCAACATCGCCGTGCTGCGCTTTCTGCTGCTGCCGCGCACGCGCCGCCACAGCGCCGACTTCGTGAAGATACCGCTTGAGCTGCGCGACCCCAACGGCCTGGCGGTACTGGCCATGATCGTCTGCATCACGCCCGGCACGGTCTGGGCCGAGCTCTCGCGCGACCGCTCCATGCTCATGCTGCATGTGCTGGAGGTACATGACCGCGAGGCCATCGTGCAGCATGTACAGACGCGCTACGAGCGCCCCCTGATGGAGATCTTCGAATGACCGGCTCCCTGCTTGCGTGGGCCTTGCCCAGCGCCCTGTTTATGCTCGTTGCGGCCATGGTGCTGTGCCTGGTGCGCCTGCTCAAGGGTCCGGCCGCGCAGGACAGGGTGCTGGCGCTGGACTGCATCTATTTGAACGGCATGCTGCTGATGCTGGTGCTGGGCATCTACTACGGCAGTCAGCATTACTTCGAGGCCGCCATGCTCATCGCCCTGCTGGGTTTTGCCAGTTCCACGGCCATGGCCAAGTTCCTGCTGCGCGGCGAGGTGATCGAGTGAATGGCCAGGATCTGCCCCTGTGGCTGGACATCAGCGTCTCGCTGCTGGTGCTGGCCGGTGCCGCGATTGCCTTTCTGGGCTCGCTCGGGCTGCTGCGCCTGAAAAGCTATTTCGAGCGCGTGCATGCCCCGGCCATCATTGCCACCATGGCCTGCTGGTGCGTCATGCATGCCACGCTGCTGTACTTCTCCATGGTGGGCGAAGGCCTGGCCGTGCATGCGCTGCTGATCGCCCTGTTCGTGGCCGTCACCGTCCCCGTGACCAACATCTTCCTGATGCGTGCCGCGCTGTTCCGCGCGCGCCGCATGGGCGAGGCGGTGCCAGCCAACCTGAGCCGCACCGCGACTGAAGATGCGCGCGAACCCTGAGCCAGCTTATCCCTGGTGGCACTGGACAAACATGTGGATAAGCCTGAACAACCGCTGTACTGCGATTGCAAGTATTTGATTTGTAATGATTTTGCTTGCGATGATGAATTTTTAGGCAGCCTGGCCAGGAGTTGTTCCACAGGCCATTGGACAATCCTGGGGATAACTTTGGACAAGCGCTGTATGGCGGTCTTAAGTGCCTGATTTGCAATGCCCAGACCTGCAATGCCCAATTTTTAGGCAGCTCCCTTAGATTCTTTTTACTATTATTTTGATAGCTATTTGCGCTTTCCCGACAAGCGTTGAAGGCATTTTCTATGGAAAACACGACCCCACCCTTTTTCATTGCCCGCGTGGGCGATGACGGCACCCAGTGCGATGCCTGGCCCGAGCAGCCCCTGCTGCTGTCGCTGGAGCAAGGCGGCATCGACTGGCCCAGCTCCTGCCGCAACGGCAGCTGCCGCACCTGCATCGGCATGCTGGCCGACGGCGAGGTGCGCTACGCCATCGACTGGCCCGGCCTGTCGCCCGAGGAAAAGGCCGAGGGCTGCGTGCTGCCCTGCGTGGCCTATCCGATGAGCGACATCCGGCTCGAAGCCTCCGCCATCTGACGCCGTGGACTAAAATCGCCGTCTTTCGGGATCACCGCATCCCTCACCCGTGCGGCCCGCGGCCGCATCGCCGTTCTTTGGGGCCCACCCGCCGGGGAACGCGCGCTGCCCCAGGGCGCACGGACTACGCAAAGGCCCCGCATGAACACCCCCCTCACGCCCGCCCCCATCTCGCCCGTGCAAGACATCGTGGCCGAGATGCGCGCCGGGCGCATCGTCATCCTCGTCGATGAGGAAGATCGCGAGAACGAAGGCGATCTGGTCATCGCCGCCGACCATGTCACGCCCGAGGCCATCAACTTCATGGCCCGCTTCGGCCGCGGCCTGATCTGCCTGACCCTCTCGCGCGAGCGCTGCGAGCGCCTGCAACTGCCGCCCATGGTGGCGCGCAACGGCACCAAGATGGGCACCGCCTTCACCGTCTCCATCGAGGCCGCCGAGGGCGTGACCACCGGCATCAGCGCCGCCGACCGCGCGCGCACCGTGCAGGCCGCCGTGGCACCCAATGCCCAGGCTGCCGACCTGGTGCAGCCCGGCCATATCTTCCCGCTGCAGGCGGTCGATGGCGGCGTGCTGATGCGCGCCGGCCACACCGAAGCCGGCTGCGACCTGGCCGCCATGGCCGGCTGCAGCCCGTCTTCCGTGATCTGCGAGGTGATGAAGGACGACGGGACCATGGCCCGCCTGCCCGACCTGCAGCTGTTTGCCGCCGAGCATGGCCTGAAGATTGGCACCATCGCCGACCTGATCGAATACCGCAGCCGCACCGAGTCGCTGGTGCACAAGGTGGGCTCGCGCCCCATGCAGACGGCGTTTGGTGAGTTCACCGCCCATGCCTTCCGCGACGAACCCAGCCAGGCGGTGCACCTGGCGCTGGTCATGGGACAGTGGGATGCGGCCGACAGCGTGCCGGTGCGCGTGCACGAGCCGCTGTCGGTGCTGGACACGCTGGAGCCCAGCCGCGCCATGCATTCCTGGAGCCTGGACGCCAGCCTGCGCCACATCGCCGCCCAGGGCCGCGGCGTGGCCGTGCTGCTCAATTGCGGCGAAACCGGCGAGCAACTGCTCGAGCAGTTCGAGGGCAAGGCGCGCGCCGCCCAGGCGCCCGAGCGCGGCCGCATGGACTTGCGCACCTACGGCGTGGGCGCGCAGATCCTGCGCGAGGTCGGCGTGGCGCGCATGCAGCTCATGGGCCAGCCCCGGCGCATGCCCAGCATGACAGGCTACGGTTTGGAAATCACCGGCTACATCCCCAAGGAATAAGACATGTTTGACGCAGACAAAGGCACGGCGGCGCAGCTCAACGGCAGCGAACTGCACATCGGCCTGGTTCAGGCCCGCTTCAACGAAGGCATCACCAACACCCTGGCCGCGGCCTGCCGCGCCGAGCTGATCAAGCTGGGCGTGCAGGAGGCGCATATCCACCATGTGCTGGTGCCCGGCGCACTGGAGGTGCCGCTGGCGCTGCAGGCCATGGCCGAGCGCGATGAGTACGACGCGCTGATCGCCCTGGGCTGCATCATCCGCGGCGAGACCTACCACTTCGAACTGGTGGCCAACGAGTCCGGCGCGGGCGTGACGCGCGTGGGGCTTGACTACCAGATCCCGATCGCCAACGCCATCCTGACCACCGAGAACCTGGAGCAGGCCATCGCGCGCCAAACCGACAAGGGCGTGGACGCCGCCCGCGTGGCCGTGGAGATGGCCAGGCTGCTGGAGGAGCTGCAGTGAGCGAGGCCCCCGCGTCCAAGCGCCCCCCGCGCCAGTCGCGCACCGGCACCACCAGCACAGGCGCGCGCAAGGCCGGCTCCAAGTCGGCCCGCTCGCGTGCCCGTGAATTTGCCCTGCAGGCGCTGTACCAGCATCTGGTGGGCGGCAACGACGCCAGCTCCATCGACCTGTTCACGCGCGACCTGTCAGGCTTTCACAAGGCCGATGCCGCGCATTACGACGCGCTCTTGCACGGCTGCATCACCACCGCCCAGTTCATGGACGAGCTGATCACGCCGCAGCTCGACCGCAAGCTGGCCGAGATCTCGCCCATAGAGCATGCCGTGATGTGGATAGGCGTGTACGAGTTCCAGCACTGCCCCGACGTGCCCTGGCGCGTGGTCATCAACGAGTGCATCGAGCTGGCCAAGGAATTCGGCGGCACCGATGGCCACAAGTACGTCAACGGCGTCTTGAACGGCCTGGCGCCGCAGCTGCGCGCCGCCGAGGTCGAGGCCGACAAGGCCGCCGGCAAGGCCAGCTGAGCCCCTTTTGTTTCTCTCAAGCCCGTGCGCCCTGGGCGGCGGCAGGCACAGTGTCATGAAGTTCTCCACCCGCGCCGAGCGCATAGAACCCTTTTACGTGATGGAAGTGGCCAAGGCCGCGCAGGCAATGGCGCGCGAAGTGGCCGGCACGCGCGAGCCGATGATCTTCCTGAACATCGGCGAGCCGGATTTCACCGCCCCGCCGCTCGTGCAACAGGCGGCCGAGCGCGCGATACGCGACGGCCTGACGCAGTACACCAACGCCCTGGGCCTGGAGCCGCTGCGCGAGCGCATCAGCGACTGGTACGCCACGCGCTTTGGCGTCGATGTGCCGGCGCGGCGCATCGTGGTCACGGCCGGGGCCTCGGCCGCGCTGCAGCTGGCCTGCCTGGCGCTGATCGACGCCGGCGACGAGGTCCTGATGCCCGACCCCAGCTACCCCTGCAACCGCCACTTCGTGAGCGCGGCCGAGGGCAAGGCGGTGCTGATCCCGACCACCGCCGAGGAACGCTTTCAGCTCAGCGCCGCCAAGGTCGAAGCGGCGTGGGGAGAAAAAACGCGCGGCGTTTTGCTGGCCTCGCCTTCCAACCCCACGGGCACTTCGATCGCCCCCGATGAGCTGCGCGCCATACACCAGGTGGTGCGCGCCAAGGGCGGCCTGACCATCATCGATGAGATCTACCTGGGCCTGTCGTATGAAGAGCAGTACAGCCACAGCGCACTGGCGCTGGGCGACGACATCATCAGCATCAACAGCTTCAGCAAGTACTTCAACATGACCGGCTGGCGCCTGGGCTGGATGGTGGTGCCGGATGCCATGGTGCCGGTGGTCGAGCGCCTGGCGCAAAACCTGTTCATCTGCGCCTCCACCATCTCGCAACACGCCGCCCTGGCCTGCTTCGAGGCCGAGAGCATCGCCGAGTACGAGCGCCGGCGCGCCGAGTTCAAGGCGCGGCGCGACTACTTCATTCCCGAACTCAACAAGCTCGGATTGAGCGTGCCCGTCATGCCCGACGGCGCCTTCTATGCCTGGGCCGACTGCACGCAGGTGGCGCACAGGCTGGGTGTCGATGGCAGCTGGGACTTCGCGTTTGAGCTCATGCGCCGCGCCCATCTGGCCATCACGCCGGGGCGCGACTTCGGCACGGCCGACACGGCGCGCCATGTGCGTTTTTCCACCGCAAACTCCATGGCCCAGCTGCAGGAGGCGGTCAGCCGTTTGCAGCGTTTGATCGGCTGACGCAGCATGGCTTTCGAGTGGCCGGTACGCATCTACTGGGAGGACACCGATGCCGGCGGCATCGTGTTCTACGCCAACTACCTCAAGTTCTTCGAGCGCGCGCGCACCGAGTGGCTGCGCGCGCTGGATTTGGGCCAGCAGCAGTTGCGGGAACAAACCGGCGGCATGTTTGTCGTAACCGACGCGCGCCTGCGCTACCTGCGCCCGGCCCGGCTGGACGATGAACTGATTGTTACGGCCAGGCTCCAGGACAGTGGCCGTGCATCCATGACAATCGAACAACAGGCCTTCCTGACAACACAAGCCACGCCAGCCCAGCCCCAGTTGCTGTGCGAAGCCAGCATACGCATAGGCTGGGTCGATGGCACCAGCATGCGCGCGGCGCGCATCCCTGATTCTGTTTTGCAAGCAATTTCCCGATCATGAATTCCCAAGACATGTCCATGCTCAGCCTGGTGCTGGGCGCCAGCTGGGTGGTGCAACTGGTGATGCTGCTGCTGCTCGCCGTCTCCGTGGCCAGCTGGGCCGCCATCTTCCGCAAGCTGTTCGCGCTGAAGCGCGTGAAGGCTCTGAACGAGGACTTCGAACGCGACTTTTGGTCTGGCACCAGCCTGAACGAGCTGTTCGCCGCTGCCGCGCACAACGCCAAGAGCGCCGGTCCCATGGAGCGCATCTTCGCCAGCGGCATGCGCGAGTATCAAAAATTGCGCGAGCGCCGCATCAGTGACGCCGGCACGCTGCTCGACGGCGCACGCCGCGCCATGCGCGCAAGCTTTCAGCGCGAGATGGACG
>JAGPIX010000059.1 GCA_018054745.1 Alicycliphilus sp.
GTACAGATCGAGCAAGAAGGCCTGGGGATCCTGCAGGGGCCGGGACGGGGTTGTGGTCATGCGCGCTGTCTCCTGTATGAGTGCATTGCCGGGTTCAAGGTTGAATGGTGGCGTACTTTCCCTTATTCGTCCACAAAAACTGTATACAACTCCTGTCGCCAAAGGCTATGATGGCGTGCATGGAAACCTCCACCACCAGTTTCATCGTCGAGAACCTGACCCGCGCCATCGTGGAGCACCGCCTGTTGCCCGGCACCAAGCTGGCCGAGCAAAAGCTGGCGGATCACTTTGGCGTCTCGCGCACGCTGGTGCGCCAGGCCTTGTTCCAACTGTCGCAAAACCGGCTCATCAAGCTGGAGCCGGCGCGCGGCGCATTCGTGGCCACGCCCTCGGTGGCTGAGGCGCGCCAGGTATTCGCCGTGCGCCGCATGCTGGAGGCCGAGATGGTGCGCGCCTTCATGGCCCAGAGCACGCCGGCCAAGATCCGCAGCCTGCGCCAGCATGTGGCCGCCGAGAAAAAGGCCATGGAGCGCGAGGACGTAGGCCAGCGCACCGAGCTGCTGGGCGACTTTCATGTGCGCATGGCCGAGCTCATGGGCAACGAGGTGCTGGCCCAGCTGCTGGGCGAACTGATCTCACGCTGCGCCCTGATCACGCTGATGTACCAGTCCAACGTGGCCGCCGAGCATTCGCACGACGAGCATGCCGACATCGTCGAGGCGCTGGCCGGCGGCGACGCCGACCATGCCGTGCAGCTCATGCGCCAGCACCTGGACAACGTCGAGGCGGGCCTGACCTTCGACCGCGACGTTCCGACCAGCGACCTTTCCATGGCCCTTTCTGCCTGAGAACTGCAGCACGCTCCAACACCATGACCTACGACGCCACTGCCCCCTACCCCCGCGACCTGATCGGCTACGGCCGCACGCCCCCGCAGCCCCAGTGGCCGGGCCAGGCGCGCGTGGCCGTGCAGTTTGTCCTCAACTACGAGGAAGGCGGCGAGAACTGCGTGCTGCATGGCGACGCCGCCAGCGAGCAGTTTTTGTCCGAAATGTTCAACCCGGCCGCCTACCCCGAGCGCCACATGAGCATGGAGGGCATCTACGAATACGGCTCGCGTGCCGGCGTGTGGCGCATCCTGCGCGAGTTCGAGCGCCGCGGCCTGCCGCTCACCGTCTTTGGCGTCGCCACGGCGCTGCAAAGACACCGCGATGTGACGGCCGCGTTCACCGAGCTGGGCCACGAGATCGCCTGCCATGGCCTCAAATGGATCCACTACCAGGGCGTGCCCGAGGAGGTGGAGCGCGCCCACATGGCGGAGGCCATGCAGATCATCCAGGGTCTGACCGGCAGCCGCCCGCTGGGCTGGTACACGGGCCGCGACAGCCCGCGCACGCGCCGCCTGGTGGCCGACCATGGCGGCTTCGAGTACGACAGCGACTACTACGGCGACGACCTGCCGTTCTGGATGAAGGTCCAGAAGACCGACGGCAGCGCCGCGCACCAGCTCATCGTGCCCTACACGCTGGACGTGAACGACATGCGCTTTGCGCTGCCCCAGGGCTACTCGCACGCCGACCCGTTCTTTCAGTACATGAAGGACAGCTTCGACGCCCTGTATGCCGAAGGCGACCCGGCCGGCGACAACGCGCCCAAGATGATGAGCATAGGCATGCACTGCCGCCTGCTGGGCAAGCCCGGACGCATCACCGCGCTGCAGCGCTTTCTGGACCATATCCAGGGCCACAACAAGGTCTGGATCTGCCGGCGCATCGACATCGCGCGCCACTGGAAAGAGCGCTTTCCCGCACCAATTTTGTAAAGAAAACAGGCTCTAGCGCTTATCCATCAAACGCTGACAGCTATCATTTTAATAGGATACACCGTGGCTTTGACCCTGGAACAACTGAACCGCGCGCCCTTGCCCGAGGCCACGCAAATGCTCGACGGCCTGTACGAGCACACGCCCTGGATCGCCGAGCAGGCGCTGGCGCAGCGCCCCTTCACGTCGCTCGCCCATCTCAAGCACGCCATGGTGCGGGTGCTGGCCGCCGCCCCGCGCGAGGCGCAGCTGGCCCTGGTGCGCGCCCACCCGGAGCTGGCGGGCAAGGCCATGGTCAGCAAGACGCTGACGGCGGAATCGACCAACGAGCAAAGCAAGGCCGGCCTGACCGACTGCACGCCCGAAGAGTTCGCCCGCATCCAGCAGCTCAACAGCGACTACAACGCGCGCCACGGCTTCCCCTTCATCCTGGCCGTGCGCGGCCCGCGCGGCCTAGGCTTGCCGAAGCAGGAAATCATCGACACCTTTGCGCGCCGGCTGGAGAACCCGGTCGATTTCGAGCTGGCCGAGGCGCTGCGCAACATCCACCGCATCGTCGAGATCCGCCTGAACGACAAGTTCGGCTTTGCCCCCACGCTGGGCAACGATGTCTGGGACTGGCAGGAAAAACTCAGCACGCACAGCGACCCGGGCTACGCCGAGAAGGGCCAGCTGACCGTCACCTACCTGACCGACGCGCACCGCGCCTGCGCCCAGCGCATCAGCCACTGGATGCGCGATTGCGGCTTCGATGAGGTCGAGATCGACGCCGTGGGCAACGTGGTGGGCCGCTACCACGGCGCCCAGCCCGATGCCAAATACCTGCTCACCGGATCGCACTACGACACCGTGAGGAACGGCGGCAAGTACGACGGGCGCCTCGGCATCTTCGTGCCCATGGCCTGCGTGCGCGAGCTGCACCGCGCCGGCCGCCGCCTGCCCTTCGGCATCGAGGTGGTGGGCTTTGCCGAGGAAGAAGGCCAGCGCTACAAGGCCACCTTCCTGGGCTCGGGCGCGCTGGTTGGCGACTTCCGCGCCGAATGGCTGGAGCAGAAGGACGCCGACGGCATCACCATGCGCCAGGCCATGCAGCACGCCGGCCTGTGCGTGGACGACATCCCCAAGCTGAAGCGCGAGGCCGCCAACTACCTGGGTTTTGTCGAGGTGCATATCGAGCAGGGCCCGGTGCTCAACGAGCTGGACATCCCGCTGGGCGTGGTCACCTCCATCAACGGCAGCGTGCGCTTCGTCGGCGAGGTGTGCGGCATGGCCAGCCACGCCGGCACCACGCCCATGGATCGGCGCCGCGACGCCGCCGCCGCCGTGGCCGAATTGATTCTCTACGTGGAAAAGCGCGCCGCCCAGGACGGCGACAGCGTCGGCACCGTGGGCCAGCTGGAGGTGCCCAGCGGCTCCATCAACGTGGTGCCGGGGCGCTGCCGCTTCAGCCTGGATCTGCGCGCACCCACCAACGCGCAGCGCGACCGCCTGGTGCACGACATAGAGGCCGAGCTGCAGGCCATCTGCGCGCGCCGCTTCGTGCATTACAGCCTGGAGGAAACCATGCGCGCGGCCGCCGCGCCCAGCGCGCCCGAGTGGCAGCAGCGCTGGGAAAAGGCCGTCGCCGCCCTGGGCGTGCCGCTGTATCGCATGCCCAGCGGCGCCGGCCATGACGCCATGAAGCTGCACGAGCTCATGCCCCAGGCCATGCTGTTCACGCGCGGCATCAACAGCGGCATCAGCCACAACCCGCTGGAGGCGACGACCAGCGACGACATGCAGCTGGCCGTCGATGCCTTCACCCATGTCTTGAACCAACTGGCCCAAGAGGCCTGAAGAAAGCAGTCCCCATGAGCAACTACCAACAACTGGACGCCTGGATAGACCAGCATTTCGACGAGCAGGTGCAGTTCCTGCAGGCCCTGGTGCGCGTGCCCACCGACACGCCACCGGGCAACAACGCGCCGCACGCCGAACGCACCGCCGAACTCATCAAAGACTACGGCTTCGAGGCCGAGAAACATGCCGTGCCCCAGGCCGAGGTGCAGGCCTATGGCATGGAGTCGATCACCAATCTCATCGTGCGCCGCCCCTACGGCAACGGTGGCCGCACCGTGGCGCTGAACGCCCATGGCGACGTGGTGCCCCCGGGCGAGGGCTGGAGCCACGACCCCTACGGCGCCGAGATTGTCGATGGCGCCATGTACGGCCGCGCCACCGCCGTGAGCAAGAGCGACTTCTCCACCTTCACCTTCGCCGTGCGCGCGCTCGAGGCCGTGGCCAGGCCCACCAAGGGCACGATCGAGCTGCACTTCACCTACGACGAGGAGTTTGGCGGCCTGCTCGGCCCCGGCTGGCTGCTGGAGCAAGGCCTGACCAAGCCGGACCTGATGATCGCCGCAGGCTTCAGCTACGAGGTCGTCACCGCACACAACGGCTGCCTGCAGATGGAAGTCACGGTGCACGGCAAGATGGCCCACGCCGCGGTGCCGCACACGGGCGTCGACGCGCTGCAGGGCGCCACGGCCATCATGAATGCGCTGTACGCCGAGAACGTGAAGTACCAGCAGGTCACCTCGAACATGCCCGGCATCAAGCACCCCTACCTGAACATCGGCCGCATCGAGGGCGGCACCAACACCAACGTGATTCCCGGCAAGGTGGTGCTGAAGATCGACCGCCGCATGATCCCCGAGGAAAACCCGGCCGAGGTCGAGGCCAGCATCCACGCCGTCATCGCCAAGGCGGTGCAGGACTTCAACCAGCAGCGCGACTACCAGGGCCAGGACGCCGTGCGCACCGACATCAGGCGCATCCTGCTGGCCAACGCCATGACGCCGCTGCCCGGCAACGCGCCGCTGGTGGACGCCATCCAGAAGCATGGCGAGGCGGTGTTTGGCGAAAAGCCCGCCGCCGTGGGCACGCCGCTGTACACCGACGTGCGCCTGTACGTGGAGCGCGGCATTCCCGGCGTGATCTACGGCGCCGGCCCGCGCACCGTGCTGGAGAGCCACGCCAAGCGGGCCGACGAGCGCGTACAGCTGGAAGACCTGCGCCGCGCCACCAAGGTCGTGGCACGGGCGCTGCATGACTTGATGGCCTGATCAGCTATCCATCCGCAATCACCAAGCCCGCTGCTGCAGCGGGCTTTTTTGTTGCAACAAACCGTGCCCTCCGCAGCTACAGCCGGGGTTTGAACGCCGGCCTTTCGGGTTACTACCGAATCAACAATGCTTATAGGGTGTATACACTTTTTCCATACGAAAGCGCTTGCCACCTGACGCGCGCGTATGCAAGCACATCCATCAGCCCTTGAGCCCGCCCATATTCCTGGAGACAGCCCCCCATGACCACCGCAGTCCACCCCGTCGATGAGACATTACCCCTGGGTCGCCTCACGGCCCTGGGTTTGCAACATGTGCTGGTGATGTACGCCGGCGCCGTCGCCGTGCCGCTGATCGTCGGACGCGCGCTGAACCTGCCGCCCGAACAGGTGGCGCACCTGATCTCCGCCGACCTGTTCGTCTGCGGCCTGGTGACACTGATCCAGGCCTGGGGGGCCACGCAGTGGTTTGGCATCAAGCTGCCGGTGATGATGGGCGTGACCTTTGCCGCCGTCGCGCCCATGGTGTCGATGGCGCAGGCCACCGGCGGCCATGCCGGGGCGGGCCTGATCTTTGGCGCGGTGATAGGCGCGGGCGTGGTTTCCATCCTGATCGCGCCCATGATGAGCCGCATGCTGCGCTTCTTTCCGCCGGTGGTCACCGGCACCATCATCGCGGTCATCGGCATCAGCCTGATGCGCGTCGGCATCAACTGGATCTTTGGCAACCCGGTCGGCCCCACTGCGCCCTCCGTGCCCAACCCGGAACACCTGAAATGGCTGGCCGAGGCCCAGGCCGCCGCCGGCGCGCCGGGCTCGTCCCTGGCTCCGGTGCCCAAGGGCTTTGCCATCGTGCCCACCATTCCCAACCCCAAGTACGCCGACCTGACGGGCGTGGGCATCTCCGGCATCGTGCTGCTCACCATCTTGCTCATCGCGCGCTTTGGCAAGGGCTTCTGGGCCAATATCTCGGTGCTGTTGGGCATTGCTGCGGGCGGCGTCATCACTGCCGCGATGGGCCTGATGGACTTTCACAAGGTGGGCAAGGCGCAGTGGTTCGACATCGTGCTGCCGTTCCAGATCGCCATGCCGGTCTTCGACCCCATCCTGATCCTGACCATGACCCTGGTGATGATCGTGGTCATGATCGAATCCACCGGCATGTTCCTGGCCCTGGGCGAGATGACCGACAAGGAAATCTCGCAGGAAGACCTCAAGCGCGGCCTGCGCACCGATGGCCTGGGCACACTGATCGGCGGCATCTTCAACACCTTCCCCTACACCAGCTTCTCGCAGAACGTGGGCCTGGTGGCGGTCACCGGCGTCAAGAGCCGCTGGGTCTGCGTGGCCGGTGGCGTGATCCTGATCATTCTCGGCGTGCTGCCCAAGATGGCGGCGCTGGTCGAATCCCTGCCCACCGTGGTGCTCGGCGGCGCCGGCCTGGTGATGTTCGGCATGGTCGCCGCCACCGGCATACGCATCCTGTCCAAGGTGGACTTCCAGCACAACCGCAACAACGCCATGATCGTTGCCGTCTCCATCGGCGTGGGCATGATCCCGCTGGTGGCGCCCAACTTCCGCCAGTGGATGCCGCATTCCATCCACCCGCTGATCGAGTCCGGCATCCTGCTGTCCTCGCTGGCCGCCGTGGCGCTGAACGTGTTCTTCAATGGCGCCAAGCATGACGCCCGCGCCGCCATCGAGGCCGCCAAGCAGGCCGAGGCGCACTGACCGCCCAACGCCAGACCCGGCCCGCACAGGGCCATGCAGCGCGGGGCCCGGAGCCCCGCGCAGCGCGTATGAGCCGACCGCCGCGTCGCGCACTATTTACCCGTGAATCACCGCCGATACCGGCGCGCTTGCAGTAAGCTTGTTCGCCCCGTATTCGCCGTCCCTTTGCTACTGATTGGATTTCGTATGAACCAGCCACTGTCCGCCGCCGAAGTCGCCTTGCGCGAAGCCGCCCTGGAATACCACCGCAACCCCAGCAAGGGCAAGATTTCCGTCACCCCTACCAAGCCGCTGTCCAACCAGCGCGACCTGTCGCTGGCCTATTCGCCCGGCGTGGCCTATCCCTGCCTGGACATCCAGGCCGACCCGAGCAAGGCGTTTGACTACACCTCGCGCGGCAACCTGGTGGGCGTGATCACCAACGGTACGGCCGTGCTGGGCCTGGGCGACATAGGCCCGCTGGCCGGCAAGCCGGTCATGGAAGGCAAGGGCTGTCTGTTCAAGAAGTTCGCCGGCGTGGATGTGTTCGACATCGAGCTCGACGCGCGCGACCCGGACAAGATCATCGAGATCGTCGCCGCGCTGGAGCCCACGCTGGGCGGGATCAACCTGGAGGACATCAAGGCGCCGGAATGCTTCTACATCGAGCAGGAGCTGTCCAAGCGCATGAACATCCCCGTGTTCCATGACGACCAGCATGGCACGGCCATCATCTCCAGCAGCGCCCTGCTCAACGGCCTGGAGCTGGTCGGCAAGCAGATCGACCAGGTCAAGGTAGCCGTCTCGGGCGCCGGCGCGGCGGCCATTGCCTGCGTGGACGTGATGGTGGGCCTGGGTGTGAAGCGCGAGCATGTCTTCATGGTCGATTCCAAGGGCGTGATCTACGAGGGCCGCCCCGGCGGCATGGATGCCTCCAAGGCGCGCTACGCGCAAAAGACCGAGGCGCGCACCCTGGCCGATGTGGTCAACGGCGCCGATGTATTCCTGGGCTGCTCGGCCCCCGGCGTGCTCACCGCCGAGATGGTCAAGACCATGGCCGACAAGCCCATCATCCTGGCACTGGCCAATCCCGAGCCCGAGATCCGTCCCGAGCTGGCCAAGGCCGTACGCCCCGACTGCATCATCGCCACCGGCCGCTCGGACTACCCCAACCAGGTCAACAACGTCCTGTGCTTCCCCTACATCTTCCGCGGCGCACTGGACTGCGGCGCGACCAAGATCACCGAGGCCATGAAGCTCGCCTGCGTGCGCCAGATCGCCGCGCTGGCCAAGGAAAACATCAGCGAAGAAGTCGCCAACGCCTACGCCGGCAAGGAGCTGGCCTTCGGCCCCGACTACCTGATCCCCACGCCATTCGACTCGCGCCTGATCCTGAAGATCGCCCCCGCCGTGGCCCAGGCGGCGCTCGAGTCCGGTGTGGCCTCCCGCCCCATCACCGACATGGATGCCTACAGGAGCAGCCTGACGCGCTTTGTCTACCAGACCGGCATGCTGATGCGCCCGGTGTTCAATGCCGCCAAGTCCCTGCCCAAGGCACAAAAACGCGTTGCCTACGCCGATGGCGAGGACGAGCGCGCGCTGCGCGCCGCCCAGTTCGCCATTGACGACAACGTGGCCCACCCCATCCTCATCGGTCGCCCGGCGGTGATTGCCGCGCGCATCGCCAAGGCCGGCCTGCGCATGGAGCCTGGCAAGGATGTGGAAGTGTGCGACCCCTCGGACGACCCGCGCTTTCGCCAGTACTGGGAAACCTACTACCAGCTCATGAAGCGCGACGGCGCCACGCCCGAGATGGCCAAGGCCGCCGTGCGCCGCTCCAACACCATCATCGCCTCGCTGATGGTGAAGCTGGGCGACGCCGATGCCATGATCTGCGGCCTGGTCGGCACCTACGAGACGCATCTGGAGCGCATCCACCACATCCTGGGCCACTCCCCGGACGCCAAACAATACGCGGCGCTGAACGCGCTGATGACTCCCAACAACGGAACACTGTTCATCACCGACACCTACGTCAACGAAGACCCCACCGCCGAGGAGCTGGCCGACATCGCCTGGGCCGCCGTGCAGGAGGTGCAGCGCTTTGGCATCCCGCCGAAGGTGGCATTCCTGTCGCACTCCAGCTTTGGCTCGTCCAAGCGTGCCTCGGCACGCAAGATGCGCGCCGCGCGCGACCTGTTCGTGGCGCGCCATCCCGACATCGAATGCGATGGCGAACTGCACGGCGACGCGGCGCTGGAGCCCAAGGTGCGCAACACCTACCTGCAGGATTCCACGCTCACCGCCCCAGCGAACCTGCTGGTCTGCCCGAACATCGACGCGGCCAACATTCTCTACAACGTACTCAAAACCACGACCAGCGGTGGCGTGACCGTGGGCCCCGTGCTCATGGGCACCTCAGCGTCGGCCCATATCCTCACGCCCGCTGCCACCGTGCGCCGCGTGCTGAACATGACCGCCCTGGCCGTGGTCAACAGCGCCACGCGCAATCAGTAAGCTCCATTACTGACAACAAAAAGGGCTGGCGCCACTCGCGGCGCCAGCCCTTTTTTTCAGGCGGTCTCAATCCCGTACTTACTGCTTGATGGCCTCGATCTGCGCCACGATGCGCACATTCTTCGGAAAACCGTACTGCACGCCATAGTCCGCGCCAAAGGCCGTGCGATCTATCGTGGTTTCAAAGTCGCCACCGCAAACCTCGCGCTTGAGCATGGGGCTGTCGTAGCAGGCGAACTGATTGGCCTTGAAGGTCACGGGCTGGGTCTTGCCCTTGATCGTCAGGTTGCCCGAGACAGCCGTGAGCTTGTCGCCCTCATAGGTGAACTTGTCACCGACGAACTGCGCCGTGGGGAACTTGGCGGCATCAAAAATTTCGGCACTCTGCAGGTGTTTGTCGAACTGCGCCGTGCCGGTATTGATGGAGTTGATGTGGAACGTCAGCTCCACCTTGCCCACCCGGCCAGCCTTGTCGAACTGCACCGAACCCTCCTTCTTGTCGAAGCGGCCGCGGTTCACGCTGGCGCCAAAGTGCCCGATCTCAAAGGTGGCAAAGGTGTGCGTCGGGTCAATGGCATAGGTCGCAGGCTCGGCATGCACGGCGGTGGCGGTCAATGCAGCAGCGGCAATGGTGAGGAAGGCAGAACGCATGAATCGGTACTCCAGAGTTGTTTGAACAGTCGTGTTGAGAAAAAGTCGCAATCAAAGTTTCGGCACGCCGGTCAAGGCCAGCTTGAATTTGACCTGGACGTCATCGGCCACCATGGACGTATCCGCCCATTCGTTTTCGCCAATCTTGAAAGCCAGGCGCTTGATGACAAAGCTGCCGGCGGCCGTGGTGTTGGCACCGGCCTGGGTCAATGTGACGGGCACCAGCACATCATGCACCGCCCCCTTGATGCTGAGCTTGCCCGCCACCTCGTACCTGCCAGCGCCCACCGCCTTGATGGCAGTGGACTCGAAGGTGGCCTGAGGGAACTTGGGCACATTGAACCAGACGGCCTTCGGCAGTTCGGCATCCGTCTCACGCACACCCAATGTGGCGCTACTGGTATCCACCGTGAAAGCCACCTTGCTCGTTGCCGGCTTGGCAGGGTCGAACGCCACCTGTGCGTCGAATTTCTTGAACCGGCCCTCGACGGGAACGCCCATTTGCTTGCTGACAAAGGCGATTTCGCTGTTCTCGGCTATCAGTTTTTGCTGAGCGAGAGCGGGGCCAGTGGCCAGGCAGGCCGCGCCAGCCAGGGCCCAGGCCATGTGTCGGGAAAAAACCATGGTTGTCATTCAAAAATCCTGTGTGCGTTATTGGATGAAGGCGGGCATCAGCCGCGGCCAGGCAGCATGCGTGCCATCAAGCCGTCACGGTCAATGAAGTGATGCTTCACGGCCGCCGCCACATGGAGCACCACCAGCAACGCCAATGCATAGGCAGCCAACCCATGCAAGGGCTTGAGGGCATCTGCCAATTCAGGGCTGACGGGCACAAAGTCGGGCAACGGCAGCCAGCCCAGAAACACAATCGGAAAACCCGCCGCGGAGCTATATGCCCAACCCAGCAAGGGGACGATGAAGAACAAGCCGTACATCAGGTGGTGCGTACCGTGTTGTGCCCGCTGCTGCCAGCGCGGCATGGCCGCCTGCATGTCTGCGGGCAACGCGGGCGGTCTGCGAATGAAACGCCACACCAGGCGCAGCACCGACAAGGCCAGCACCGCCATGCCCGCCCACTTGTGCCAGTTGTAAAGCTTGAGGCGCTGCGGCGAAAACGGCAGCCCGGTCATGTACCAGCCCGCGACCAGCATGACCACGATGGCCAGCCCCAGCACCCAATGCAGGGCGATAGCAGGGGCACCATAGCGTGCGGGGCGTTGCGTAGTAACAGGGCTCATGGAATATGCGTACAAGAAACTGGATCGTCGGTCTTTTGTGCCATTGCCCCTTCAAGGGTTCAAAAATCAATGACTTATGAAGTTTAGGGGGGGACCAATGCGCCTGGTTTCAATCGAATTGTTGTTTTAGTTCAAATTTTATGAACATCCAGGGCTCCCATGTTGCGGCGGCGCACCAGATCAACGCATGGCCACCCAAAGATTGCCTCGGCTTGATTACACTCTGATACAGCGATGAATCCCCCAAACACCCCCGTCGTTTTCGGCACCGAGAACATCCTGCTGTCCCTGTGCAACTCCGTCACGCGTGTGCTTTCCGTGGCCACGCAAGGGCCGGTGCACTACTCGGCCATGGTGCAGCGCATCACCAAGACCTGCCTCAAACCGGACATTGGCTGCTTTGTGCTGTTCGATGGCGGCTTCTCCGGGCTGGTCATCATCAACTTTTCGGCCGCCGCTGCCATGGAGATCTACGAGCGCTACATGCTCAGCATGGGAATGGCACGCGAAGAACTGGCCAGCTCCTTCACTTCGGACGAGGTGAGCAACGTCATGGGCGAGCTGATGAACCAGGTGGTGGGCGACTTCACGGGCAAGGTGCGGCGCGAGCTGCAGACCCACATCACACAAAACCAGCCCAAGATGCTGGTGATCAACCAGCAGGTGATGCTGAGCGTGGACGCCAATCTGGATCAGCCCGAGGCACGCCGCGTCTCCTTCTACACCGCCAACAACAACATCTTCTACCTGGAACTGGCGATAGACCGCACGCAGTTCATCAAGCTCTACGATTTCGAGCCCCAGGATGCGCCCGACCCCGACGCCCTGATGGCCCAGGCCGCCGGGGCTGCGGCAACGGCCACGGCAGCCCTTCCCGATCCGGACGCAGACACCGAGGCATTGCTCAAATCCCTGGGTATGTAGATCGCCGGCGGCCGGGCAGCGCCGCTCGCGCCAGCGGCCAATGCCCTCCCGCGGGCATGCATATCGGGCACGACAAGGGGTTTCAGGGTAAAATCGCCTGTTGCGGTCGGGGGCACCATGCCTAGAGTCCACCACCCCACTCCCCCGGCTTTTCGTCGACTTTTGTCGACTAATACCTGTGAGATAGAAGTGCCATGGCGATCGTTGTCAACAAGCCCCTTCCCGAATTTGAAGCCAATGCGACCGGCGGAATCAAGGTTTCCAATGTATCGCACCAGGGCCAGATCCTGATTCTGTACTTCTACCCCAAGGACAATACACCGGGTTGCACCACCGAGGCCATGCAATTCCGTGACAAGTTCAAGGACTTTGAAAAAGCCGGTGCCGTGGTATTTGGCGTGTCGCGCGACAACATGAAGTCGCACGACGACTTCAAGGAGAAGCTGGAGCTGCCCTTCGAGCTCATTGCCGACACCGAAGAGAAGATGTGCCACATGTTCGGCGTGGTCAAGAACAAGATCATGTACGGCAAGAAGGTCAAGGGCATAGAGCGCAGCACCTTCCTCATCAATCCCGAGGGCATCCTGGTGCAGGAATGGCGCGGCCTGAAGGTGCCCGGCCATGTGGACGAGGTACTCAAGGCCGTGAAGGCCATCAAGGCACCCGTCAAGAAGGCCGCGTAAACCCGGTACGACACGACCCGGAGCCGTCACATGGGGCATGCATAATGAATTCATGCGGCTGAAAAACGCTACCTGCCCCTCTCCACACAAAGCCGCCTCGGTCTCCAGGCGGCTTTGTGTTTTTTGAATGCCCCTCCAGCGAGGCCTTTCACACCATGCCCCTGCCCCCCGCCCCGACCAAGCGCGCCGCCCTGCTCTCTCCCGATGCCTACCGTCTGGCAGCACCCCGGGAAGAAGCACCCAACAGCGCCGACACAGAGACATTGCCCAGCGCCACGCGCAAGCGCGCCACCAGCAAAAACAAGGCCGGCAGCGTGGCAGGCCCAGCCATCACCGGCACCGCCACGGCAACACCTGCGGTCGCCGCTGCCCCGGCCAAGCCGGCCATCACCGGCCCCGCCCCCGTCACACAGGCACGCAGCCGGCCCGCAGCGGACAAACCCGCCAGCGATGGCAGTGACGCCACGCCCAGCAACGTCATGCCGCTGCGCGCCGCACCCGCCGGCGCAGCACGCAAGCGCCGCGCCACGGGCCCGAAAAAGATGTTCGTGCTCGACACCAATGTGCTGCTGCACGACCCGACCAGCCTGTTCCGCTTCGAGGAGCACGACATCTTCCTGCCGATGATCGTGCTCGAGGAACTGGACGCCCACAAAAAGGGCATGACCGAGGTGGCACGCAACGGCCGCCAGGCCAGCCGCACGCTGGACGCGCTGGCCGCAGCCCATGGCGCGGCCGACATGGCGCATGGCCTGAAGCTGGATGCGACGGGCCAGCGCGCTGCCACGGGCAGCCTGTTCTTTCAGACGGCCCCGCTGTCCTACCAGCTGCCGGCCAGCCTGCCCCAGGGCAAGGCCGACAACCAGATCCTGGGCGTGGTCGAGGCCCTGCGCAAGCTGCACGCGCCGCGCGAGGTGGTGCTGGTGTCCAAGGACATCAACATGCGCGTCAAGGCCCGCGCCCTGGGCCTGGCGGCCGAGGACTACCAGAACGACAAGACGCTGGAGGATGGCGACCTGCTGTACTCCGGCAGCCTGGCCCTGCCCCAGGACTTCTGGAGCAAGGCCGGCAAGAACGTGGAGAGCTGGCAAAGCGGCGTGCACATGTACTACCGCATCGGCGGGCCGGTGGTGGCACAGCTGATGATCAACCAGTTCGTCTACTTCGAGGCACCGGGCGAGCCCAGCCTGTACGCGCGCGTGACCGAGATCCGCGACAAGACGGCGGTGCTGGAGACGCTCAAGGACTACGGCTCGGCCAAGAACGCCGTCTGGGGCGTGAACACGCGCAACCGCGAGCAGAACTTCGCCATGAACCTGCTCATGGATCCCGACGTGGACTTCGTCACCCTGACCGGCACGGCCGGCACGGGCAAGACGCTGATGGCCCTGGCCGCCGGCCTGACCCAGGTGCTGGACGAGCGCCGCTATACCGAGATCATCATGACCCGCGCGACGGTGAGCGTGGGCGAGGACATAGGCTTTCTGCCCGGCACCGAGGAGGAAAAGATGGGCCCCTGGATGGGTGCGCTGGACGACAACCTCGAATTTTTGGCCAAGGGTGACGGCGGCAACGCCGGCGAGTGGGGGCGCGCGGCGACCAACGAGCTGATCCGAAGCCGCATCAAGATCAAGAGCATGAACTTCATGCGCGGGCGCACCTTCCTGAACAAGTACGTCATCATCGACGAGGCGCAGAACCTGACGCCGAAGCAGATGAAGACCCTGATCACGCGCGCCGGCCCCGGCACCAAGATCATCTGCATGGGCAATCTGGCGCAGATCGACACGCCCTACCTGACCGAGGGCAGCTCGGGCCTGACCTACGCCGTGGATCGCTTCAAGGGCTGGCCGCACAGCGGCCACATCCTGCTGGCGCGTGGCGAGCGCTCGCGCCTGGCAGACTTTGCCAGCGAGGTTTTGTAACGCGAAACAGCTATCATATCTATAGCTTCGTGCGCAGCGCATATGCGCCTGAAGGCGGGTTTTGATTCAAAACCCGCCTTTTTTATGCCTCACACATCAAAACGCACGCCCTGCGCCAGCGGCAGCGCGCCGCTGTAGTTGATGGTGTTGGTGGCGCGGCGCATATAGCCCTTCCAGGCGTCCGATCCCGACTCGCGCCCGCCGCCGGTTTCCTTCTCGCCACCGAAGGCGCCGCCGATCTCGGCGCCCGAGGTGCCGATGTTGACGTTGGCAATGCCGCAGTCGCTGCCCGCAGCGGACATGAAGCGCTCGGCATCCATCAGGCTCTGCGTGAAGATGGCAGACGACAGACCCTGGGGCACAGCATTCTGCAGGGCGATGGCCATGTCGGTATCGCCGTCGTAGCGCAGCACATAGAGGATGGGCGCGAAGGTCTCGTGCTGCACCACTGCGGACTGCTGCGGCATCTGCACCAGGGCCGGGCGCACATACCAGGCCTCCTGCCCCAGATCCTCGCGCACGCGTTCGCCGCCCAGCACCTGGCCGCCCTCGGCCCGGGCCTGGGCCAGCGCCTGCTGCATGGCATCAAACGCGGCGCGGTCGATCAGCGGGCCGACCAGGGTGCCCTCCTGCAGCGGGTCGCCGATGGCAATGCTCTGATAGATCTGCCCCAGGCGCGCCAGCAGCGCATCGGCCACGGACTCATGCACGATCAGCCGCCGCAGCGTGGTGCAGCGCTGGCCGGCCGTGCCGACGGCGGCAAAGGTGATGGCGCGCGCCGCCAGCTCCAGGTCGGCCGTGGGCGTGACGATCATGGCGTTGTTGCCGCCCAGCTCCAGGATGGCGCGGCCAAAGCGCTCGGCCACCTTTACCGCGACTTGGCGGCCCATGCGCGTGGAGCCCGTGGCGCTGACCACCGCCACCTGCGCACTGGCGGCAAGCAGTTCGCCCAGCTCGCGCCCGCCGATCAAGAGCTGGCTCAGACCCTCGGGCACGGTGCCTGGCCTGTCGGCATTGAAGGCTGCCATGGCCTGCAGCAGCAGATGCTGGCAGGCGATGGCCGTGAGCGGCGTTTTTTCCGACGGCTTCCAGACGATGGCATTGCCGCAGACCAGGGCCAGGGCGGCATTCCACGACCACACGGCGACAGGGAAGTTGAAGGCCGAGATGATGCCCACCACGCCCATGGGGTGCCAAGTTTCCATCATGCGATGACCGGGGCGCTCGCTGGCGATCGTCAGGCCGTGCAGCTGGCGCGACAGGCCGACGGCAAAGTCGCAGATGTCGATCATTTCCTGTACCTCGCCCAGGCCCTCGGCAGTGATCTTGCCCGCCTCCAGCGACACCAGGGCGCCCAGGGCCGCCTTGTGCCGGCGCAGCAGCTCACCCAGGCGGCGCACCAGATCGCCACGCACGGGGGCGGGAACATTGCGCCAGGTCTGGCTGGCGCGCTGTGCGTTGGCGATCTGCGCCTGGGCCTGCGCGGCACCGCACCATTTCAAGTGGGCCAGTACCGCCCCATCGCGCGGCGCACGGATGGTGCAGTCGCTGCCCGCGAAGGCCTGGAGGTTCAGGCCCAGATCCTGCAATACCTGCTGCAAATACGTGTGCGAATCGGGCATGACGCCTCCTCAAGGTCAAACAAGGCTCCAGCGCTTATCCAGCAAGCGCAAGCAGCTATCAATTAAGTAGTATCAATAGTCGTCACCCGAACCCATGGCCAGGTTTTCGAATCTTGTCTGGTTCTTCTGGAAGAACAGCTTCACCGTGCCCGTGGGGCCGTTACGCTGCTTGCCGATGATGACCTCGGCGATGTTCGGCTCCTTGCTGTCCTTGTTGTAGTAATCGTCGCGGTAGATGAACATGATGATGTCCGCGTCCTGCTCGATGGCGCCCGATTCGCGCAGGTCGCTCATCATCGGGCGCTTGTCGGTGCGCTGCTCCACGGATCGGTTCAACTGCGACAGCGCGATCACCGGGCATTGCAGCTCTTTCGCCAGCATCTTCAGGCCACGCGAGATCTCGCCCAGCTCGGTGGCGCGGTTGTCCGAGCTGCTGGAGCCGGAGCCGCTCATCAGCTGCAGGTAGTCCACCACGATCAGCCCCAGCTTGCCGCACTGGCGCGCCAGGCGGCGCGCGTTGGCGCGCAACTCGGACGGCGTCAGGCCCGGGGTCTCGTCGATGTGCAGAGACACCGTGCGCAAGCGCTCTATGGCCTCGGTCAGGCGCGGCCATTCCTCGTCGCTGAGCTTGCCGGTGCGCAAGTTGCCCTGGTTCACGCGGCCGATGGAGCCCACGATACGCACGGCCAGTTGGGCCGCGCCCATTTCCATGGAGAAGATGGCGACGGGCAGGCCCTCATTCAGCGCCACATGCTCGGCGATGTTCACGGCGAACGAGGTCTTACCCATCGAGGGCCGCGCCGCCAGCACCACCAGGTCGCCGGCCTGCAGGCCGCTGGTCATGCGGTCCAGATCGACGAAGCCCGAGGGCACGCCGGTCACGTCCATGGGGTTGTCGGCCATCTCCTGCACGCGGTCCAGCAGGTCGATGACCAGGGTGTCGAGCGACTGGAAGCCCTGCTTCATGCGCGAGCCCTCTTCGCCGATGGCGAAGATCTTCTGCTCGGCCTCGTCCAGGATGCGCTCCACCGGCTTGCCCTGGGGGTTGAAGGCGTTGGTGGCAATCTCGTCGCTGGCCGTGACCAACTTTCTCAGGATGGCGCGCTCGCGCACGATCTCGGCATAGCGGCGGATGTTGCTGGCGCTGGGCACGTACTGCGCCAGGCTGTTCAGGTAGGCCAGGCCGCCCGTCTCCTCGGCCTTGCCCAGGCTTTGCAG
>JAGPIX010000005.1:0-7879 GCA_018054745.1 Alicycliphilus sp.
CCGCGCGCCATGGGCCACACCGCCGCCACGTTCACCAGCGGCACGCACACGCCAATCAGCACTGCCACCATCAGCAGACCCTGGGCGCCGGCCAGGCGCTCGGCCAGGGCCAGCACCAGGTAGGAGTTGAAGCGGAACGAGACCTGCGCCGCCGCCGCATGGTCGCGCCGGTCGATATGTCGGCCCAGCCAGGGCAGGTGCGGCAGGCTGTAGGCCAGGGCCACGCCACACAGCAGGGTGCCCACGCCGGCGACGACCAGGCCCGTGGCCTCGCCCACGTCGATGGGGCTTTTGACGATGGACTGGAACAGCAGCACCGGAAACAGCAGGTAGTACACCAGGCTTTCCACGGGCTGCCAGACTGTGCGGTTCAGCGGTGTGTAGCGGCAGACCAGATAGCCGCACAGGATCAGCGAGAAGTCGGGGATGAGCAGCTGCGCGTAGTTCACGGCGCGCAGCATAGCGCGGTGCAACCGGGGTAATTACCAGGGCGCTCGCGGCCAGGCGCGTCGGTAGCATCGCGGCCTACAATTTGTTTCTTTCATTGGACGTATTGGACAAGGAGCGTTTGCATGCAACGTCGTAACTACCTGGCCCTGGTTCTGCTCGCAACCGCGGGCACCGCCTTTGCCCAGGCCTATCCCGCCAAGCCCATCAAGCTGCTGGTGCCGTTCGCGCCCGGTGGCACCACCGACATCATTGCCCGCGCCATCGCCGACCCGCTGGGCAAGGTCCTGGGCCAGCCGGTGGTGGTGGACAACCGCGGCGGCGGCGGCGGCATCATCGGTGCGCAGGAGACCGCGCGCGCCGCGCCCGATGGCTACAACCTGGGCATCGCCACGGTGTCCACCACGGCCACCGCCCCGGCGATCAACCCCAAGGTGCCGTACAACGCGCTGACGGACTTCACGCCCGTCATCAACGTGGCGGCCACGCCCAACGTGATCGTCGTGAACCCGAAGTTTCCGGCCAAGGATTACCAGAGCTTTGTTGCCGAGCTGAAGAAGAACCCGGGCAGGTATTCCTACGCCTCGTCGGGCACCGGCACCATTCAGCATCTGCTGATGGAGCTGTACAAGAACCTGTCGGGCACCTTCATGACGCATATCCCCTACCGGGGTGCGGGCCCGGCCCTGAACGACGTGGTGGCCAACCAGGTCAGCATGAACCTGGACAACCTGCCGTCCTCGCTGCCCTTCATCAAGGATGGCCGCCTGGTGCCCATCGTCGTCGCCGCGCCCCAGCGCCTGGCCGTGCTGCCCAACGTGCCCACCTTCAAGGAGGTGGGCCTGGAGCCGGTGAACCGCCTGGCGTTCTACGGCATCGTCGGCCCCAAGGGCATGCCCAAGGAGGTGGTGGACAAGATCAATGCCGGCGTGAAGAAGGTGCTGGAGGATCCGGTGGTGAAGAAGCGCATCGAGGACACGGGTTCCTTCATCGTCGCCAACACGCCCGAGCAGTTTGCCGAGCAGATCAAGGCCGAGAATGCCGTGTACAAGGAAGTGGTGCAAAAGCAGAAGCTGACGCTGGAATAGGCCACGGGCTTCAACACACCGCCCGCCGCCCACGGGCGTTTTTCATCATGCTGCCGGATAGTCAGACCGCCATTGACTTGTTTCTAGATGCCCTGTGGCTGGAGGACGGCCTGGCGCGCAACACGCTGGCTGCCTACCGGCGCGACCTGACGCTGTATGCCCAGTGGCTGGCGCAGCAACAGCCGCCGCTGGTGCTGGACGCCACGGCCGAGCACCACCTGCAGGGCTACTTTGCCGCGCGCCACGCACAGACGCGCGCCACCACCGCCAACCGGCGCCTGACGGTGCTGCGGCGCTACTTTCACTGGGCGCTGCGCGAGCGGCGCATCACGCAAGACCCCACGGTGCGCCTGCTGGCTGCGCGCCAGCCGCTGCGCGTGCCCGGGACGCTGACCCAGGCGCAGGTGGAGGCGCTGCTGCATGCGCCCGACCCGTCCACGCCGCTGGGCCTGCGCGACCGCGCCATGCTGGAGCTGATGTATGCCAGCGGCCTGCGTGTCTCCGAGCTGGTCACGCTCAAGACCTTTCACCTGGGCCTGGCCGATGGCGTGCTGCGCATCATGGGCAAGGGCGGCAAGGAGCGGCTGGTGCCGTTTGGCGACGAGGCGCGGCGCTGGCTGGAACGCTACCTGCTTGAGGCGCGCACCGCCATCCTGGGCGGGCAGCAGACGGACGATCTGTTCGTCACCCAACGCGGCAGCGCCATGTCGCGCGTGATGTTCTGGATCATCGTGAAGAAATGTGCGCAGCTGGCCGGCATCACCGCGCCGCTGTCACCGCACACACTGCGCCACGCCTTCGCCACCCATCTGTTGAACCACGGCGCCGACCTGCGCGTGGTGCAGCTGCTGCTGGGTCATGCCGATATCTCCACCACCACCATCTACACCCATGTGGCGCGCGAGCGGCTCAAGCAGCTGCATGCGCAGCACCATCCACGGGGGTAGCAGCTGCGGCTTCAGGCCTCTGTAGCCAGGCTTTCGGCCCAGGCCAGGGCCTGCAGGTGGGCCCAGTTGACCTGGCGGTTGGACAGGTGCAGCGCCTCGGCGCAGCGGGCAAAGGCCGCGTCGTCGCCGCTTTCGCAGGCCTTGGTGAGTTCCAAAAAGGGCGCGAACACGCCCTGGTTGTGCAGCAGGGCCTGTTGCACCGAGTCGGGCAGGGCCACGCTTTCGAGCGCGCGCTCCATGGGCATGTTCAGCATGCTGTCGAGCATGGAGAACACGCCGACCACGAAGGCGTTGTCGCATTCTTCCTTGGGCAGCAGCTCGGCCGCCAGCAGCTCCATGAGGCGGCCGCGTACCACCGCGGTCTGGCCTACGGCCGGTGCCGTGCCATCCTTGCGCGAGGTGGTGAGCAGCAGCGCCGCCCAGCGAAACAGCTTCTTCAGCCCCAGGATCATCACCGCGTGGCGGAACGAGGTGATCTCGCACGACAGCCCAAAGCCCGAGGAGTTGATGAAGCGCAGCAGGTTGAACGACAGCGTGGGGTCTTTCTTCAGCAGATCCTCGATTTCGTCCGTACTCGCCTGCTGGCGCACCAGGTTGATGAGCTGGATGATGGTGGCCTGCGAGGGCCTGATGGTCTGCGCCTTGACCATGGCCGGGCGCGCAAACCAGTAGCCCTGGAACAGCTTCACGCCCAGGGCGGCCATGCGCTCGTGCTGCTCGGCCGTCTCGACCTTTTCGGCGATCAGCGTGGCCTGGGCGTTGGCGCGCACATATTTCACCAGCGGTTCGATCAGTTCGGGCTTGATGGCCAGCATGTTCAGCTTGATGAAGTTCGCCAGCGGCAGCCAGCTGCCATAGGCGCGGCGCAGCACGTCCTGGCTGAAGGCCAGGCGAAAGCCGCGCGTGCGCAGCGCCTGCAGCGTGGGCAGCAGCTGTTCTATCTGCTCCGGCGTGGCGTTGGCGGCCAGTGTCGGCACCTCCAGCACCACCTTCTCGGGGTGGACCAGCTCCAGGTGGCCGCCGGCCAGGCTCTCGTGCGTGCAGTTGATGAAGACGATCTTCTTGCTGCCCAGCGCCTCGGATCCGGCATAGCACAGGGCGTTGAACAGCAGCGCCGCATCGCTGGCCGCGGTATGGCTGTGGGTGGCCGTGCTGCGGTCAAAGAGCTCATAGCCGAAGACGGCGCGGTTTTCATCCAGGATGGCCTGGCGGGCGATGACGACCTGGTTGTCGGCGTCTTCAGCGCCGGGCTCGGCTGCGGTCATGGGATCGGTGGGGCTGGACATGGGTGGTGATTGAATTCTTTGAAAGGGCTATGAGATGGTCAGGCCTGGGTGATGGCATCGGCCCAGGCCAGGGCCTGCAGGTGGGCCCAGTTGATCTGCTGGCTGGTCAGCGGCAGCGCCTGCGCGGCCTGGTCGAAGCTGTCGTCGTCGCCGCTTTCGCAGGCTTCGACCAGGTTGAGCAGCCGGCCGTGCACATTGCTGCGCTCGAGCAGCGCCGTCGATAGTTCATCGGGCAGGTTCAGCAGGCCGACGGCGCTGGCCTGCGGCATGCCCAGCATCTGATCCAGCATGGAGAAGACGCCGATCACGAAGGCCTGGTCGGCCTCCTCGGGCGACATGAATTCGTTCGCCAGCAGCTCCATGAGGCGGCCGCGCACCACGGCCGTCTGGCCCGTTGCCGGCGGCGTGCCGGCGCTGCGTGCGGCCGTCAGCAGCAGCGCCGCCCAGCGGAACAGCTTCTTCAGGCCCAGCAGCAGCACCGCCTGGCGGATGGAGGTGATCTCGCGCGTCAGCCCCAGGCTGGCGGAGTTGATCAGGCGCATCAGGTTGAAGGCCAGGCCGGCGTCCTTCTTCAGGACTTCCTCGATGGCATCGGTGCTCGCCTGGCCGCGCAGCAGGTTCAGCAACTGCACGATGCTGGCCTGCCCGGGGCTGAGGAGCCTGGTCTGCACCACCGTGGGGCGCGCAAACAGATAGCCCTGGAACAGCTGCACGCCCAGCGCCGACACCATGTCGAACTGCTGCGCGGTTTCCACCTTCTCGGCGATCAGCCGGGCCTGCGACTGCCGGCCGGCGTACTTCACCAGCACCGCCAGCTGCTCGGGGGGCAGCAGGCTGATGTCGAGCTTGATGAAGTCGGCCAGCGGCAGCCAGGGGGCGTAGGCGGACTCCAGCACCTGGTGGTTGAACGCGAGGTGAAAGCCCCGTTCGCGCAGCGCCGCCAGAATCGGCAACCGGGCCTGCACCTCCTCCATCGCGGCGTGGCCCAGCGGTGGGATCTCCAGGACCACCTTGTCCGGGTTCACCAACTCCAGGTGGCCGCCGCTCAGGCTCTCATGCGTGCAGTTGACGAAGAGCAGCACCTTGCCGATCAGCTCCTCGGTGCCGGCATGCGATAGCGCCGTGAACACCAGCAGCACATCGCTGGCGGCCGTGTGCTCGACCTGAGAGCGTGAGCGGTTGAACAGTTCGTAACCGACGACGCTCTGCTGGCCGTCCACGATCGCCTGGCGCGCAATCATGGCGCCCACGCCGCCACCCGGCGCTGGGGTGGCCGGGCTGGAGGAGGTTGGGGCAGCGGCGGTGTTGGACATGGCAGGAAGGGCTAGAGCATCCCTCATTGTAGGTAATTGGCCCATTTCGGCTGAAGTAAGTTGTTGCTCAGCCCTGCTGCAGCCAGAGCAGCTCGGCCTCGGTGAAGCCGGCGGCGCGGCGTGCGGCCGCGTTCAAGGGGGGCTTGGGGCGCGGCGCCTCGTGGCGCGCAACCAGCTCGGCGTAATGCGCCACCGGGTCCAGCCCCTGGCGCGCGCACAACCAGCCATACCAATGGTTGCCTATGGCCACATGGCCCACTTCCTCGGCAAGGATGATGTCCAGTATGGCCACGGCCGCCAGCGCGTCGCTGGTGCCCACGCTGCGCAGCTTGTGCTGGATCAGCGGCGTGGCGTCCAGGCCGCGCGCCTCCAGTGTGCGCGGCACCAGGGCCATGCGCGCGGTGATGTCGTGCGCCGTCTTCTCGCACATGCTCCACAGGCCCTGGTGCGCGGGAAAGTCGCCATAGTCGTGGCCCAGATGCTGGCGCAGGTGGTCACGCAGCAGGCGAAAGTGCTTCGCCTCCTCGGCCGCCACGCGCAGCCAGTCCAGGTAGAACTGCTCGGGCATGCCGGGAAAGCGCCAGATGGCGTCCAGCGCCAGGTTGATGGCGTTGAACTCGATGTGCGCGATGGCATGGATCAGCACCGCGCGGCCCTCGGCCGTGGCGGGTGAGCGGCGCGCCACGGCGGTGTGGTGGCGCAGCTCGGGGCGCTCCGGCCGGCCGGGCAGGGCCTGCGCCTCGGGCGCCTTGATGACGGCATCTGTAGCTATTAAAAATGTAGCTGCTTGCGCTTGCATATCAAGCGCCGCGGCCGATTTTTGTTCAGGATCTGTGAGGCATAAGACCTGCAGGGCATGTTGGCGAAGCTCCATCCCTACAATTGTAGGTTTTGAACCACGGAGGCAGGCAGCCATGGCGATCTATGAACTCGACGGCGTCGCGCCGCAGGTGGCGGCATCGGCCTGGGTGGCCGACAGCGCGCAGGTGATAGGCGATGTGGTGCTGGGCGAGGGCGCCAGCGTCTGGTTCGGCACCGTGGTGCGCGGCGACGCCGACCGCATCACCATAGGCGCCGGCACCAACGTGCAGGACGCCAGCGTGCTGCATGCCGACATCGGCGTGCCGCTGGTGATAGGCAACAACGTGACGGTGGGCCACCAGGTCATGCTGCATGGCTGCACGATTGGCGACGAGTCGCTGATCGGCATTGGCGCCGTGGTGCTCAACGGCGCGCGCATCGGCAAGAACTGCCTGGTGGGCGCGGGCTCGCTGGTCACCGAGGGCAAGGAGTTTCCCGACGGCTCCATGATCCTGGGCAGTCCGGCGCGCGTCGTGCGCCAGCTCTCGCCCGAGCAGATCGAGGGGCTGCGCACCAGTGCGCGGCACTATATGGAAAACGCGCGCCGCTTCAAAGCGGGCCTGCGCCAACTGGATTGATGCGACTGGATGTCTGAACTGCACAAGTTTTTGTTTGATGGCCTGCCCGTGCGCGGCATGGTCGTGCGCCTGACCGATGCCTGGACGGAGCTGCTCGCGCGCCGCGCCGGCAATACCGAGACCGGGCCGTACCCGGTGCCCGTGAGCGAGCTCCTGGGCGAAATGGCCGCCGCCGCCGTGCTGATGCAATCCAACATCAAGTTCAACGGCGCGCTGGTGCTGCAGATCTTTGGCGACGGGCCGGTGAAGCTGGCCGTGGCCGAGGTGCAGTCCGACCTGAGCCTGCGCGCGACGGCCTCGGTGACCGGCGAGCTGCCGGCCGATGCGCGCCTGCCGGACATGGTGAATGTGGGCGGCGGCGGGCGCTGCGCCATCACGCTCGATCCCAAGGATCGCCTGCCCGGCCAGCAGCCCTATCAGGGCGTGGTGCCGCTGCATGGCGACCACAAGGAAAAGCTCACCAGGCTCAGCGATGTGTTGCAGCACTACATGTTGCAGTCCGAGCAGCTGGACACCACGCTGGTGCTGGCCGCCAACGACCAGGTGGCCGCCGGCCTGCTGATCCAGCGCATGCCGCTCAAGGGCGAGGGCAACCTGGCGGGCGCCGCCGGCCAGGCCGACGAAGACCAGATCGGCCAGAACGAGGACTACAACCGCATCGCCACGCTGGCCGCCAGCCTGACGCGCGAGGAGCTGCTCACACTGGACGTGGACACCATATTGCACCGCCTGTTCTGGGAGGAAAAGCTGCTGCGCTTCGTGCCCCAGCAGGGGGCGGACGGGCCGCGCTTTGCCTGCTCGTGCAGCCGCGCGCGCGTGGGCAGCATGCTGCGCAGCCTGGGCGAGGGCGAGGTGCAGAGCATTCTGGACGAGCGTGGCACCATCGACGTGGGCTGCGAATACTGTGGCCAGCAATACCACTTCGACGCCGTGGATGCCGTGCAGCTGTTCACCGCGCCGGGCCAGCAGCCGCCGGTCTCGTCGTCCGTGCAATAAGGGCGGGGCGGGGTGTCCCGCCGGCGTGGCCGCGCGCAGCGGCGACAATACGCGCTTTGCCTTCCCTTTCCAAGGAACCACTACCATGCGCAAAAGCATCATTGCCCTGGCGCTCGCTGGCCTGGCGGGCGCGGCCGTTGCCGCCGACCTGCGTGTCGGCCTGAACCCGGCCTACGAACCCTTCGAGTCCAAGACGCCCACGGGCGAGATCGTCGGCTTCGACGTGGACATCGCCAACGCCCTGTGCGAGCAGATCAAGCGCAAGTGCGTGTTTGTCGAGTCCGAGTGGGACTCCATCATCCCCGGCCTGCAGGCCAAGAAGTTCGACGTCATCGTCAGCTCCATGTCGATCACGCCCGAGCG
>JAGPIX010000005.1:7979-35135 GCA_018054745.1 Alicycliphilus sp.
ACGCCCTGTGCGAGCAGATCAAGCGCAAGTGCGTGTTTGTCGAGTCCGAGTGGGACTCCATCATCCCCGGCCTGCAGGCCAAGAAGTTCGACGTCATCGTCAGCTCCATGTCGATCACGCCCGAGCGTGCCCGCGTGGTGGACTTCACCAAGCGCTACTACAAGACCCCCAGCGCCATCGTGGTCAAGAAGAGCGTCAAGTACGAAGGCCCGGCCTCGCTCAAGGGCATGAAGATCGGCGTGCTCAAGGCCAGCACGCAGGAGAAATGGGCCCTGGGTGAGTTGAAGCCCGCCGGCGTCACCGTCGTGCCCTACCAGTCGCAGAACCAGGTCTACCTGGACATCCAGGCCGGCCGCATCGACGGCACGGTGGCCGACAAGGTCGAGGTCAACGGCGGCTTCCTGCGCAAACCCGAGGGCAAGGACTTCGGCTATGTCGGTGCCGACCAGTACGACGTGAAGTACTACGGCGAGGGCATTGGCATTGCGCTGCGCAAGGGCCAGGGCGATTTGAAGCAGCAGCTCAACGACGCCATCGACACCATTCGCGCCAACGGCACCTACGAGAAGATCGCCAAGAAGTACTTCGACTTCGATCCCTACGGCAAGTAAAGCCCGATGGGGCGTTGGCGTCGGGTGCCTTGCGGCCCTCGGCGCGCAACGCCCCGTTTTTTATCCATGAGTGATTACTACCTGGCCATCCTGCAAGGCTCGCTGCTCACCGTGGGCGTGTCGCTGGCCTCGCTCGCCGTGGCCACGCTGCTGGGGCTGCTGGGCGCGGCGGCCAAGCTCTCGGGCAGCCGGCCGCTGGTGTGGCTGGCCCAGCTCTACACCACCGTGGTGCGCGGCGTGCCGGAGCTGTTGATGATGCTGCTGATTTTTTACGGCGGCGCCATCGGCCTGAACCACCTGCTGGAGCTGTGGGGCAACCAGGAGGGCGTGGATCTCGACCCCTTCGTCGCCGGCGTGCTGACCATTGGCTTCATCTACGGCGCCTACATGACCGAGACCTTTCGCGGCGCCATCCTGGCCATTCCCCGTGGCCAGATGGAGGCCGCCTGGGCCTTTGGCATGGGCCGGCTGCAGACCTTTGTGCGCATCACGGCGCCGCAGATGGTGCGCTACGCGCTGCCCAGCTTCACCAACAACTGGCTGGTGCTGATCAAGGCCACGGCGCTGGTGAGCCTGATCGGCCTGCACGACATGACCTACCTGGCCAAGCAGTCCAGTGCCGCCGTGCGCGAGCCGTTTGCCTTCTTCCTGTTTGCCGCCGCCCTGTATCTGGTGTTCACCTCGCTGTCGCTGTGGGCGCTGCGCGCCGTCAGCCGCCGCTACAGCCTGGGCACGGACAAGGTGCAGCTGTTATGAACTGGGCCGTCATCTTCGAGCCCGATACGCTCGCTCTGTACGGCGAGGGCCTGCTCGTCACCCTGCAGCTCACGCTCTACAGCCTCGGCATTGGCGCGCTGCTGGCGCTGCTGTGCGCGCTGGCCCTGGTCAGCAGCAATACGCTGCTGCGCTGGCCGGCCCAGGCCTTCACCTATTTCATGCGCGGCACGCCGCTGCTGATCCAGGTGTACCTGATCTACTACGGCGTGGCCCAGCTGGAATGGGTGCAGGCACGCTGGGATGCCGTCTGGCCCTGGACCAACTTCAAGGAGCCGTTCTTCTGCACCCTGCTGTCGTTCAGCCTGAACACCGCGGCCTACACCGCCGAGACCCTGGCGGGCAGCATCCGCGAGACGAACAAGGGCGAGGTCGAGGCCGCGCGCGCCATGGGCATGGGGCCGTGGAAGCTGATGCGCCGCATCGTCCTGCCCAGCGCCATACGGCGCATGCTGCCGGCCTACGGCAACGAGGTGGTGATGATGCTGCACAGCTCCAGCCTGGCCAGCACCGTGCCGGCGCTGCTGGATCTGACGGGCGCGGCCAGCCGCGTCTACGCCGACTTTTATCTGCCGTTCGAGGCCTATCTGTTTGCCGCGGCCATCTACCTGTGCATCACCCTGTGCCTGCTGAGCGTCTCCAAACTGGTGGAGCGGCGCTTCCTGGGCTACCTGGCGCCGCGCAAGAATTGAGTTCATGAGCACACCACCGATCAAACTCCAGGCCCTGGACATCCACAAGCGCTATGGCGCCAACGAGGTGCTCAAGGGCGTGTCGCTCACGGCCCACGCGGGCGACGTGATCAGCATCATCGGCAGCTCGGGCTCGGGCAAGAGCACGCTGCTGCGCTGCATCAACCTGCTGGAGCGCCCGCAGCAGGGCCGCATCCTGGTGGCGGGCGAGGAGCTGGCCCTGCGTCCCGGGCGTGACGGCGACCTGGAGGCACAAGACGCCCGGCAGCTGCAGCGCCTGCGCACGCGCCTGTCCATGGTGTTCCAGCACTTCAACCTGTGGGCGCATATGACGGTGCTGGCCAACATCATCGAGGCGCCGGTGCATGTGCTGGGCCTGCCGCGCGACGAGGCCGTGGAGCGCGCGCGCAAATACCTGCGCCTGGTGGGCCTGGAGGGGCGCGAGGACGCCTACCCGAACCACATGAGCGGCGGCCAGCAGCAGCGCGTGGCGATTGCCCGTGCGCTGGCGGTGGAGCCCGAGGTGATGCTGTTCGACGAGCCCACCAGCGCGCTCGACCCCGAGCTGGTCGGCGAGGTGCTGCGCGTCATGCAGGTGCTGGCTCAGGAGGGGCGCACCATGCTCGTCGTCACGCACGAAATGGGCTTTGCACGCGAGGTGTCCAACCAGGTGATCTTCTTGCACCAGGGCCTGATCGAGGAGCAGGGCGACCCGCGCATGGTCATGGCCAACCCCAGGAGCGAACGGCTGGCGCGCTTTCTGTCAGGCAATCTGAAGTAGATTGCTCATAAAAAAAAAGCTGCCAGCGCTTGCCCATAAAGCGCTGGCAGCTATTTCGGTTCAATTTTTCAGCGCTGCGGCGCGCGCACCACCTGTACGTAGATCTCGCCGGGCTTGACCATGCCCAGCTCGTTGCGCGCCTTTTCCTCGACCATCTCCAGGCCGCTTTTCAGGTCGCCAACCTCGGCGGCAAGATGTTCGTTGACCGCGCGCGCCTGGGCGTTGGCGGCCTGCTGCTCGGCGATCTGTTGGCGCAGCTCCTGCACATGGCCGACGCTGCCGCGCCCCGTCCACAGCTGCGCGTGTATGCCCACGAGCAGCAGCAGCAGGAACAGCGGGACGATGCGAGCGACCATGGGGTGGGGTGCAAAGGCGCGTTTAACGCAGGTTGTAGAAGGCGCTGCGGCCCGGGTACTCGGCCACGTCGCCCAGGTCTTCCTCGATGCGCAGCAGCTGGTTGTACTTGGCGATGCGGTCCGAGCGGCTCAAGCTGCCGGTCTTGATCTGGCCGGCGTTCAGGCCCACGGCGATGTCGGCAATCGTCGAATCCTCGGTCTCGCCCGAGCGGTGGCTGATGACGGCCGTGTAGCCGGCGCGCTTGGCCATCTCGATGGCGGCGAAGGTTTCGGTCAGCGTGCCGATCTGGTTGATCTTGATGAGGATGGAGTTGCCGATGCCCTTGTCGATGCCTTCCTTGAGGATCTTGGTATTGGTCACGAACAGGTCGTCGCCCACCAGCTGCACGTTCTTGCCCAGGCGCTCGGACAGAATCTTCCAGCCGTCCCAGTCACCCTCGGCCATGCCGTCTTCGATGCTGATGATGGGGTACTTGTCGCACCAGCTGGCCAGCATGTCGGTCCACTGCTGGGCCGTCAGCTCAATGCCGCCTTCGCCTTCGAGCACGTACTTGCCTTCACGATAGAACTCGCTGGCGGCGCAGTCCAGGGCCAGCACGATCTGCTCGCCGGCGGTGTAGCCGGCGGCCTCGATGGCCTGCAGGATCAGCTGGATGGCGGCCTCGTGGTTTTCCACGCTGGGGGCAAAACCGCCCTCGTCGCCCACGGCCGTGCTCATGCCCTTGTCATGGATGATTTTCTTCAGCGCGTGGAACACCTCGGCGCCCCAGCGCAGCGCCTCGCGGAAGGTCGGGGCGCCCACCGGGATGATCATGAACTCCTGCAGGTCCAGGCTGTTGTTGGCGTGCGCGCCGCCGTTGATGACGTTCATCATCGGCACCGGCAGCTGGCAGCCGTTCATGCCGCCGAAGTAGCGGTACAGCGGCAGGCCGGCCTCCTCGGCGGCGGCGCGGGCCACGGCCATGGACACGGCCAGCATGGCGTTGGCACCCAGGCGGCTCTTGTTGTAGGTGCCGTCCAGGTCGATCAGGGTCTTGTCCAGGAAGGCCTGTTCCGAAGCGTCCAGGCCCAGCACGGCCTCGGAGATCTCGGTGTTGATGTGCTCCACGGCCTTCAGGACGCCCTTGCCCAGGTAGCGGCCCTTGTCGCCGTCGCGCAGCTCGATGGCCTCGCGCGAGCCGGTCGATGCGCCCGAGGGCACGGCGGCGCGGCCCATCACGCCCGACTCGAGCAGCACGTCGCACTCGACGGTGGGGTTGCCGCGGCTGTCCAGCACTTCGCGGCCTACGATGTCAACAATGGCACTCATGGAGTTTCCTTCTGGGTTGCTTGAAATCGGTATCGGGTGATTTGCGGTCAAATATGGCTGTAGCGCTTATGTATCAAGCGCAAGCAGCTATCAATAGCATAGTATTCTGGCCTGGGCCGTAGCCGCGAGTATCGGTGATGCGGCGCGCGCCATTGCGTGCATTGCGGGCGCAATGGTTTCGCCCTGGGCGCGTCCTGTCAGGCTTTCAGGCGTCAAAGTGGTCTTCGAGAAAGCCGTTCTTCTTGGTGACCTGATCCAGCGCCACCAGGGTCTCCAGCAGCGCACGCATATGCCTGAGCGGCACGGCATTGGGGCCGTCGGACCAGGCCTCGGCGGGCCTGGGGTGGGTTTCCATGAACAGCCCCGCCACGCCCACGCCCACGGCTGCGCGCGCCAGCACCGGCACCATGGCGCGGGCGCCGCCGCTCACGGCGCCCAGGCCGCCGGGCTTTTGCACCGAGTGGGTCACGTCGAACACCACCGGCGCGCCGGAGTTGCGCATCTCGGCCAGACTGGTCATGTCGGCCACCAGGTTGTTGTAGCCAAAGCTCACGCCGCGCTCGCAGGCCAGGAAGCGGTCTTCCGAGAGGCCCACCTCGCGCGCTGCGTCGCGTGCCTTGTCGATGACGTTCTTCATGTCCCAGGGTGCCAGGAACTGGCCCTTCTTGATGTTCACCGGCTTGCCGGACTGCGCCACCGCGCGGATGAAATCGGTCTGGCGGCACAGAAAGGCCGGCGTCTGCAGCACGTCGACCACGCTGGCCACCTCGGCCACCTGCGCGGCCTCGTGCACGTCGGTCAGGATGGGCAGCTGCAGCTGGCGCCGCACCTCGGCCAGGATCTTCAGGCCGGCGTCGATTCCCACGCCGCGCTGGCTGCTGCCCGACGAGCGGTTCGCCTTGTCGAACGAGCCCTTGTAGATCAGCGGCACGCCCAGGGCGGTGCAGGCCTCCTTGAGCTGGCCTGCGACGTCGAGCGACAGCTGCAGGCTCTCGATGGAGCAGGTGCCCGCGATGAGGAAGAAGCGTTGATCCAGGCCAACGTCAAAGCCGCAGAGTTGCATGGGTACTGCTCCCTTTCATGCCTTTTGGTGCGCAATGGCCGCCTTCACGAAGGCGTTGAACAGCGGGTGGCCGTTCCAGGGCGTGGACTTGAATTCGGGGTGGAACTGCACGCCGATGTACCAGGGGTGCACGCTTTGCGGCAGTTCCACGATCTCGGTCAGGTGCTCGCGCTGCGTCAGCGCCGAGATCACCAGGCCGGCCTTGCGCAGCTGATCCAGGTACTGCACGTTGGCCTCGTAGCGGTGGCGGTGGCGCTCGGTGACCACGCTGCCGTAGATGCTGTGCGCCAGCGTGCCGGCCTGCACGTCCGAGCTTTGCGCGCCCAGGCGCATGGTGCCGCCCAGGTCGGAGTTCTCGTCGCGCGTCTTGATGCTGCCGTCCTCGTCCTTCCACTCGGTGATCAGGGCGATCACCGGGTGCTGGCAGTGCGCGTCGAACTCGGTGGAGTTGGCGCCGGCCAGACCCGCCACATGGCGCGCGTACTCGATGGTGGCCACCTGCATGCCCAGGCAGATGCCCAGGTAGGGCACCTTGTGCTCGCGGGCGTAGCGTGCCGTGCTGATCTTGCCCTCGACCCCGCGCGAGCCAAAGCCGCCCGGCACCAGGATGGCGTGGTACTGGCCCAGCTGCTCGGCGGCGTTGGCGTCGGTGATGGTCTCGGAATCGACATGCGTGATCTTCACGCGCATATGGCTTTGCATGCCAGCGTGCTTGAGCGCCTCGTTCACCGACTTGTAGGCGTCCGACAGTTCCACATACTTGCCCACCATGGCGATCTGCACCTCGCCCTGCGGGTGTTCGTACTCGCGCACCAGATCGTCCCAGCGCTTCAGGTTGGCCGGCGGCGTGTTCAGGCGCAGCTTGTCGCAGATCAGGCCGTCCAGCCCCTGCTCGTGCAGCATGCGCGGCACCTTGTAGATGGTGTCCACGTCCCACATGCTGATCACGCCCCATTCCTGCACGTTGGTGAACAGCGAGATCTTCTCGCGCTCCTCGTCGGGCACAGCATGGTGGGCGCGGCACAGCAGGGCGTCGGGCTGGATGCCGATCTCGCGCAGCTTCTGCACCGTGTGCTGGGTGGGCTTGGTCTTCAATTCACCGGCCGTGGCAATCCAGGGCAGGTAGGTCAGGTGCACGAAGGCCGAGTTGTTCGGGCCCAGCTTCAGGGACAGCTGGCGCACGGCCTCCAGGAAGGGCAGGGACTCGATGTCGCCCACCGTGCCGCCGACCTCGCAGATGGCCACGTCCACGGCGTCCGCCGTGCCGATGCCGGCGCCGCGCTTGATGAACTCCTGGATCTCGCCCGTGACATGCGGGATGACCTGCACCGTCTTGCCCAGATAGTCGCCGCGGCGTTCTTTCTCGAGCACGCTCTGGTAGATGCGGCCGGTGGTGAAGTTGTTGGCCTGCTTCATGCGCGTTTCGATGAAACGCTCGTAATGGCCCAGGTCCAGGTCGGTCTCGGCGCCGTCGTCGGTCACGAAGACCTCACCATGCTGGAAGGGCGACATGGTGCCCGGATCCACGTTGATGTACGGGTCGAGCTTGATGAGGGTGACTTTGAGACCGCGCGATTCGAGGATCGCGGCAAGGGAGGCTGAGGCGATTCCCTTGCCCAGGGAAGACACCACACCGCCGGTGACGAAGACGAATTTGGTCATCTTTTTGAGTGGATGTGGGAAATTGCGATTATAGGAAGTCCGGCCAGGGCGGCGGCGCCCGCACCGCCTTGCCCCTGGGTGCCGTCTGCTAAATTGGCGCCCATGAATGAGCTTTCCGGCAAACATATCGTCCTGGGCCTGAGCGGTGGCGTGGCCTGCTACAAGAGTGCCGAGCTGACGCGGCTGCTGACCAAGGCCGGCGCCACGGTGCAGGTGGTGATGACCGAGGCGGCCGAGCAGTTCATCACGCCCGTGACCATGCAGGCGCTGTCGGGGCGCAGCGTCTACCGCTCGCAGTGGGATGCGCGCGAGGCCAACAACATGCCGCACATCAACCTCAGCCGCGAGGCCGATGCCATCCTCATTGCGCCGTGCAGCGCGGACTTCATCGCGCGCCTGGTGCAGGGGCGCGCCGACGAGCTGCTCTCCCTGATGTGCCTGGCCCGGCCGATGGAGCGCGTGCCGCTGCTCATCGCCCCGGCCATGAACCGCGAGATGTGGGCCCACCCGGCGACGCGGCGCAATCTGGCGCAGGTGGCGGCAGACGGCGCCACGGTGCTGGGCGTGGGCTGTGGCGAGCAGGCCTGTGGCGAGGTCGGCGACGGCCGCATGCTGGAGGCCGAGGAAATCCTGGAGGAGCTGCAAGCCTTCTTTGCCCCCAAGCTGCTCGTGGGCCAGCGCGTGCTGATCACCGCCGGGCCGACCTTCGAGGCCATAGACCCGGTGCGCGGCATCACCAACCTGTCGTCGGGCAAGATGGGCTTTGCCATTGCCCGCGCGGCGCGCGCGGCGGGGGCCGAGGTCACGCTGGTGGCCGGCCCGGTGCACCTGCCCACGCCGCGCGGCGTGCGCCGCATCGATGTGCGTTCAGCACAAAACATGCTTCAAGCGGTTGATACACAAGCGCCTGAAGCTACTATTTTCATAGCTACCGCGGCCGTGGCCGACTGGCGCCCGGCCCATGCCGCCGAGCACAAGATCAAGAAGGATGGCTCGGGCGACACCCCGACGCTCGCCTTCGTGGAGAACCCGGACATCCTGGCCCAGGTGGCGCAATCCGGGCGTGCACGCGCCGGCCAGCTGTACTGCGTGGGCTTTGCCGCCGAGAGCGAGAACCTGCTGGCGCACGCCAGCGCCAAGCGCGTGCGCAAGGGCGTGCCGCTGCTGGTGGGCAACATTGGCCCGGCCACCTTCGGCCAGGACGACAACGCGCTGCTGCTGGTGGACGCACAGGGCCACCGCGAGCTGCCGCGCGCGCCCAAGTCCGAGCTCGGGCGCCAGCTGGTGGCCGAGATCGCACGGCGCCTGGGTGAGGCCGGCGCGCCCCGTTCATGAGCGCACCACAGCCCTGGCTTGGCGACTACGGCGAGCCGCCCGGTGGCGACTACGCTCGCTATATCGAGCGCCTGTTGCAGAGCCAGGACCTGCGGCGTGGCGTATTGCAGGCCGGGGCGGCCGCCGGGCAGCGGCCTGTGGCGGTTGCCAAGGCGGCGGCGCCCGCTGCCGCCACGACTGCTCCGCGTCGCCCCGCGAAGCAGGGCGCAAACCAGGCCGTCACGCGCACTCTGCCGGCCAAATGGCCGCTGTTGCTCGGCGCGCTGCTGGTGCTGCTGATGTGGTTTGCGCCCGCGCTGTTGCCCTTTGTCATGGCCGGCGTGATAGTGGCGGGCGTGGGCCATGGCGTATGGAAATCCAGGCACGGCCGAGGTGGACGCGACCGTTGAATTACTTCCCTTGCACCCATGAAGATAGACGTCAAAATTCTCGACCCGCGCATGGCGGAACAGTTGCCCACCTACGCCACGCCGGGCAGCGCCGGGCTGGACTTGCGCGCCTGCCTGGACGCGCCCCTGGAGCTGGCGCCCAATGCCTGGCAGCTCGTGCCCACGGGCATCGCCATCTACCTGAAGGACCCGGGCTACGCGGCGCTGATCCTGCCGCGCTCGGGCCTGGGCCACAAGCATGGCATCGTGCTGGGCAATCTGGTGGGGCTGATCGACAGCGACTACCAGGGCCAGCTGATGGTCAGCGCCTGGAACCGCAGCGACCAGGCCTTCACGCTGCAGCCCATGGAGCGGCTGGCGCAGCTGGTCATCGTGCCGGTGCTGCAGGCGCAGTTCAATGTGGTGACCGAGTTTCCCGCCAGCGAGCGCGGCGAGGGCGGCTACGGCTCCACCGGCAAGCATTGAGCCTGCCGGTGGCTGCTCAATGCAGCAGGTCGTTGCCCGGCGCCTGGGGCTGGATGCGAAAGAACCCTGTGCCGGCCGTGCCGCGGCCGATTTCTTCCTCGGTGGCTTCGCGCACGCCATGCACCTTGAGCGCCAGGCGCAGTGCAATGCCGGCCAGAGGGTGGTTGCCGTCCAGCACCACATGCTCGGGATAGATCTGGGCCACGGTGTACAGCGCGTCGCGCGGCGCCTCGGGGTTGATGCCTTCGGGCAGGGCCGTGCCCTCGAAGGTCATGCCCTCCTCGATGTCGTCGGGGAACAGATGGCGCGGCTCCAGGAACAGCAGCTTGTCCTGGTAGTCGCCAAAGGCGTCCTCGGGCTCCAGGTGCAGCGCCAGCGCGGCGCCCACGCCATGGCCCTGCAGGGCCTCCTCGATGCGCGCCAGCAGGTCGTCGCCACCCACCAGAAACTCCACCGGATCGTCGAGCACGTCCAGCTCCTCACCCAGCGTGTCCTTCAAGACCCAGGTCAGGGCGACCACACATTGTTCGGTTATTTCCATAGGACAATTGTCGCAGTTCACAGCCTCAAGGCCCGCGCGGCCGCGTCTATCCCATGGATGTACAACAACCTTTGGCCCTGCTCGGAGGCCTGAGCCCGGCCCAGTTCATGCGCCGCCACTGGCATAAGAAACCTTTGCTGGTGCGCCAGGCGATTGCCGGCTTCAAGCCGCTGCTCGCCCGCGCAGAGCTGCTCGAGCTGGCCGGACGCGAGGGCGTGGAGTCGCGCTTCATCCAGGACAAGGGCGGGCAGTGGGTGCTGCGCCACGGGCCGCTGGCACGCCGTTCGCTGCCGTCGCTGGCCACGCCGCGCTGGACGGCGCTGGTGCAGGGCGTGGATCTGCACCACGAGGGCGTGCATGCGCTGATGCAGCAGTTCCGTTTTGTGCCCGAGGCGCGCCTGGATGACCTGATGATCAGCTACGCCACCGACGGCGGTGGCGTCGGCCCGCATTTCGACAACTACGACGTGTTCCTGCTGCAGGCCCATGGCCAGCGGCGCTGGCGCATCGGCCGGCAAAAGGACAAGACGCTGCGCCCCGGCCTGCCGCTCAAGATCCTGGCGGCCTTCGAGCCAGAGGAGGAGCATGTGCTGGAGCCCGGCGACATGCTCTACCTGCCCCCGGGCTGGGCGCATGACGGCATCGCCGTGGGCGAATGCATGACCTACTCGATCGGCTTTCGCTCGCCCAACGGCGCCCAGCTGGCGCACGAAGTGCTGCAGCGCATGGCCGAGGGCGCTGCCGATGAGGAGGGTGCCATCTACCGCGACGCGCAGCAGCCGGCCGTGGCCGGGCCCGGTGCCATTCCGGCCGAGCTGCAGGACTTTGCCCGCCAGGCCGTGCAGCGCGCGCTGGCGCAGCCGCAGGCGCTCGAATGTGCGCTGGGCGAGGCGCTGACCGAGCCCAAGCCGAATGTCTGGTTCGAGCCCGCCGAGGCTGGCGGGATGCTCGAATGCCTGACGCTGGATAGGCGCACGCGCATGATGTATGACGACAAGCATGTCTTCATCAATGGCGAGAGCTACCGCGCCTCCGGGCGCGACGCCACGCTGATGCGCCGCCTGGCCGACGAACGCCGCCTTGAGCCACGCGATCTGGTGCGCGCCAGCGACGAAGCGCTGGAGCTGCTGTCCGCATGGTGCGAAGCCGGCTGGGCCCATGCACGCTGATCCCAACCAGGAGCAGGCGACGCCGGCATTGCCCAGCGGCCGCTTTGAAGGGCGCGAGGCGTTTCAAAAGCTGGTGCGCGACGCCCTGGCCTGCGCCGCCCAGGAGGGCTGGCGCGAACTGATTGTGAGCGATGCCAACTTCCACGACTGGCCCCTGGGCGAGCGCGCCGTGGTCGAGTCGCTGCAGCAATGGGCGAGCGGCGGGCGGCGCCTGACCATGCTGGCGGCCGACTATGCCGAGGTGCAGCGGCGCCATGCGCGCTTCGTGCAGTGGCGCGTGCGCTGGGATCACATCATCGTGTGCCGCCGCGCTGGCGCGGTGGATGCGCAGGATCTGCCCAGCGCCATCTGGTCGCCCCAGTGGGTTTTGCAGCGCCACGACCCCTTGCGCTGCAACGGCGTGACGGGCGCCGAGCCCGAGCGGCGCATCCTGCTGCGCGAGGCCATCAACGAATGGCTGGAGCGTAAAAGTGCTCCCGGCTTTCCTGCCTCCACCCTGGGCCTGTGAGCTGCGCACACTGTTGTAATAAAGGTAGTGGTTTCTTCGCGTTATCCACTATTGACGAAAACTTTCTATAATCGGCAGCTGGTATTAAGCTTGGTGTTTGCTTTAAATCAAGCAATGCATCGTCGCCGGGTATACCGCTGCAAGAGGCGGGTGTCGCGGCTTTCCATGACTATCACTTGTTCCCATAGGAAACTGAAATGAAGAACTCCGTCGTTCTGGCTGCCCTGATTGCTGCTGCTGCCCTCGCCGCTTGCGGCAAGAAGGAAGAGCCCGCACCTGCACCTGCTCCGGCACCCGTGGCAGCCCCCGCCGCCGAAGCTGCTGACGCCGCCAAGGATGCCGCTGCCGCCGCTGTGGACGCCACCAAGGATGCTGCTGACGCCACCAAGGATGCCGCTGCTGCTGCCGTGGACGCCACCAAGGATGCTGCCGCCGCCGCTGTGGACGCCACCAAGGAAGCCGCCGACGCTGCCGCTGACGCCGCCAAGAAGGCTGCCGACGCTGCTGCCAATGCAGCCGCTGGCGCGTCCAAGTAAGCACTCCCGCTCCAGGCTTGCGAGCCTGGCAGTAACAAAAAACCCCGGCCAATCGACCGGGGTTTTTTGTTGGCCGCTTTGCGCGGCTTACTTCAGATCGTCCGCCAGCACGCGCACGATGCGCTGCGCGTTGGCCGATGTCTCGGGTGCCCCCGTGGCGTTGAGCACGGAGACCGTGCTCTGGTTGCCCTCGCTGCGCACCACGATGCGGTACTTGAGCGGTGCCACGGCATCGGGCGAGCTGGAGAACAGCTTGCTGAAGAAGCCCTGTTCCTTCTTTTCCCCGGGCGCCACATAGCGCACGAAGTACACGCCCTGGCTGCGGTCGCGGTCTTCCACGGTGAAGCCCGTGCGGTCCAGCGACACGCCGACGCGGCGCCAGGCGCGGTCAAAGCCTTCGTCGAGCTGCACCACGGGCACATTGTTCAGCGTGGCCATGCGCGCGCTCGGCGTGACGGGTACCGGCGCAGCCGCGACGGCCTTGGACTGCTCCTCGCTCACGCCCAGCTTGACCATCAGGCGGCGCAGGAACTCGGTCTCCAGCTCGGCGTTGGCCGGGCGCGGCTGCCAGATCGTGTTGTCCTTCTGGCTGCTGGTGTAGACCTCTTCCATGCCGCGGTGGGTGATGAAGATCTCGGTGGCGCCGCCGGCCGTGCGCTCCAGGCGGGTGCGGAACTTGTCCCGTTCGCCGGTGGAATACAGCGAATCGAACACCTTGCCAATGGTCGAGCGGATGATGTCCTGCGGCAGCTTGGCGCGGTTTTCGGCCCAGTCGGTTTCCAGCAGGCCGAGCTTGGGCTGCTCGACGGTGAGGACGAAGCCGCTTTCCAGCCAGAAGTCGCGCACCGGCTCCCACAGTTGATCGGCGGGGCGGTTGACCACCAGCCAGCGCTGGTTGCCGTCACGTTCTATGCGCACGTCGCCGATGGATTGTGGTGCGGCGCTGGCAGTGCCGCGCGGCTGCCGCGCCTGGCCGGCCTCGAAGGCAGCGGCCGAGACGGTGGCGCCGGGCACGGTGTAGCGCGTCTCGCGCGACAGCTGGTTCAGGTCGGGCGGGACCTCCAGCGTTGCGCCCTTGGTGGCGCTTTTGTAGTCGATCTTGTCGTTCTCCAGCACGGAGCAGGCCGACAGGGTCATGGCAAGGCCCAGCAGGCCCAGGCGGGTGGTAGCGTTCACGCAATTAATCCTTCTACAGTCCTGGACTGACCCGGGCGCAGGAGTGCGCCGGGGGAGATGGCTTCAGCCCCTGTCCGCGGCCAGCAGGCCGGCGGCGCGCAGGGCGGTTTCGACCACGGCCTCGTTGCCCTGCGCCAGCGGCGTCATGGGCAGGCGCATGGCGCCGCCGCACAGGCCCATGCGCTGCATGGCCCATTTCACGGGGATGGGGTTGGCTTCGACGAACAGATTTTTGTGCACCGGCAGCAACTGGAACTGGATGTCCATCGCGCGGCGGCGGTCGCCGGCGATGGCCGCCACGCACAGCTCGTGCATCAGGCGCGGCGCCACGTTGGCCGTCACGCTGATGTTGCCCTGGCCGCCGCAGAGCATCAGGGCCACGGCCGTGGGGTCGTCGCCCGAATACACGGCAAAGCCCTTGGGCACGTCGCGGATCAGCCACTGCGCGCGCTCGATGTTGCCCGTGGCCTCCTTGATGCCGACGATGCCCGGCACCTGGGTCAGGCGCAGCACGGTCTCGTGGTGCATGTCGGCCACGCTGCGGCCGGGCACGTTGTACAGCACCATGGGCAGGTCGCCCGTGGCCTCGGCAATCGCTTTGAAGTGCTGGTACTGGCCCTCTTGCGTGGGCTTGTTGTAATAGGGCACGACCTGCAGCTGGCTGTTGGCGCCGACCTTCTTGGCGTAGCGGGCCAGCTCGATGGCTTCAAACGTGGAGTTGGCGCCGCAGCCGGCCATGACGGGCACGCGGCCGGCGGATTGCTCCACCGACACGCGGATGATTTCGCAATGCTCCTCCACGTTCACCGTGGGCGATTCACCCGTGGTGCCGACCACGCCTATGCAATCGGTGCCTTCCTGGATATGCCAGTCTATGAGTTTGCGCAGCGTGGGGTAGTCCACACTGCCGTCGTCGTGCATGGGGGTGACGAGGGCGACGATGCTGCCGGTGAGGGTGGCGCTGGAAGAGGTCATGTCCGCGGTCAAAAACGGTAAAAGAGCATTCTAACTACGGCGTGCCCACCAGCGGCAGGCGCAAAGGCCCGCTGGGCGCCAGCGGCTCGCGCACGGCCGCGATGCGCTGCACGAAGCGTGCCGGCGCGTCGAGAAAGCCGTCCTCGTAGGCCACCACGCGCAGTGCTCCGAAGGCCTGTAGCAATTCACCCGGGCGCAGCAAAAAATCCGCCCGCGCGGGCCGGCCCACGCTCTCGTTACCCTGGGCAAAGGTCTCGTACAGCAGCACGCCGCCCGGCGCCACGCTGTCCAAGATGGTGGGCAGCAGCGGGCGCCACAGGTAGTTGGTGACCACCACGCAGTCAAAGCGGCGCCCGGGCAGAGGCCAGGGCCCGGCCTCGATGTCGGCGCAGATCGCCTCACCCAGGTATGCTATTGATTCAATAGCTTCTTGCGCTTTATCTATGCCCGTTACGGGGTGATTTCGTTCAAGAAACCAGCGCATGTGTCGGCCCTGGCCGCAGGCCACGTCCAGCACGCTCCCGCCCGCAGGCACCAGGTGCGACCAGCGCCGGATCCAGTCCGATGGGACAGCCAGGCCGTGCATCAGAAACAGGCCCAGATCTGGTCGGCCAGGGTCAGCATGAAGTCGGGCCGCAGGTACAGCGCAAACACCGCCAGCAGCACCAGCACCGCAGCTGCGGCGGCAAGCCATTTCTTGTGGGTGGCCCGCATGCTCAGGCCGCCTGTGGTGTGGGCCGGGCAATCGCGCCTTCGCGCACCGGCAGGTTGATCAGGCCGGCGGCCACGCCCAGGGCGATCGCCAGGTACCAGACGATGTCGTAGCTGCCGCTGGTGTCGTACAGATAGCCGCCCAGCCACACGCCAAAGAAGCTGCCGATCTGATGGCTGAAGAAGACGAAGCCGCTGAGCATGGACAGGTGCTGCACGCCAAAGATCTGCGCCACGGCGGCATTCGTGGGCGGCACGGTGGACAGCCACAGCGTGCCCATCACGGCCGAGAACACATACACCGACATGGGCGACAGCGGCACCAGCAGAAAGATGGTGATGACCACGGCGCGCGCAAAGTAGATGAAGGCCAGGATATGGCGTTTGGCCATGCGCTGGCCCAGCGTGCCGGCGGCGTAGGTGCCAAAGACGTTGAACAACCCGATCAGCGCCAGCGCAGTGCTGGCCACCTGGGGCGACAGGCCATGGTCCTTGAGGTAGCTGGGCATGTGCACGCCGATGAACACCACCTGGAAGCCGCAGACGAAGTAGCCCGCGGTGAGCAGCAGAAAGCTCTTGTAGCGCAGCGCCTCGGCAAAGGCATGGCCGGCGGACTGGGTGCGCTGGATGGGCGCGCTGCCGTGAAAGCCAGGCTCGCGCAGACCAAAGGCCAGTGGCACGATCAAGAGCACCATGGCGGCGAGCACCAGCAGCGCCGTCTGCCAGCCCAGTTGTGCGATCAGCTGGCCTTCGAGCGGCATCATCAAAAACTGCCCGAACGAGCCCGCGGCCGCCGCCACGCCCATGGCCCAGGATCTCCGCTCGGCCGAGATCTGCCGCCCCAGCACGCCGTAGATCACGGCATAGGTGGTGCCGGCCTGGGCCGCGCCGATCAGCACGCCGGTGGTCAGCGAAAACAGCAGCGGCGTGGGCGACAGCGCCATGCCCGCCAGGCCCAGGGCGTAGAGCAGGGCGCCCAGGATCAGCACGCGAAACGCGCCGAAGCGATCCGCCATCATGCCGCCGAAGATGCCAAAAATGCCCCAGGACAGGTTTTGAATGGCCATGGCCAGGGCGAAGGTCTGGCGCGTCCAGCCCATGTCCTGCGTGATGGGCGCCAGCCACATGCCAAAGCCGTGGCGTATGCCCATGGACAGGGTGACGATGGTGGCGCCGCAGATCAGCACCTGGGCTATGGAGAGTTTTCGCGTCGCGTCGTGCATCGCACGAATGTAGCGAAAACCCGGGTTGACTGCCTGGCGCGGCCATTTAAAGCATGAAAACCTGGCTTTATATCCAGCACTACAATCCGCGCCCATGGCAGTCAAACCGATTACTTCACCCGCATATTCCGAAGGCTCGATCCGCGTCCTGAAGGGCCTGGAGCCCGTCAAGCAGCGCCCGGGCATGTACACCCGCACCGACAATCCCCTGCACATCATCCAGGAGGTGCTGGACAACGCCGCCGATGAGGCGCTGGCGGGCTACGGCAAGAAGATCAAGGTCACGCTGCACGCCGACGGCTCGGTCAGCGTCGAGGACGACGGCCGCGGCATTCCCTTCGGCCTGCACCCGGAAGAGGGCGCGCCGGTGGTCGAGCTGGTGTTCACCCGCCTGCACGCGGGCGGCAAGTTCGACAAGGGCGTGGGCGGCGCCTACAGCTTCTCGGGCGGGCTGCACGGCGTGGGCGTGTCGGTGACCAATGCCCTGTCCACGCGCCTGGAAGTGGCCACGCACCGCGAGGGCCAGATCGCGCGCCTGGCCTTTGCCGCCGGCGATGTGGTCGAGCCCCTGGTGGCTAGGCCGCTGGAAGCTGGCGAGCGCAAGCAGGGCACGACGGTGCGCGCCTGGCCCGATGCCAAATACTTTGAATCCGCCCAGCTGCCCATGGGCGAGCTGACGCATTTGCTGCGCAGCAAGGCCGTGCTCATGCCCGGCGTGACGGTGCAGCTCATCAACGAGAAAACCCGCGACACCCAGACCTGGCAGTACAAGGGCGGCCTGGTCGACTACCTGACGCAGACGCTTGCCGCCGACCCGGTGATCCCGCTGTTCGAGGGCGAGGGCTTTGCCAGCGGCAGCGACGAGAGCTTTGCCGAGGGCGAGGGCGCTGCCTGGGCCGTGGCCTTTACCGAAGACGGCGCGCCGGTGCGTGAGAGCTACGTCAACCTCATCCCCACCAGCGCCGGCGGCACGCACGACAGCGGCTTGCGCGATGGCCTGTTCCAGGCCGTCAAGGGCTTTATCGAGCTGCATTCGCTCTTGCCCAAGGGCGTGAAACTGATGCCCGAGGACGTGTTCGCCCGCGCCAGCTACGTGCTGAGCGCCAAGGTGCTGGACCCGCAATTCCAGGGCCAGATCAAGGAGCGGCTCAATTCGCGCGACGCCGTGCGGCTGGTGAGCAGCTTTGTGCGCCCAGCGCTCGAACTGTGGCTCAACCAGCATGTGGACTGGGGCAAAAAGCTGGCCGAACTCGCCATCAAGGCGGCACAAACCCGGCAAAGAGCCGGGCAAAAGGTCGAGAAGAAAAAAGGCAGCGGCGTGGCCGTGCTGCCCGGCAAGCTGACCGACTGCGAAAGCCGCGACCTGGCCTATAACGAAGTCTTTCTGGTCGAGGGCGACAGCGCCGGCGGCAGCGCCAAAATGGGCCGCGACAAGGAAACGCAGGCCATCCTGCCGCTGCGCGGCAAGGTGCTCAACACCTGGGAGGTCGAGCGCGACCTGCTGTTCAAGAACAACGAGGTGCACGACATTGCGGTCGCCATCGGCGTCGACCCGCACGGGCCCCATGACCAACCCGATTTGAGCGGCCTGCGCTACGGCAAGGTCTGCATCCTGTCAGACGCCGACGTGGACGGCGCGCACATCCAGGTGCTGCTGCTCACGCTGTTCTTCCGCCACTTCCCCAAGTTGATAGAGGCCGGCCACATCTACGTGGCGCGCCCGCCGCTCTACCGCGTGGACGTGCCCGCGCGCGGCAAAAAACCCGCCGCCAAGCTGTACGCGCTGGACGAGGGCGAACTCGAGGCCATCCTCGACAAGGCCGCCAAGGACGGCGTGGCGCGCGAGAAATGCCAGATCAGCCGCTTCAAGGGCCTGGGCGAGATGAACGCCGAGCAGCTGTGGGACACCACGCTCAACCCCGACACCCGGCGCCTCTTGCCTGTGCAATTGGGCGCCATGGACTTTGCCGCCACCGAGGGGCTGATCACCCGCCTCATGGGCAAGGGTGAAGCGGCATCCCGCCGCGAGCTGATGGAGCTGCATGGGGATGCGGTGGAGGTGGATGTTTAAGCATCCGGCCTTGTCTTTACTGTATATGGCTATAACATACAAAATATGCTGAAACTGGCAGAAATCACCGGTTTTGACTGGGACGCCGGCAATGAGCGCAAGAACGACAAACACGGTGTTTCCATGGCGCAGGCGGAACAGGTTTTCTTCAACGCGCCGCTGCTGATCCTGGGCGATGCCAAGCACAGCCAGCAAGAGCCGCGCTACCACGCCCTGGGCCGCAGCGATGACGGTCGGCTGCTGCACCTGACCTTTACCCTGCGTGGCTCAGGCAGCCTGATCCGCGTGATTTCGGCCCGTGACATGCACCGCAAGGAGCGAGCGTTTTATGAACAAGCCCACTAAAACAATCCCGCACTTTGCCAGCGAGGCGGAAGAACGCGCCTTCTGGGAAAGCCAGGACTCGACCGACTATCTTGATTGGTCGCAGGCGCACAGCGTGGTGCTGCCCAACCTCAAGCCCACCACCAAGACCATCTCGCTGCGCCTGCCGCAGCATTTGCTCGATTCCATCAAGGCGGCGGCCAACGCACGGGACGTGCCGTATCAGTCGCTGATCAAGGTGTGGCTGCAGGAAAAGCTGCATCGGTGATTCATGAGCGCCGGGCCCTATGGTGTGAAGTCCAGCGCGCCCACCGGGCAACCCCGACACGCGCCGCCTTTTGCCGGTGCGGCTGGCCGCCATGAAAAGGGCTTGCACATGTTCCAAGGGCGGCTTGCCAACCGGCATGCGCATAAAATGCGCATAAAAGGAGCCAAGCCATGACCGCCCTGGAATCCAGCGCCAAAAAACCCGTCAATCTGTCGCTCAACGAGGCCCTGGTGCGCGAGTCGCGGGCGTACTGCGGCAACCTGTCGGCCAAGGTCGAGGAAATGCTCCAGGCCTATGTGGAGGCGCAGCGCCAGGCGCGCAGCCAGCACCAGCAGCAGGCGCAAGCGGCGGTGGCCGACTGGAACGCGCTGCACGATGCAAGCGGTTCTTTTGCGGACGCGCATTCCACCCTGTAAAACCCGTTCCCATGCCGCAATTTGACGTCCACCTCAACCCCGGCCCGCAGCGGGGTACCGTGCCCCTGGTGGTGCTGGTGCAGTCGGCCCTGTTCGACGGCTACCGTCGCCGCGTCGTCGTGCCGCTGGTGCTCCGCTCGGCCCTGCCCGCCGGCGGCCGCGTGGCCGGCACGCGCATGAACCCCGTTTTTGAAATCGCCGGGCAAACCGTGGTGCTGCACCCGCTGGACATGGTGTCCGTCGCCCTGGAACAGCTCGGGCCGGTGGTGGGCAGCCTGGCAGAGCAGGGCCAGGCCATCAGCGACGCGCTGGACGAACTGCTGACGCGCAGCTGGGGTTAACGGTGGGCGCTGCGGGCGAGGTGGAATTCCTTTGTTTTTGACGTCTAACGCTTATCCAGCAAGCGCTAGCAGCTATTGATTTTGAAGTAAAAACCCATGCCCACATTGAACTGGATCGGCAAGGACGCCGTCGTCAAACACCACAAAGACGTGCCGTTTCGCCTGCTGGAGCCCGATGCTGCGCTGTCCTGCGGCGCGGCTGGCAGTGGCAACCTGATCGTGCAGGGCGACAACCTGCACGCCCTGAAAGCCCTGCTGCCGCGCTACGCGGGGCAGGTCAAATGCATCTACATCGACCCGCCCTACAACACCGGCAACGAGGGCTGGGTCTATAACGACAACGTCAACAGCCCGGAGATTCGCCGCTGGCTGGGCGAGGTGGTGGGCAAGGAGGGCGAAACGCTGGATCGCCACGACCGCTGGCTGTGCATGATGTATCCGCGCCTGGTGCTTTTGAAGCAGTTTTTGCGCGAGGACGGGGCGATTTTTGTGTCGATTGACGACAACGAAGTGGGGACGTTGCGCTTGTTGATGGATGAGATTTTTGGGTCGGGTAATTTTGTTGCCAATGTCATCTGGCAGAAAAAATACGCCGTTGCCAACGACCACAAAACCATTGCACCTATGCATGACTTCGTGCTGGTGTACCAGCGCTCACCTAGTTGGCAGCGCAACCTGCTGCCGCGTGGTGAAGAAAAGGACAGTCAGTACAAATTTGAGGATGAAAAGGGGCAATTTCGTAGTAGCGATTACACATGCGCCAAGACTGCCGAAGAACGCCCCAATCTGTATTACCCGGTCACCAACCCCAACACCGGTGAAGAAATTTGGCCTAAACGCACCCGTGTTTGGTCTTATTCGCAGGATGAGCATCAACGGCATAGAGCGGAGGATTTGATTTACTGGGGCAAGGATGGCAAGGGAAAAGTGCCGGCCTACAAGCGCTACAAGCATGCGTTGCGCAATGATGGTGTAGTGCCGCAAACGCTGTGGCCGCACGAATTCGCCGGTCACACCGATGGTTCACGTAAAGAGCTGCGCGAAGTGCTGCATGACGTGCCTTCGGTATCGGATTTCGCCACACCCAAGCCTTCGCTGTTGATTCAGCGCATCCTGCAAATCGCTACCGATAAAGATTCCATCGTTCTTGACAGCTTTGCCGGCAGCGGCACCACCGCCCACGCCGTACTCAAGCAAAACGCCGAGGACGGCGGCCAGCGCCACTTCATCCTCGTTGAAATGGATGAAAACATCGCCCAAAACGTGACCGCCGAGCGCGTGCGGCGTGTGGCCGGTGGCTACACCAACGCCAAAGGCCAGGCCGCAGCTGGCCTGGGCGGCGGTTTTCAGTTCTGCCGCCTGTCGTCTGAGCCTTTGTTCGACGCCTACGGTCAAATCCGCAGCGATGTCACGTTTGCCGAACTGGCTAAATTCGTCTGGTTGGCTGAAACCCAAACCGGTTACACCGGTCAGGCCGATTCGCCCCTGCTGGGCGTACACGAGGGCCGTGCCATTTACCTGCTCTACAACGGCATCCTCAAGGACAAATCCGTGGGCGGTGGCAACGTGCTCACCGCCCCGGTGCTGGCCGTGCTGCCGCCCTTTGACGGCCCCAAGGTGATTTACGCCGCCGCCAACCGCCTGGGCAGTCGCACGGCGCGCGAAGGCATTACCTTCAAGCAAACGCCCTACGCGCTGGAGGTGTGAGCCATGGCCGCACAGGAACGCAAGGTCATCATCATCGCCGGGCCCAATGGCGCGGGCAAAACCACGTTCGCCCGTGAGTTCTTGCCGCACGAGGCCGCTTGCCCGGTGTTCGTCAATGCCGATTTGATTGCCGCCGGGCTGGCGCCTTTTGCGCCCGAGTCGGCAGCGGTGCAGGCCGGGCGGCTGATGTTGTCTGAGTTGGAGCGGCACTTTCAGGCGGGTAGTAGCTTTGCCTTTGAAACCACGCTGTCGGGCCGCGCCTATTTGCGCCATATCGCGCGCTGGCAGCAGGCGGGGTATGAGGTAAAGCTGATTTTCTTGCGTCTGAGCAGCGCCGAAGAGGCCGTTGCACGGGTGGCGCAGCGGGTGCGCCAGGGCGGGCACGATATTCCGCCCGAAGTGATACGCCGGCGTTTTGTGGCGGGGCTGGAAAATTTCCAGCGCTACTACGCGCCTGCGGTGGATGTCTGGGCCTTGTACGACAACGCCGGTGAAGTGCCGGTGTTGCTGGATTGGAGTGAACGATGAACGGCAAACCCTTAGAGAACGCCCGTAGCAGCGATTTGCGCGGCTCCTGGCAGGCTTTGCAGCGTGCCGCGCAGCGTGCGCGTGAGGTGGCGGTGCAAACCGGCACCGATTTGGTGGTGACGCGCAATGGCGTGCTGGAGCACATCAAGCCCCAACCGACCCCTACCCCGACGCCGACCCCGGAGCTGGACTCGCCTGAAACCAAGGCAGAGTCCGCATGAGTGCCTTTACCCCCAAAACCTACCAGCAACAGGTGCTCGATAGCGTGGAGGCTTATTTCAAGGCCTGCCACGAGTTGCCCTCGCCCTCAATCGCCTTTACCGCCACCACCGAACGCCTGTGGGGGCGTGGCAATCCCTACCACCCGCTGCCTGGCTTTCCTGCCGACATGCCGTACTTTTGCCTGCGTGTGCCCACGGGCGGTGGCAAAACCTGGCTGGCGGCGAAAAGCGTGGCGCTGGTCAACACGCATTTGCTGCGCACCGAGCACAGCGTGATTCTGTGGCTGGTGCCCAGCAAGCCGATTCGCGAGCAAACCATTCGGGCGTTGAAAAACCGCAGCCACCCCTACCACCTGGCATTGCGCGAGGCGGGGCCGGTCACGGTGCTGGATTTGGACGAGGCCAAGAGCGTGACCCGCAGCACGCTGGACACCACGACCACCGTCATCGTCGCCACGCGCCAGGCCTTTCAGGTGGAAGAGGAGGAGTGCCGCAAGGTGTACCAAAGCAGCGGCGCGCTGATGCACCACTTTGACCACCTCGCGCCCGCCCAGCGCGCCGAGTTGCTGGCCGACGGTGAAGGCACCGAGCGCAGCACGCCGTATTCGCTGGCCAATGTGCTGCGCCTGCGCCGCCCCTTTGTGGTGGTGGACGAGGCGCACAACAGCCGCACCGAGCTGGCCTTTGACATGCTGGCGCGCTTTCGCCCCAGCGGGGTGATGGAGCTCACCGCCACGCCCGACGTGCAGCGCACGCCCAGCAATGTGCTGCACAGTGTGTCGGCGGCCGAGCTGAAGGCCGAGGAGATGATCAAGCTGCCGGTGCTGCTGCAAACCGAGCCCCATTGGCAGCAATGCCTGGCGGACGCGATTGGCCGGCGCGATGCGCTGCAAGCGCTGGCCGATGAGGAGCGCCGCGCGGGTGCGCCGTATTTGCGCCCCCTGGTGCTGATCCAGTCCGAGCCGCGCCGCGCAGGGGTTGAGACGCTGGACTTTGACAAGCTGCGCCAGGAGTTGATCGCCAACCATGGCATCCTGGCCAGTGAAATCGTGGTGGCCACGGGCGAGGAAAAGGGGCTGGAGCAGATCGACGCCGATTACCCGCTGGGCATGGCCGACCCGGCCTGCCCGGTGAAGTTCGTCATCACGCAAAAAGCGCTGGCTGAAGGGTGGGATTGCCCGTTTGCCTACATTTTGGTGAGCATGGCGTCGATGTCGTCGAGCACGGCGGTGGAGCAGTTGCTCGGGCGCGTGCTGCGTCAGCCGGGGGCCAGCCAGCGGGCATCCCCGCTGCTCAACCAGTCCTATGCCTTTGTGGTGTCGCGCGACTTTGCTGAGACGGCAGGCGCCTTGCGCGACCGGCTGGTGGCGGGGGCCGGGTTCGAACGGCGCGAGGTGGCCGAGTTTGTCGCCGCCGTGCTGCCCGACCAGGCGCGGCTGGATTTGGAGGGCCACGCCGGGCGCGTGGTGCTGCGCCCGGTGGCGGTTGCCTTGCCCGAAAAACCGGACTTGAAGAGCGTGCCCAAAACGGTGCGGGGCAAGGTGAGTTGGGACGGCCAGCTCAATACCCTGACCATCAGCGCGCCGCTGACTGAGGATGAGGCCGAAACGCTCAAGGCCTGTGTCAGTTCGCCAGCCGCTGCGGCGGCCATCGTGCAGGCCGCCGAGGTCAGTCGCACCACGGCGATCGAGTTTTTTCAGACGCCTGCCGAGTTGGGCGAGCGCTTGCGCGTGCCGCAGCTGGCCTTGCGGGTGCCAGTCCAGCAAGGGGAATTGGTGCTGTTTGACGACCCGGAGGTACTGGACTACCCCTGGGATGTCTCGCTCTACGACGCGGCGCCCACGGCGGCCGACCTGTCGGCCTTGGGCGCGGCCTTGAAGGTGTCGGAAGGCGGTGCGATCGACATCGACGAGGGCAGCGGCAAGGTTTTCACCCGCTTTCTGCCCGAGTTGCAGCGTGATTTGGGCTTGGTTTATCAGCCCGAGAACTGGGATGCGGTGCGCATTGCCACCTGGCTGTGCCGCAACCTGCCTGAGCCGTCGCTGACCCACCCGTCCAAGCAGGCCTTCGTGGCGGCGTGGCTTAGTGATTTGCTGCGCCGTGACGGTTACACGCTGGCGCGGGCCAACCTGCAGAAATTTCAGATACGCAATCTGATCGAGGCGCGCATTCGGGAGCTGCGCAAGCAGGCCGTGGGCAAGGCGTTCCAGCAGGCGCTTTTTGGCGACGATGCGGCCATGCGCGTGGCGGTCTCGGATCAATACGCCTTTGAGTTTGCGCCCCACGCCTACGCACCCAGCCGCGACTACGACGGGCGCTTTGGCCAGTTCGACTTTCGCAAACATTTCTACGGGCGCATGGGGGACTTCGACAGCCAGGAAGAGTTTGAATGCGCCTGCCAGCTGGACATGTGGGCGCAGCAGGGGCGCATCCAGTTCTGGGTGCGCAACCTGGTGCGCCGCGAAGGCTGCTCGTTCTTTCTGCAAAAGGCCGATGGGCGTTTCTATCCCGACTTTGTCTGCCAACTGCCCAATGGCGCGGTGCTGGTGGTTGAGTACAAAGGAGCCGACCGCTGGAGCAGCGCCGAGGATGACCGTTTGATCGGCAATCTGTGGGCCGAACTGTCCGGGGGGCGCTGCCGGTTCGTGATGGTCAAGGACAGGCAGTGGGATGGCGTGCGGGAATTGCTGCCATGCGCGTAAAAAAACCTGAAACACCCCCTGAGCCCAACGTGCCGGCGCTCTACGCCACTCTGCTGGCCGACATCAAGCAGCGCGTGCAGCGCGCCCAGGTGCGCGCCATGCTGGCGGTCAATGCCGAGCTGATTCGCCTGTACTGGGACATTGGCCGGGTGATTGATGAGCGCCAGCAGCAAGAGGGTTGGGGCGCGGGCGTGATTCCCCGTCTTGCGCGCGATTTGCACAACGATTTGCCAGAGGAGAAGGGTTTTTCTGAGCGCAACATCAAGCAGATGCTGGCGTTTTACCGGGAGTACGCGCAATTGTCATTTGTGCAGCAGCCTGCTGCACAAATAGAGACCGAGCCAAAAGTGCCACAAGCTGCGGCACTTTTTACGGCGGAGCTGATTTTGGCCTTGCCCTGGACGCATCACGCCATCCTGATGGCCAAGGTCAAAGACCCCGCCACGCGCCACTGGTACATGCAGGCCGCGCTGGAGCATGGCTGGAGCCGCAGCATTTTGGTGATGCAGATCGAGACCGCTGCGCACCAGCGCCAGGGCCGCGCCGCGAGCAACTTTGCCCTGCGCCTGCCCAAGCCCGAATCCGACCTGGTGCAGCAGACGCTGAAAGACCCCTATGTGGTGATCGAGCTCAAGCGCGGCGAATTCAAACCCGAGTACGCGGGCAAGATGAATTTTTACTGCAGCGTGGTCGATGACCGGCTGCGCCATGCGCACGACCAGCCCACCATGGGCCTGATCCTGTGCCAGCAGCACAACCGCGTGCTGGCCGAATATGCGCTGCGTGGTGTCGAGAAACCCATTGGCGTCTCCAGCTTCGAGCTGACGCGCGCGCTGCCCGCCACCCTGGAGTCGAGCCTGCCCAGCATCGAGCAGATTGAGCAGGAGTTGGGCGGTATCGCCGAGTGAAATATTCGAATGTTTTTGGCCTATAACGCTTATCCATTAAGCGCAAACAGCTAGATTTTTTATAGTATGACAGAGCAAGCAAACACCCTTTTAGACCCCACCGCGCCCGCCGACGACAGCCTGGGCGGCTACGCCCAGCGCGCCTATCTGGAATACGCCCTTTCCGTGGTCAAAGGCCGCGCCCTGCCCGATGTCTGCGACGGCATGAAGCCGGTGCAGCGGCGCATTTTGTACGCCATGGAGCGCATGGGCCTGTCGTGGAGCGGGCCGAATGGCAACACCCCGCCCAAGCCCGTGAAAAGCGCGCGCGTGGTGGGCGACGTGCTGGGGCGTTTTCACCCCCACGGCGACCAGTCGGCCTACGACGCGCTGGTGCGCCTGGCGCAGGACTTCAACCAGCGCTACCCGCTGATCGACGGCCAGGGCAACTTTGGCAGCCGCGACGGCGACGGCGCGGCTGCCATGCGCTACACCGAGGCGCGCCTGGCGCGCATCACCAGCCTGCTGCTGTCCGAGATCGACATGGGCACGGTGGACTTCCAGCCCAACTACGACGGATCGACGCAGGAGCCCTGCCAGCTGCCGGCACGCCTGCCGTTTGCTCTCTTGAACGGCGCCAGCGGCATTGCCGTGGGCCTGGCGACCGAGATCCCCAGCCACAACCTGCGCGAGGTGGCGGATGCCTGTATCGCCCTGGTGAAGAACCCGAACCTTGCCGATGCAGAGCTGTTTGGCCTGATACCCGGCCCGGATTACCCCGGCGGCGGGCAAATCATCAGCAGTGCGGCCGACATTCAAGACGCCTACCAAAGCGGGCGCGGCAGCCTGAAGGTGCGCGCGCGCTGGAAGATCGAAGACCTGGCGCGCGGCCAGTGGCAGCTGGTCGTCACCGAGCTGCCGCCGGGCGTGTCGACGCAAAAGGTGCTGGAAGAAATCGAGGACATCAGCAACCCCAAGGTCAAGACCGGCAAGAAGGCGCTCACGCAGGAGCAGCAGCAGCTCAAGGCATCCATGCTGGCGCTGCTCGACGGCGTGCGCGACGAATCGAGCAAGGACGCGCCGGTGCGCCTGGTCATCGAGCCCAAGACGGGCCGCGTGCCGCAGCAGGACTTGATTACTGCGCTCTTGGCGCACACCAGCCTGGAGACCTCCGCGCCCATCAACCTGACCATGGTCGGCATCGACGGGCGGCCGGTGCAAAAGTCGCTGCGCCAGATGCTGGTCGAGTGGATCGCGTTTCGCCAGCAGACGATCACGCGGCGCAGCCAGCACCGGCTGGCCAAGGTGCTCGACCGCATCCATATTCTGGAAGGGCGGCAGCTGGTGCTGCTCAATATCGACGAGGTGATTGCCATCATCCGCGCCGCCGACGAGCCCAAGGCGGCGCTCATCGC
>JAGPIX010000005.1:35235-44635 GCA_018054745.1 Alicycliphilus sp.
CCGCTGGCCGCGCAGCTGCTGCTGTCGGGCTCGGGTGGCTACGGCTTCTTGGCGCAGGTCGAGCACATGGTGGCGCGCAACCGCGGCGGCAAGGCCTTTGTCACGCTGGGCGAGGGTGAGACGCTGTGCGTTCCTTCGCACGCAGCGGGCAGCAGCGCCAGCGCGCCCCTGGCCGCTGCCACCCACGTGTGCTGCGCCTCGGTGGGCGGGCGCATCCTGACGTTTGAGATCAGCGAGCTCAAAACCATGGCGGGCGGCGGGCGCGGCCTGCAGCTGATTGCCCTGGAAGACAAGGACAGCCTGGCCGGCGCGGCGGCGTACACGCGCAGCGTGCGCATCGCCGGCCTGGGCCGTGGCGGCAAGGAGCGCGAGGAGCAGCTGGAGATTCGCAGCCTGAACAACGCCCGCGCGCCGCGCGGCCGCAAGGGCAAGGCGGCCGACCTGGGCTTCAAGCCGGCGACCGTGACGCGCGTGGAATAACGCAACAAGGAATTGGTATGACGACGACCCCAAGCAACGACACCACCCTGGCGCTCAAGCTGCCCGAGGGCGCGGTGTTTGAAGACCTCAAGCTGCGCCGTTGCGCGCAGGACGCCATCGACCTGGACATGGACCTGGTCGAGCGCATCTGCCAGCTCAACGGCTGGGACTTTGCCAAGGTGCAGGCCAACCCCGGCCCGGTGGTCAGCAGCATTCTGAGCGTCTGGTACAAGCAGCATCTGGCCGAAGGTGGCCAGCCCGATGCGACCATGGAGGCGCTGAAAAAACCGCCGACGGCGCACTGAGGCGGCCGGCTGGCTGCAACGCAAAGGGGCGCCGCGCGGCGCCCCTTTTACGTAGAGTTGGCTTAGTTCAGCTCGGCGATCAGCTCGATCTCGACGCAGGCGCCCATGGGGATCTGCGCCACGCCAAAGGCGCTGCGCGCGTGCTTGCCGGCGTCGCCAAAGACCTCGCCGATGAGCTCGCTGGCGCCGTTGGTCACCAGGTGCTGCTCGGTGTAGTCGCCGGTCGAATTGACCAGGCTCATCAGCTTGACGATGCGCTTGACGCGGTTCAGGTCGCCGCCGGCGGCCGCGTGCAGCGTGCCCATGAGTTCGATGGCAATGGCGCGTGCCGCGGCCTTGCCTTCTTCGGTGGCCATGTTCTTGCCCAGCTGGCCCACCCAGGGCTTGCCGTCCTTGCGCGCGATGTGGCCCGACAGGAACACCAGGTTGCCGGTCTGCACATAGGGCACATAGGCGGCGGCGGGCACGGCCACCGGGGGCAGGGTGATGTTGAGTGCTTTCAGCTTGTCGTAAACGCTCATGGCAGTCCTCGAAAACAGATGAATGAAAAAATCGGTGGCGTACCTTAGCATGCGCCCATGAGCGCACCGGCCTCCGTGTTGCAGCAGGAATCGTCTGCCATCGACGAGCCGGCCCTGTGGCCCAGGGCCGGCGCCGGCCGCATGACCTGGGCGCTGCTGGGGGGCGTTGCGGGCGTGGCGCTGCAGCTGCAGCAGGCGGCGCTGTGGCCCTGGTCGGCGTATGCGGCGCTGCTGGGCGCCGGCCTGCTGGCTGCGGCCGGCCTGGCCTGGCCAGCATGGGTGCCGGGGCGCCGGCAGGGCATGGCGCTGCCGCTGGTGGCCATGGCCTTGGCTTTCGGCCTGTGCGGGCTGCGCGCCACGGTCTTTCTGGATCATGCGCTGCAACCCGCTCTGGAGGGGCGCGACCTGCAGGTCACCGGCGTGATTGCCGCCATGCCGCAGGCGCGCGAGACCGGCTTGCGCCTGCGGCTGGCCGTGGAGTCGGCGCGCAGCGATGGCGCCCCCGTACGCCTGCCCCCGCTGGTGGATCTGGCCTGGTATGCCGGCGCAGCGGGCGATGCCGCGCAGGCAGACCCCCCGCCCGCCGTGCATGCGGGCGAGCGCTGGCGCCTGACGGTGCGGCTCAAGGCCCCGCATGGCGCGCGCAATCCACATGGCTTTGACTATGAGCTGTGGCTGTGGGAGCAGGGCGTGCAGGCCACCGGCTATGTGCGCAGCAGCGCGCGGCTGGATGCGCTGCACGGCCCGCCAGAGCGGCTGGCCGCCACCTGGCGTTATCCGGTTGAGCAGCTGCGCGAGCGGGTGCGCGACGCCGTCCTGCGCGGTGTGGACAGCGCTGCGGACGGTGCTCAGCAGCGTGCCATCGGTGTGGTGGCGGCCCTGGTCACGGGCGACCAGCGCGCCATAGAGCGCGCCGACTGGGATGTCTTTCGCGCCACGGGCGTGGCGCATCTGATGAGCATCTCGGGCCTGCACATCACGCTGTTTGCCTGGCTGGCGGCCGCGCTGCTGGGGCGCGCCTGGCGCCGCTCGGCCCGGCTGTGCCTGATGTTGCCCGCGCCAACGGCCGCGCTGGTGGGCGGGGTGCTGCTGGCCGGCGCCTATGCGCTCTTCAGCGGCTGGGGCGTGCCGGCGCAGCGCACGGTGGTCATGCTGGCCACGGTCGCGCTGCTGCGCCTGTCGGGGCGGCGCTGGCCCTGGCCGCAGGTCTGGCTGCTGGCCTGCGCCGTGGTGCTGCTGGCCGACCCCTGGGCGCTGCTGCAGCCGGGGTTCTGGCTCAGCTTCGTTGCCGTGGCGGTGTTATTTGCTACTGATAATAGAGCTGTTAGCGCTTATCCAGCGGGCGTTACAGTCCATTTTTATGCCTTGCTGCGCGAGCAATGGGTAGTGACGCTGGCGCTCACGCCGCTCTCGCTGCTCCTGTTTGGCCAGGTGTCGCTCGTCGGGCTGCTGGCCAATCTGCTGGCCATTCCGTGGGCGACGCTGGTGGTCACGCCGCTGGCGTTGCTGGGTGTGTTGTGGGCGCCGCTGTGGCAGGCGGCGGCCTGGTGCGTGCAGGCGCTCACGCTGCTGCTGCAGTGGCTCGCCGCCTGGCCCTGGGCGCAGATCGCCCTGCCCATGGCGCCGCTGTGGGCCGGCGTGGCGGCCGTGGCCGGGGGCGCGCTGCTGGCGCTGCGCCTGCCCTGGGCCCTGCGCCTGCTGGGGCTGCCGCTGCTGTTGCCGGCTCTGTGGTGGCAGGCGCCACGCCCGCCGCCGGGGCAGTTCGAGCTGCTGGCGGCCGATGTGGGCCAGGGCCAGGCGGTGCTGGTGCGCACCGCGCGCCATGCGCTGCTGTACGACGCCGGCCCGCGCTACCACCAGGACAGCGACGCCGGCCAGCGCGTGCTGGTGCCGCTGCTGCGCGCGCTGGGCGAGCGGCTGGATCTGTTGCTGCTGAGCCATGGCGACAGCGACCACACCGGCGGCGCGGCGGCCGTGCTGGCACAGCAACCCCAGGCGGAGCTGCTGGCATCGATGGAGGCCGGGCACCCGCTGCAGGCGCTGCGCCGGGCCCGGCCCTGCGTGGCGGGGCAGGGCTGGCATTGGGATGGCGTGCGCTTTGAGCTGCTGCACCCGCCGCAGCACCTGCTGCAACCGGCGCCTGACGCCGCTGGGGGGCGTGCGCCCAAACCCAATGCGCTGAGCTGCGTGCTGCGCATCACCGCCGCCGATGGCCGGGCCGCCCTGCTGGTGGGCGACATAGAGCGCGACCAGGAGCAGGCCCTGCTGGCCGCCGCTGCCCCGCTGGCCGCCGACCTGCTGCTGGTGCCGCACCATGGCAGCAAGACCTCGTCCAGCGATGCCTTCATCGCCGCCGTGGCGCCGCGCCTGGCCCTGGTGCAGGCCGGCTACCGCAACCGCTTTGGTCACCCCGCCCCCGAGGTGGCGGCGCGCTACACCGAGCGCGGCATCACCCTGGTGCAGACACCGCAATGCGGCGCGGCGCGCTGGGTCTCGGGCCAGCCGCAGGACATGCATTGCGAGCGCCAGGCCGGGCGGCGCTACTGGCACCATCCCGTGCCGTGATGTGGAGCAAGAATTCCCGCACCTGCAGTCGGGTGCTGGCACCTGGGGTGAGCGCCGGGTGGCCCACGGCCTATAGTCCGTGGGTTCATCTCAAGCACAACAGCAACACAAGGAGCCAAGCGCATGACCTACCCCGACACCCGACTTTTCATCGCCGGCCAATGGCAGGACGCCGCCGACGGCAAGACCATCGCCGTGCACAACCCGGCCACGGGCCAGCAGATCGGCCGCGTGGCCCATGCCGGCATTGCCGATCTGGACCAGGCCCTGGCGGCGGCGCAAAAGGGCTTCGAGGTCTGGCGCGACATGCCGGCCATCGAGCGCGCCAAGGCCATGCGCCGCGCCGCCGCCCTGGTGCGCGAGCGCGCCGACGCCATTGCCGCCATCATGACCCAGGAGCAGGGCAAGCCCCGGGCCGAGGCGCGCGTGGAGACCCTGGCCGCGGCCGACATCATCGAGTGGTTTGCCGACGAGGGCATGCGCGTCTATGGCCGCATCGTGCCCTCGCGCAACCTGGCCGTGCGCCAGCTGGTGGTGAAAGACCCGGTGGGCGTGGTGGCCGCCTTCACGCCCTGGAACTTCCCCATCAACCAGGTGGTGCGCAAGCTGGGCGCGGCCCTGGCTGCGGGCTGCGCGGTGCTGGTCAAGGCGCCCGAGGAGACGCCGGCCAGCCCGGCCGAGCTGATCCGCGCCTTTGCCGACGCCGGCCTGCCCGCTGGCGTGGTGGGCCTGGTGTATGGCAACCCGGCCGAGATTTCCAACTACCTGATCCCGCACCCCGTGGTGCGCAAGGTCACGTTCACCGGCTCCACGCCCGTGGGCAAGATGCTGGCCGGCCTGGCCGGCCAGCACATGAAGCGCGTGACCATGGAACTGGGCGGCCATGCGCCGGTCATCGTCTGCGAGGACGCCGACATCGAACTGGCCGTGCGCGCCTCGGGCGGCGCCAAGTTCCGCAACGCCGGCCAGGTCTGCATCGCCCCCACGCGTTTTCTGGTGCACGAGGACGTGCGCGCCGACTTCGTCGCCGCGCTCACGCGCCATGCCCAGGCGCTCAAGGTGGGTGACGGCCTGGCGGAGGGCACGACCATGGGCCCGCTGGCCAACCCGCGCCGCGTGGCCGCCATGGCCGACTTCCTGGGCGATGCCGTGCAGGCCGGCGCCACCGTCTGCACCGGCGGCGAGCGCATCGGCGAGGTGGGCAACTTCTTTGCCCCCACGGTGCTGGACAACGTGCCCACCAGCGCGCGCATCTTCAACGAAGAACCCTTCGGCCCCGTGGCCTCGGTGCGCGGCTTCACCCGGCTGGAGGACGCCATCGCCGAATCCAACCGCCTGCCCTATGGCCTGGCGGCCTATGCCTATACCGGCTCGCTGAAGAACGCGCACCTGCTGTCGCAGCGCGTGGAGGTCGGCATGCTGTGGATCAACCAGCCGGCCACGCCCTCGGCCGAGCTGCCGTTTGGCGGCATCAAGGACTCGGGCTATGGCTCCGAGGGCGGGCCCGAGGCGCTGGAGGCCTGCCTGAACACGCGCGCGATCTCGATCACCAACGTGTGAGCGCCAGCGCTGAAAAGCGCTGGCGGGTCTTCACTCCCTCTCCCGCGTGCGGGAGAGGGTAGGGGTGAGGGTGCAAAAACACGGCGCTGCGCCGCATCACCCCTCACCCCAACCCTCTCCCCCAAGGGGACGAGGGGGCTGGGGCCCGCGCTAAATAAGCGTTGTGCGCTATCAAGAAATGTGTGCACCCACAATCCCGCGAGGGGCGAGGGGCTTATGTTTGGCTAGCCACGCTCCACCGGCCGGCCCGGGTCGCTGCACCATTCGCTCCAGCTGCCGGCAAACAGCGCCGTCGGCCCCAGGCCGGCGACCTCCATGGCCAGCAGGTTGGGGATGGCGCTCACGCCGCTGCCGCACTGGTGCACCACGCTGGCGGCGGGGCGCTGGCCCAGCAGGTCGGCAAATTCGCTGCGTAACTGCTCGGCGCTCTTGAAGCAGCCATCCGGGCCGATGTTCTGCGCAAACGGGCGGTTGAGCGCCCCCGGGATATGGCCGGCCACGGGGTCCAGCGGCTCCACCTCGCCGCGGTAGCGTGGCGTGGCGCGCGCGTCCACTATGGTCTGGCATGGCTGGCCCAGGGTGGCCAGGACTTCCTGCACCGTGACCAGGCGGCGCAGCGGCGCACCGAGCGCAAAGTTGGACTGGAAATGCGCCGGCTCATCGCCCTGCGCCATGGCGCCGCCCGCCGCTTGCCAGGCCTGCAGGCCGCCGTCGAGCACGGCCACGTTCTCGTGCCCGGCCCATTTCAGCATCCACCACAGGCGGCCACAGTAATTGGCGCCGTTGCGGTCATAGACCACGGCCTGCATGTCGTTGGCAAAGCCTATGCGCGACAGCCAGGTGGCAAAGCGCTCGCGGCTGGGCAGCGGGTGGCGCCCGCCGGAGGCGGGCTGATCCGCCGCCGACGTGACCACGCTGCCATGCGCGCCGGGCGCGCCATGCTGGGCGCTCAGGTGCTTGTCCAGGTCCGCGTACAGGGCGCCGCGGACATGCGCCTCGCGGTACTGGCGCGCGCCCAGCGCGGGGTCGCCCAGGTCGAAGCTGCAATCGAACACCATCAGCGGCTGGCCGCTGTGCATCAGGCTTTGCAGCTGGGGGGCGGAGATAAGGGTGGTGAAGGGCATGGTGGAACTCGTGCGGGGTAACGGTCAGGCCAGGATTGTGGCCTTGTTGCCGGCGCTGGCGCAGGGCAGGCGATCGGCCTAAGCTGTATTTTCGGCCCGGCAGGCCGACCCGCGAGCGCGCACCGGGGCCCGTGCGGGCGAAAGGACTTTCCGTATGCTTTCCCACACCAGCGTTACCACCATGCTGCCGGTCAAGGACATGGCGCGCGCACGCTTTTTCTACGAGGGCTGCCTGGGCCTGGAGCCTGGCGGCCTGCGCCCCGACGGCAAGTTTGTCTACCAGGTGGGGGGCAGCACGCTGGCGCTGTTCCCCAAGCCCGGCGGCACCAAGGCCGACCACACGGCCATCAGCTTTCGGGTGCCGGACATCGTGGCGGCCATTGCCCGGCTCGAGCGCACCGGCGTGGTCTTCGAGGACTATGACTTTCCCGACCTGAAGACCGTGAACCATGTCTGCGTGCTGGGCGCCGAGAAGGCCGCCTGGTTCCAGGACACCGAAGGCAACTTCCTCTGCATTCACGAGGATCTGCCCGGCCCGTGATGGGCGCTCAGCGCTCCTGTTGCGGCGTTTCCTGCCCCGTGCGCGCGCGCAGAACGGTGGCGGCGATGCCGCTGCCCACGATGAGCAGCATGCCGGCCCAGGCGATGAGCGGCAGCTCGTCGCCAAACACCGTGATGCCGTAGATGGCGGCAAAGATCAGCCCGGTGTACTGCAGGTTGGCCACCACCAGCGTGCCGCGCGCGGACGGCGAGCGCGCGTAGGCCAGCGTCATGCACAGCTGGCCGCCGGCGGCCAGCAGCCCCAGGGGCAGCAGCCACAGCCCGGGCCAGCCGGGCCAGGGCGAGGTGCCGGTGAACGGCAGCGCGGCGCCGCCGGCCACGGCGCAGCCGAGCGCGAAATAGAACACCGTGCGCGCCTCGGGCTCGCCCAGGCGCGACAGGGCCACCACCTGCATATAGGCCAGCGCCGTGGCCATGCCCGAGACCATGCCGACGATGCCGGCAAAGCCCTGGCTGCCCTCCAGGCTGGGGCGCATCATCAGCAGGATGCCGCCAAAACCCACCAGCACGCACAGCACCAGCGGTATCTGCAGCGGCGGGCGCGGCTGCTCGGCGCTGGGGCGCCAGGAGAGCAGCGTGCCGCCGACCAGGAAGGCGGCAATCCACAGGCTGCTCATGTAGTTGAAGGTCATGGCCGTGGGCAGCGGCAGCTGGCCGATGACGTAGAACCAGCAGCCCAGCGAGGTCACGCCGATCAGGCTGCGCCAGGCATGCATGCCGGGGTAGCGCGTGGCCAGGCTCACGCCCTGGTGCCGCGCCAGCGCCCACAGCACGGCCATGCTGATCAGGCCGCGGTAGAACACCAGCTCGGCGGCATTGAAATGCGCCGACGCCAGCTTGATGCAGACCCCCATGCTGGCGAACAGGAAGGCCGCCAATACCATCCACAGCGCTTGCATGGAAATTTGGTTTTGAAAGAAAAAAGCCGCCAGCGCTTATGTATCAGGCGCTGGCAGCTATTATTTTTATAGTTAATGCGTGCTCAGCCACGCGGCACCGCGTCACCAAGCCGCGCGCGGTACCACTCGTGGAAATGCTGCATGCCGTCTTCCATGGGGCTCTGGTAGGGGCCGACCTGGTTGTCGCCGCGCGCCAGCAGGGCGCGCCGGCCGGCGTCCATGCGTTCGCCGATCTCGTCGTCCTCGATGGCGGTCTCCATGTAGGCGGCCTGCTGCGCCTCGACGAATTCGCGCTCGAAGGCGGCGATCTCCTCGGGGTAGTAGAACTCCACCATGTTCATGGTCTTGTCCACGCCCATGGGGTAGAGCGTGGAGACGGTGAGCACATGCGGGTACCACTCGACCATGATGTGCGGGTAGTAGGTCAGCCAGATGGCGCCGCGCTTCGGTAATTCGCCGCCCTGGTATTTCAGTAGCACCTCGTGCCACTTTTTGTACACCGCCGAGCCGGGCTTGCCGAAGGATGGCGCCACACCCACGGTCTGCACCGAGTAGTCCTTGGCAAACTGCCACTGCAGGTCGTCGCAGGTGACAAAGTTGCCCAGGCCGGGGTGGAAGGGGCCGACGTGGTAGTCCTCCAGGTAGACCTCGATGAAGGTCTTCCAGTTGTAGTTGCACTCGTGCATCTCCACCTTGTCGAGCACATAGCCGTCGAACGACAGCTCGGACGCCACGCCCATGCCCGCCAGATCAAAGGCGATGTCGCGGCCGTTGTCCTCGAACAAAAGGCCGTTCCACTCGCGCAGGCCGTAGCTGGGCAGGTGCAGGCCGGGGTCTTCGGCGAAATGCGGTGCGCCCAGCAACTCGCCGCTGCAGGAATAGGTCCAGCGGTGGATGGGGCAGACGATGTTGCCCCCGGCATGGCCCGCTCCCTCGGTGTTCAGGTTGCCGCGCCCCTGCAGCATGATGGCCTGGCGGTGGCGGCAGCAGTTGGAGAGCAGCTCGATGCTGCCATCGGGCTTGCGCACCAGCGCGCGCCCGCCTTTTTCTTGCGGCAGCACGTAGTAGTCGCCCGGCTCGGGGATGGCATGGGCATGGCCGACATAGCGCGGCCCCTGCTGGAACAATAGCTCGCGCTCGCGCTGCAGCAGCGCGGCGTCGAAGTAGCTGGAAACTGGTAGTTGGCTTGCTGCCTGCTGCAGTTGAAGACTTAAATCAGACATGGGTGACCTGACCTAAAGACTCCCCACAGGGAGGGTGCTTGTACGCACGGGCTGGAAAAAACGAAACCGGCCAGAGAAATACTCCATAGCCGGTTCGTATCGAAGGAATGGGATTATAGGTGGTGGGGTTATTTCCGCAGCCAGCGTACTGGTATTGAATAA
>JAGPIX010000172.1 GCA_018054745.1 Alicycliphilus sp.
TCGTGCTGCTGATCGGCATCGTGAAGAAGAACGCCATCATGATGATCGACTTCGCCCTGGAGGCGCAGCGCGAGCAGGGCCTGAGCGCGCGCGAGGCCATCTTCCAGGCCTGCCTGCTGCGCTTTCGGCCCATTTTGATGACGACTCTGGCGGCCCTGCTCGGCGCCTTGCCGCTGATGCTGGGCCAGGGCGTGGGCAGCGAACTGCGCCACCCGCTGGGTGTGACCATGGTGGGGGGGCTGCTGCTGAGCCAGTTGCTGACGCTGTTCACCACGCCGGTGATTTACCTGACCTTTGAAGGCTGGGCGCAGAGGTGGCGGGGTTTTGGGGTAAAAAATGCATGAAGCGCTTGTGTATCAAGCGTCAGGCGCTATCTTTATTTCTAATTGGGGTCAGATTCCAATTAAATCCTGGCTGGTTGCTTGCTTGTTGCTGGCCGGGGCGAGACCCGGCCAGCCATATCAAAAAGAAGAGCTTTCAGCACCCTATCAGCAAGCGCTAGATGCCAAAATTAATTGGAGTCTGACCCCAATTAGGCTTCCAAACAGGTGTAAGCGGGTAGTCAATTGGAATCTGACCCCAATTAAGGGCGCGGGAGGTGTGGCATGAGCCTGTCCACCCCCTTCATCCACCGCCCCATCGCCACCATGCTGCTGACCCTGGGCCTGGCGCTGGCCGGGGCGGTGTCGTATTTTTTGCTGCCGGTGGCGCCGCTGCCGCAGGTGGACTATCCGACGATCTCGGTCAGCGCCAGTCTGCCCGGCGCCAGCCCCGACACCATGGCCGCCACGGTGGCGACGCCGCTGGAACGCTCACTGGGCGCGATCGCCGGGGTGAACGAGATCACCTCCAGCTCCAGCCTGGGCAACACGCGCATCACGCTGCAGTTCGACCTGTCGCGCACCGTGGACAGCGCCGCGCATGACGTGCAGGCCGCCATCAACGCCGCGCGCACGCTGCTGCCCACCGGCATGCCCAGCAGCCCGACCTACCGCAAGGTGAACCCGGCGGATGCGCCCATCATGATCCTGGCGCTCACCTCCGCCAGCCTCACGCGCGGGCAGATGTACGACGCGGCCTCGACGGTGCTGGCGCAAAAGCTCTCGCAGGTCGAGGGCGTGGGCCAGGCGGTGGTCAGCGGCGGGGCGCTGCCGGCGGTGCGTGTCGAGCTCGATCCGGTGCGGCTCGCGGCCAGCGGCATCTCGCTGGAGCAGGTGCGCGGCGCCATCACCAGCACCAACGCCAACCGGCCGCTGGGCGCTCTGGAGCGGGGCGGCCAGTACTGGCAGGTGGCCACCAACGACCAGGCGCGCGCGGCGGCCGACTACGCGCCGCTGGTGCTGGCCTGGCGCAATGGCGGCGCCGTGCGCCTGGCGGACGTGGCGCGCGTCACCGACTCGGTGCAGGACGTGCGCAACTACGGCGTGGCCAACGGCCAGCCGGCCATATTGCTGCAGATCTACAAGCAGCCGGGCGCCAACATTTTGGACGCGGTGGAGCGCGTGCGCGCGCTGCTGCCGCAGCTGCAGGCCTCGATACCGGCGGCGATCGACATCACCGTGGTGTCGGACCGCACGCCCACGCTGCGCGCCTCGGTGGACGAGGTGCAGCGCGCGCTGCTGATTGCCGTGGCGCTGGTGATCCTGGTGGTGTTCTTGTTTTTGCGCCGGCTGCGCGCCACGCTGATTCCGGCCGTGGCCGTGCCGGCGTCGCTGGCCGGCACCTTTGGCGTGATGTACCTGGCGGGCTATACGCTGGACAACCTGTCGCTGATGGCGCTGACGGTGGCCACCGGCTTTGTGGTGGACGACGCCATCGTGGTGCTGGAGAACGTCATGCGCCACATGGAGCGCGGCAAGACGGCCCTGCAGGCGGCACTCGACGGCGCGCGCGAGATTGGCTTTACCGTGGTCTCGATGAGCCTGTCGCTGATAGCGGTGTTCGTGCCCATATTGTTCATGGGCGGCATCGTCGGGCGCTTCTTTCGCGAGTTCGCGGTGGTCATGTCCGCGGCCATTTTGCTGTCCATGCTGGTGTCGCTGACCACCACGCCCATGATGTGCGCGGCCCTGCTGCGCGCGCCCGCGCCGGGCCGGGCTCCGCCGGGCGCCTGGGCACGCCGGGCCGCGCACCTGGGCGCGGCCGTGCAGCGCGGCTACCGCCGCAGCCTGGCCTGGGGCCTGCGCCACCAGCCGCTGGTGCTGCTGGCGCTGGCGGGCGTGGTGGCGCTGAACGTGCACCTGTACCGGTCCATAGACAAGGGCTTCATGCCGGACCAGGACACGGGCCGCATCATGGGTTTCATACGCGCCGACCAGGCCACGTCCTACCAGGCCATGGAACAGCGCCTGAAGCGTTTTCTGGCCATCGTGCAGGAAGACCCGGCGGTGGAATATGTCACCGGCTTTACCGGCGGCGGCCAGCGCAACGCGGCCAGCATGTTCATGACGCTCAAGCCCATGGCGCAGCGCCAGGCCTCGTCGGATCAGGTCATCGCCCGCCTGCGCGACAAGCTGCGCAACGAGCCCGGCGCGCGCCTGTTCATGATGACGCAAAAGGACATACGCATAGGCGGGCGGCAAAGCAGCGCGTCGTACGACTACACGCTGCAGGCCGACGACATCGCCGACCTGCGCACCTGGGAGCCGCGCGTGCGCCAGGCGCTGGCGCGCCTGCCGGAGCTGGAGGACGTGAACAGCGACGTGCAGGACTTCGGCCAGCAGACCCTGCTGGAGATAGACCGCGACGCCGCCACGCGCCTGGGCCTGACGGTGGCGCAGATCGACGCCACCTTGAACGACGCCTTCGGCCAGCGCCAGGTGGGCGTGATCTTCAACCCCTTGAATCAGTACCGTGTGGTCATGGAGGCCGCGCCGCGCTACCTGCAAAGCCCCGAGACCCTCGCCGGCTTCTTCTTCGTCAACAAGGACGGCCGGCAGGTGCCGCTGACGGCCTTTGCGCGCATCGCGCGCGGCACCACGCCGCTGTCGGTCAACCACCAGGGCGGCACGCCGGCCAGCACCATCGGTTACAGCCTGGCCCCGGGTGTGTCGCTGTCGCAGGCCAACGACGCCATACGCGACGCCGTGGCCGGCCTGGGCGTGCCGGTGTCGGTGCGCGGCAGTTTCAGCGGCACGGCCGGGGCCTTTCAGCAGGCGCTGGCGGGCCAGCCGCTGCTGATACTGGCGGCCATCGTCACCATCTACCTGGTGCTGGGCATGCTGTATGAAGACCTGGTGCACCCCATCACCATCCTCTCCACGCTGCCCTCGGCCGGCGTCGGGGCGCTGCTGGCGCTGATGCTGTTCAAGACCGAGTTCTCGCTGATCGCGCTGATCGGCGTGCTGTTGCTCATCGGCATCGTGAAGAAGAACGCCATCCTGATGATCGACTTTGCGCTGGCGCGGCAGAAAAGCGGCCGCGGCACCCCCGTGCAGGCCATCTACCGCGCCTGCCACCTGCGCCTGCGCCCCATCCTGATGACCACCGTGGCTGCCATCTTCGGCGCGCTGCCGCTGGCCCTGGGCCACGGCGTGGGCGCCGAGCTGCGCCAGCCGCTGGGCATTGCCATCGTCGGCGGCCTGCTGGTGAGCCAGCTGCTCACGCTCTACACCACGCCCGTGGTCTATGTGCTGCTGGAGCGCCTGCGCCGGCGCCTGCGGGCGCGGCGCGGGGGTGGTGCAGCGGTTTTGAATCAAACAGGGCTCTAACGCTTACAGGACAAGCGCATGCAGCTATCAAAAGTATTAATTATTAGCCTTCCTATCGCCCTGACCCTATTGGCTGGCTGCGCCAGCGCGCCGCCCTACCAGCGCCCGGCGATAGCGCTGCCCGCGCAGTTCAAGCAGGCCACGGCAGCCGCGCAGGATGCCGGCATCTGGCGCCCGGTGCAGCCACAGGACGCACCGGCACCCGAGGCGTGGTGGCGTCTGTATGCCGACCCGGATCTCGACCGCCTGCAGCAGCAGGCCGCGAGCGCGAATCCCGGCATCGCCCAGGCCGTGGCACGGCTGCGCGCCGCCCAGGCGGCCGTGGCGGGCAGCCGCGCCGGCCTGCTGCCCAGCCTGGGCGCCAGCGGCGCGGCCATACGGGCACGCGGCGCGGGCTCGGGCAGCGGTGCGGGCACCGGCAACAGCTACAGCCTGGGCCTGAACGCCAGCTGGGAGCTGGATCTATGGGGCCGCCTGTCGGGCGCGGTGGATGCCAGCCAGGCGCAGGCCCAGGCCAGCAGCGCCGACCTGGCGGCGGCGCGCCTGTCGCTGCAGGCCAGCCTGGCGCAAGCCTATTTCGCGCTGCGCACCGCCGAGGCCCAGCAGCGGCTGCTGCAGGAGAGCCTGGCCGCCTACGAGCAAAGCTGGCAGCTCACGCGCAACCGTGAGCGCGCAGGCGTGGCCTCCAGCGCCGACGTGGCCCAGGCCGAGGCCCAGTACAAAAGCACCCAGGCCCAGCTGATTGAGGCCGGCACCAGCCGCGCCCAGCTGGAGCACGCCCTGGCCGCCTTGCTGGGCCTGGCGCCCGCGGCCTTCGATCTGCCGGCCACCGGCCTGCTGCCGGCGCCTCCCCTGGTGCCCGCCGAGCTGCCGGCCGAGCTGCTGCGCCGGCGCCCCGACATCGCCGCCGCCGAGCGCCGCGTGGCCGCCGCCAACGCCGATCTGGGCGTGGCCCGGACGGCCTACTTTCCGGCACTCACCCTGTCGGGCGCGGCGGGCTACCGTGGCGCGCGCCTGTCAGATCTGGTGAGTGCGCCGCAGCTGTTCTGGTCGCTGGGCCCGGCCCTGGCCGCCACCTTGTTTGACGGTGGGGCACGCGATGCGTCGGTCGAGTCGGCCCGCGCCGCGCTCGATCTGGCCACGGCCGGCTACCGCCAGAGCGTGCTCACGGCGCTGCAGGAGGTCGAGGACAACCTGGCCGCCGCCACCAGCCTGGCCCAGCAGCAGCAGGTACAGACCGAGGCCGTCGCCGCCGCGCAAAGGGCGCTGGATGTAGTGAGCAACCAGTATCGCGC
>JAGPIX010000060.1 GCA_018054745.1 Alicycliphilus sp.
TTCACGGCCTGCAGGGCGGCCAAGGTGCTGCGCAGGTCGTTGGGCGCGTGCTCGCCGTCGATCAGCAGCCAGTCGTAGCCGCAGGTGGCGGCGGCCTCGGCCTGGTACGGGTCGGCCATGGACAGCCACAGGCCGATCTGCGGGCGGCGTTCGGCCAGGGCGGTCTTGAAGGGGTTGCGGGCGGTCATGGGGCGTCCTTGTTCAGTCCAACTGGCCTTGGCAGATGTACTTGGTGTGCAGGTAATCGTCCAGCCCGTGGGTGGAGCCCTCGCGGCCGTAGCCCGATTCCTTCACGCCGCCAAAGGGCGCGGCCTCGGCCGAGATGGCGCCCTCGTTGATGCCGACGATGCCGGATTCGAGCGCGTCGGCCACGCGCCAGATGCGGCGCACGTCCTGGCTGTAGAAGTAGGCGGCCAGGCCAAACGGCGTGTCGTTGGCGGCCTGCAGCACCTCGTCCTCGCTGTCGAACATGGTCAGCGGTGCGACGGGGCCGAAGGTTTCCTCGCAGGCGCAGGCCATGCGGGCGTCGGCGCCGCTGAGCACGGTGGGGGCGTAGTAAGTGGCGCCGAGCTCGGGCAAACGCTTGCCGCCGGCAAGCACCTTGGCGCCCTTGGCCACGGCGTCCTGCACATGGCGCTCTATCTTCTCGACCGCGCGGTCGTTGATCATGGGGCCGATCTGCGAGGCCGGGTCGCTGGCGGGGCCGACTTTGAGCGCCGCCACGCGCGCGGCAAGTTTCTGCGCGAAGGTATCGAACACGCCGCGCTGCACGAACACGCGGTTCGGGCAGACGCAGGTCTGGCCGCCGTTCCTGAACTTGGCGGCCATCAGGCCGTCCACGGCGGCATCGACGTCGGCGTCGTCAAAGACGATGAAGGGGGCGTTGCCGCCCAGCTCCAGCGAGAGTTTTTTCAGCGTATCGGCGCTGCGCCGCGCCAAATGCTTGCCCACGGGGGTGGAGCCGGTAAAGGTGATCTTGCGCACGCGCGCGTCGTCGAGCCACACATCGACCACCTCGGGCGTCTTCTCGCGCGAGGCGGTGACGATGTTCAGCACGCCGGCGGGCACGCCCGCCTCCTGCGCCAGCAGCACCAGGGCGAGGGAGGTGAGCGGCGTGTCCTCGGCTGGCTTGCAGACCACGGTGCAGCCCGCGGCCAGGGCCGGAGCGATCTTGCGCGCGATCATGGCGGCGGGAAAGTTCCAGGGCGTGATGGCGGCCACGACGCCCACCGGTTCCCTGAGCGCGAACATGCGCCGGCCCGGCAGGGGCGCGGGGATGATCTCGCCATTCATGCGCGTGGCCTCTTCGCCAAACCATTCGATGTAGCTGGCGGCGTAGGCCACCTCGCCCTTGCCCTCGGCCAGGGGCTTGCCTTGCTCACGGCTGATGAGCTTGCCCAGGTCGTCCTGGTGCGCCAGCACCAGGTCGTTCCAGCGTTTGATGATGGCCGCGCGCTGTTTGGCCGGCACCTTGCGCCAGGCGGGGAAGGCGGCGTGGGCGGCGTCGAGCGCGGCGCGGGCCTCCAAAGCGCCCGAGTCGGGCACCTCGGTGATGGTGGCGCCCGTGGCCGGGTCGGTCACGGCCAGGCGGGCGGCGGGCGTGGCGCTCCACTGGCCGGCGATAAAGTTGGCGCTGCGGATGAGGTCGGGGCGGGTCAGGGTCAGAGGCATGGTGTTATCAGTCAAATTGGCTGCTAACGCTTGATGGATAAGCGCTTGAAGCTATGGTTTTAGCTAACAATGCCCAGGTGCCAGGGCACGAACTCATTGTCTCCCAATCCCAGTTGTTCGCTCTTGGTGGGCTCGCCGCTGGCGTGGCGCAGGATCTGTTCAAAGATGCGCTGGCCCATCTCGGCCACGCTGCATTCACCGTCCACGATCAGGCCGCAGTTGATGTCCATGTCCTCGGACAGGCGCTGGTACATGGGCGTGTTGCTGGCCAGCTTCATGGTCGGCGCGGGCTTGCTGCCGAACATGGAGCCGCGCCCGGTGGTAAAGCAGATCAGGTTCGCGCCGCTGGCGATCTGGCCGGTGACGGCCACCGGGTCGTAGCCGGGCGAGTCCATGAAGACGAAGCCATGCTCGGTGATGGGCTCGGCGTATTCATACACCGCGCGCAGTGGCGTGGTGCCGCCCTTCATGGCACTGCCCAGCGATTTTTCAAAGATGTTGGCCAGGCCGCCGGCCTGGTTGCCGTGGCCGACCACGCCGTTGAACTGGGCGTTCTGGCCAGCGGCGTAGCGCTCCCACCAGGCCAGGCGGTCGAGCAGCTTCTGCCCCACCGCCGGGCTGATGGCGCGGCGCGTGAGCATGAACTCCACGCCGTGGATCTCGGGCGTCTCCGACAGGATGGCCGTGCCGCCGTGGCGCACCAGGATGTCCATGGCCGCGCCCAGCGCCGGGTTGGCGCTGATGCCGGAAAACCCGTCCGAGCCGCCGCACTCCAGGCCGATCTTGATGTGGCTGGCACTGACCGTCTGGCGCCGCAGCTGGTTGGCGATGGGCAGCATCTCTTCGATGGCCCGGATGCCGGCCTCTATGGTGACGCGCGTGCCGCCCACCTCCTGCATCACCAGGGTGCGCAGCAGCTGGCCGTTGGCCGGGTCGTCCTTGAGGCCCTGCGATTCGACCAGCGCGCCGACCTGGTTGCGCTCGCAGCCCAGGCCGACGATGAGTGCGCCCGCCAGGTTGGCGTGGCGCGCGTAGCCGGCCAGCGTGCGGCGCAGCACGTCGAAATGCTCGCTGGGGGAGGACATGCCGCAGCCGCTGGTCTGCGCAAAGGCCACCACGCCATCCACATGGGGGAAGGCCGCCAGCCGCTCGGGCGTGAAGTGCGCGGCGATCTGCCGGATCACCGTGGCCGAGCAGTTCACCGACGACAGGATGCCAATGAAGTTGCGCGTGCCCACGCGGCCGTCGGCGCGCACATAGCCCTGGAAGGTGGCGCGCTGCTCCTCGGGCAGGTAGTCCACGGGGCGCACGTCGGCACCGAAGGCGGGGTCGCGGTAGTAGTCGACGATCTTCAGGTTGTGGCTGTGCACGTAGTCGCCGGGCGCCAGGTCGCGCGTGGCCACGCCGATCACGGTGTCGAACTTCTTCACCTGCTCGCCCGCGGCGATGTGGCGCGCGGCAATCTTGTGGCCGGCCGGCACCTGGGCGCGCGTGCGCACGCCCAGTTCGGAGATGGTCTGGCCCAGCGCCAGGGCGGACTTGGCAACGAAGACGTTGTCGTCGGGGTGCAGATGCAGCAGGGGGCTGTCGATGGTGGCCATGGCTCTGTCCTTCAGCTGCGCATCAGTTCGCGCAGCTTGAGCTTGTCGATGAGCACGGTTTCCTTCTGGTAGACCGTATTCACGTATTGTTCATAGTCGGGGCCATCTAGGTAGAGCAGCGGGGCGTCAAGCTTGTCCGTCACGGCCTTGAACTCGGCGCTGGCCACGGCCTGTTTGAAGGCCTCGCGCAGCCGGGCCAGGATGGCCGGATCCACGCCCTTGGGCGCGCCGATGCCGTTGGGGGCATCGACCACCACGTTGTAGCCCAGCTCCTTGAGCGTGGGCGTGTCCCTGAAGCGCTGCGTGCGCTGTTCGCCCCAGGTGGCCAGCAGGCGCAGCTTGCCGGCCTCGACATGCGGGGCCCAGGAGCTGGAGTCGGCCAGCACATCCACATGGCCGCCGAGCACGCCCTGCAGCGCCTCGGCGCCGCCCTTGTAAGGCACATGGCTCAGCTGAATGCCCGCGGCCATGGCGAACTCTTCCATGCCCACATGGGTGGCGCCGCCCACGCCGGCATGGGCGTAGGTGACCTTGCCAGGGTTCGCCTTGGCGAAATCGACAAAATCCTTCAGGGTCTTGAATTGCGAGCCCGGCAGCACGGCGATGCCGAAGGTCTGGCCCGACGTGCGGGCGATATAGCTGTAGTCCTTGCGCGGGTCGGCGGCGAGCGTGCCTAGCTGCGAAAAACGTGTCACCGAGATCGGGATCTGGCCAATGGTGTAGCCATCGGGCCGGGCCGATGCCAAAGCCTTGGCACCGATCATGCCCGAGGCGCCCACGCGGTTTTCCACGGCGATGGCTTGGCCCAGCACGCGTGCGGCCACGGTGCACAGGGCGCGCATCGACTGGTCGGCCGTACCGCCGGCGGGCCAGGGGCAGATGAAGGTGATGGAGCGCTCGGGCCAACCCTGGGCGAGCAGGCGGGCGGGGCTGCTGGCGAGCGCCGTGGCGCCGAGGGCGCCCAGGATGAGCTGACGCCTGGTATTGCGTTCTATGGTCATGCTTGTCTCCGTGTCGTGGGTAAAGCGCCATTGTTGGAACTTGGTGCATAACAATCCAATGAAAATACGCGATGTATTCATTGCAAAACAGTTATGTACTTGGTGAACCAGAAAGGTGGTGATCGATGGCGTTGATTGACCGTGTGCTGCGCAGCAACCTGAAACTGCGCCATTTGCAGATGCTGGTGGCGCTGGATCAGTTTCGCCACCTGGGACGGACGGCGGAGTTCCTGTCGCTCACGCAGCCGGCTGTCTCCAAGACGCTGGCCGAGATCGAGTCCATGTTCGGCCTGCCGCTGTTCGAGCGATCCACGCGCGGCACCGAGCCCACGGCGGCCGGCGCCAGCGTGGTGCGCTTTGCACGTTTGGTGCTGGCTGGCTACGAGCGCACGCGCGAGGAAATTGCCGCCGAGGCCAGTGGCGCCATGGGCCGCACCAGCGTAGGCGCCATGGTGGCGGCTACGCCTGTGCTGCTGGCGCAGGCTGTGCAGCGGCTGAAACAGCATTCAAGCCGCACGACGGTACTCATCGACGAGGGCGACCTGACACGGCTCCTGCCCAAGCTGCGTCTGGGGGAGCTGGACTTGTTCGTGGGGCGCTTGGAGCCTGCCTATGCCTCCCCCGACCTGGAGACCGAGGCGCTGTATGAAGATCCGATGGCGGCCGTGGTGTGCACAGGCCACCCGCTGGCAGATGTGCGCGCCGTGCAGTGGGCCGACATCGCCGCCCAGCCCTGCGTGCTGCCGCCGCCCTGGGCCTCGCTGCGCGTGAAGCTGGAGCAGCAGTTCTTTGCCCACGAGCTGCATCCGCCGGCGGACATCATCGAGTCGGCGTCCTTCCTGGTGCAGCTCACCTTCATGCAGCAGCGCGGCGCCGTGGCGTTCATGGCGCGCAGCGTGGCGCGCCACCACGCGCAGCTGGGCATGGTGGCGCTGCTGGACCTGCCCGTGCGCATAGCGCTGCCGCCCGTGGGCCTGATCACGCTGCGCGGACAGCGCATGACCCCGGTGACGGCGGCGCTGGTGGAATGCCTGCGGGACGAGGCCAGGTTATTGGCGCAGTAGTTCAGCGCGGTGCGCAGGAGTCGCCCAGGCCGGCCACGCTGGCCAGTTTGTCCAGGCGCGAGCGCTGGTCCAGGCAGGCCTGGCGCGCGGCCTCGGAGGCCTTTTGCTGCGCCAGGCGCGTGGCCTGTGCGCGCTCGGCCTGCAGCTGCGCAATGCGTTCGCGGATCTGCGCCATGGCGGCCAGGGCGGCCTTCTCGCCTTCGGCGATGGCCTGGGTGCGCTGGTTGAAGTCCACCGGGCCCATGTCCAGCACCTGCGGGCGTATCACCACGTCGGCGCGTGCCAGCTCGGCCTGGCCGAGCTTCTGGCCCATGATGGCGATCGACTGGTTCAGCGCGCCCAGCATGTGCTCGGGCGTCTTGCCGCGCGCCTTGTTGGAGATGTCCACGGCGATCACCATGTCCGCGCCCAGCTGGCGCGCCGCATCCACCGGCACGGGGCTGACCACGCCGCCATCGACGAAGTGGTATTTGCCAATGCTGACCGGCTGGAAAACGCCCGGCACGCTGCTGGAGGCGCGCACGGCCTGACCGGTGTTGCCGCGCGCAAACAGGGTGCGCTCGCCGTCCTCCAGCCGCGTGGCCACGGCCACGAAGGGCTTGGCGAGCTGCTCCAGGCTCTTGCGGCGCACCTGTTCGTTCACGTAGTCCTCCAGCTTCTGGCCCTGCACCAGCCCGCCCGAGGACAGCTGCAGGTCGCGCACCTTGGACTCGTCCAGCGCCACGGCCTTGTCCTGCAGCTCAAACGCGTTCATGCCGCTGGCGTACAGCGCGCCCACCACGCTGCCGGCGCTGGTGCCGGCCACCACCGCCGGCGCCAGGCCGTTGGCCTCCAGCATCTTGATCACGCCGACATGGGCAAAGCCCTTGGCCGCGCCGCCGCCCAGCGCGATGCCGATCTTGATGGGGGCGGGCGGGGCGGTGGCCGTGGCCTGCGGCGTGATCGTGGGCTGGCTCGGCGTGGTGTTGCTGCATGCGGCCAGTCCGGCCAGGCCGATGGCGGCCAGTGGGCGCCAGACAGCATGCCGGCGCATGCCAGAAAATCCTGCATTCATAGGGGCGGGGAGTATAGGGCTGGTGATTCTCGGCCTTGTCGGCAATGCTGTTCTGGTGCGACGAAGTTAGAGCAAAAATGGCCGTTTTCGCTTATCTGGCAAGCGCTGATAGCTATTAAATTGGAAGTGGCTTGATGGTGCTTGCCATGCCGGGCACCGCGCGCTGCGCGGCTCAGCGCATGGTCACGAATTCCTCGGCCGCCGTCGGGTGGATGGCTACGGTGTCGTCCAGGTCGCGCTTGGTTGCGCCCATCTTGAGCGCCACCGCAAAGCCCTGCAGGATCTCGTCCATGCCATGGCCTATGCCGTGGATGCCGACGATGCGCTCCTCGGGGCCGGCGCAGACCAGCTTCATGCGCGCGCTCTGGCGGTGCCGGGTCACGGCCGTGTACATGGCCGTGAACGCCGCCTGGTAGACCTTGACCTGGGCGTCGCCAAAGCGCTCGCGGGCCTGGGGCTCGGTCAGTCCCACCGTGCCTATGGGTGGATGGCTGAAGACCACGCTGGGGATGTTCTCGTAGTCCAGATGCTCGTCCGGCCGGTTGTTGAACAGGCGCTCGGACAGGCGCCGGCCCGCGGCCACGGCCACGGGCGTGAGCTCGATGCGGCCGGTGATGTCGCCCACGGCGTAGATGCCGCCGACATTGGTGTTCTGGAACTTGTCCACCTGTATGTACCCGCCTTCGTCCAGCGCCACGCCCGCGGCCTCCAGCCCCAGGCCCGAGGTGTCGGGCCTGCGGCCTATGGCCCAGACGATGCAGTCCACGTTGTGGCTGCGGCCATCCTCCAGCCGCAGGCACAGGCTGCCGTCGGCATTGCGCGTGACGGCCTGGGGCGTGGCATGGCGGTGCAGCGTCGGGCCCTCGGCCTCCATGACCTGCATCAGCGTCTCGCCCAGCATGGGATCGAAATGGCGCAGCGCCGATGCGCGGCGCAGAAACAAATGGGTCTGCGAGCCCAACGCGTGGAGCACGCCCGCCAGTTCCACGGCGATGTAGCCGGCGCCCACGACGGCCGTGCGCGCGGGCAGGGCGGGCAGGGCGAAGAAGCCGTCGGAGTCCAGGCCCAGCTCGGCGCCCGGTATCGCCGGCCATGTGGGACGGGTGCCGGTGGCGATCAGGATATGGTCGGCGCTCAGGCGCCGGCCGCTGACCTCTACGGTGCGCGCATCCACGAAGCGGCCGAAGCCACGGATCACATCCACCTTGTTGCGTTGCAGGCCACTGTCGTAGGACTCGTGGATGCGCGCGATGTAGGCGCTGCGGCTCTCGATCAGGCGCTGCCAGTCGAAGCGGTTCACGCGGGTGTCATAGCCATAGTCGGGGCCGTAGCGGTGTATGGCTTCGGCGATCTGCGCCGCATGCCACATGACCTTCTTGGGCACGCAGCCGACATTGACGCAGGTGCCGCCGATCTCATGGGCCTCGATCAGCGCGCATCGGCGCCCGTACATGGCGGCGCGGTTGGCCGATGCGATGCCGCCGCTGCCGCCGCCGATGACGATGTAGTCGTAGTGCTTCATCCCGGACTCCTGCTGTTTGGCTGTCTTGCAACGGGGCCATCTTGCCCTGTCCTGCAAGCAGGGGGCCGAGCAGGGGCAATGCCGGCGCCGGCGCCGGCTGGCGGCGGTGGGCGTCAGCCCTTGGTGATCGTCGCCGCGATGGCCTTGCCCACCTGCTGGGTGCTGGCCTGGCCGCCCAGGTCGGGCGTGCGCGGCCCGCTCTTGATGACCTGCTCGATCGCGGCCACGATGGCATCGTGCGCGGCGCGGCCCGCGCCCTGGCCTTGCGTCAAAAAGTCCAGCATCAGCGCGCCCGACCAGATCATGGCGATGGGGTTGGCGATGTTCTTGCCGTAGATGTCGGGCGCCGAGCCGTGCACGGGCTCGAACAGGCTGGGGAAGCTGCGCTCGGGGTTCAGGTTGGCGGACGGCGCCAGGCCAATGGTGCCGGTGGTCGCCGGCCCCAGGTCGGAGAGGATGTCGCCAAACAGGTTGGTGGCCGCCACCACGTCAAAGCGCCCCGGCTGCAGCACAAAGCGCGCCGTGAGGATGTCGATGTGCTGTTTGTCCAGCGCCACCTCGGGGTAGTGCTTGGTCATGTCCTCGGCGCGCTGGTCCCACCAGGGCATGCTGATGGCGATGCCGTTGCTTTTGGTGGCCAGCGTCACATGCTTCTTCGCCCGGCTTTGCGCCAGCTCAAAGGCGAACTTGAGCAGGCGGTTCGCGCCGTGGCGCGAATAGACCGATTCCTGGATGACGATCTCGCGCTCGGTGCCCTCGTACATGATGCCGCCCAGCGAGGTGTACTCGCCCTCGGTGTTCTCGCGCACCACGTAATAGTCGATGTCGCCGGGTTTGCGGCCGGCCAGCGGGCAGGGCACGCCTTCGAACAGGCGCACCGGACGCAGGTTGATGTACTGGTCGAACTCGCGGCGGAACTTCAGCAGCGAACCCCACAGCGACACATGGTCCGGCACGGTGGCCGGCCAGCCCACGGCGCCGTAGTAGATGGCGTCCATGCCTTGTAGGTGCGCCTTCCAGTCGTCGGGCATCATCTTTCCGTGGGCCGCGTAGTAGTCGCAATGCGCCCAGTCGAAGTGGTGGAATTCGAGCGACAGGCCAAAGCGTTGGGCGGCGGCCTCGACGGCGCGCAGGCCTTCGGGCATGACTTCTTTGCCAATGCCGTCGCCGGGCAGGACGGCAATCTTGTAGGTGGTTTGCATGGGGTGCTCCAAGGGGTGATGGGCGCCATTGTTCACTGATCACGAGGTTCATACAATGAGCCATTTCGTGGTTTCATTGTTCACACATCGTGCAGAAAATACCACCCACCGACGATTTGCGCGTGTTCTGCACCGTGGTGCGCAAGGCCGGCTTTGCCGCCGCCGCGCAGGAGCTGGGAGCCTCGCCCGCCTATGTCAGCAAGCGCATCCGCCTGCTGGAGCAGGAACTGGGCGTACCGCTCTTGCACCGCACCACGCGCCGCGTAGTGGTCACCGACCAGGGCGAGCGCGTGTTCCACTGGGCGCAGCGCATCCTGGACGACATGGATCAGCTGCTGCAGGAGGTAGCGGTCACGCGCTGCGAGCCGCGTGGCCTGCTGCGCGTCTCCAGCAGCTTCGGCTTTGGCCGCAACGTGGTGGCGTCGGCGCTGTCGCGCCTGGTGCGCCAGCACCCGGGTCTGCAGGTGCGGCTGGAGGTGTTCGACCGGCTGGTGGACGTGGCGGCCGAGGGCTTTGACCTGGACGTGCGCGTGGGCGACGAGATCGCGCCGCACTTGATCGCGCGGCGCCTGGCCGACAACCACCGCGTGCTCTGCGCCGCGCCCAGCTACCTGGCGCGCCGCGGCACGCCGCGCACCCCGGCCGAGCTGCCCGCGCACGACTGCCTGGTGATCAAGGAGCGCGACCACCCGTTCGGCGTCTGGCGCCTGCGCGCGGGTGCGCAGGAGCAGTCGCTGAAGGTAACGGGCCCGCTGTCGGCCAACAACGGCGAGATGGTGGTGCAGTGGGCCGTCGATGGCTGCGGCATCGCGCTGCGTTCGCGCTGGGATGTGCAGCAGCACCTGCATGCCGGGCGCCTGGTGCAGCTGCTGCCCGAGTGGCGTCAGGAGGCCAACGTGTGGGCCGTCTACCCCACGCGGCTGCAGCTGTCGGCCAAGGTGCGCGTGTGCGTGGAGTTTCTGCAGGCGTACTTCCGGCAGGAATGGGGGTGATTGCGGGGTGCCCGCTGTGCACTACAGGTCGAAATCGCCCGCGGCTTCTGGCTGGTAAAGCACTTTCTCAATCGAAATGCGGCGCGTGCGGTTCGGAATCCGCCAGTCGAAGGCGTCACCCTCCTTGTAGCCCAGGATGGCGGTGCCGATGTCGGAGTAAACCGACAGCTTTCCGGCACTGTCGTCGGCGTCCTGTGGGTAGACCAGGGCCACCTCCACTTTCTCGTCGTCCAGATGCAGCAAGGCCCTGGAGTTCATCGTGACCACATTGCGCGCCACTTGCCGGGCATCGACGACGATGGCGCGTTCGATCTCGTGTTCCAGATCGACCACATGCGCGTCCAGCTCCAGCGCCACCAGGTCCCGCAGCCGCGCCTGGTCGACTTCGGTGATGTGGATCTGGCAGGAGTCGCCCATGGTGCCTGCGCGCAAGTGCTGGAGATAGTGCGCCGAGGTCATGGCATAGGACTTCAGTGTGGGCGTTGCGCCGTCAGGCAGAAATCCGCAGCGCTGAAAGGCCTTCAGCGAGCGCGTGTTGTCGGCGTGGATCTTGGCAATCAGCCGCTCGGCCCGCATGTCGAAGAAGGCCAGCTTCATGCCCTCGCGCAGGGCGCTGGCGCCAAGCTTGCGGCCCCAGTTGTCGCGGCTGCCGATGAGCAGGACGATCTCGCAGTCCGGCCCGTTCTTGACCAGGCGGACAAAGCCCACCGGCTGGTCATGCCGGTCGTAGGCCATGAAGAAGCGGCCGCCCTGGTTGAACAGATGGGTCAGGATCGGCAGCTGAACCCGGCCGATGACCTGTTCGATGAACCGCGAGACATGGCGCGAATCGCTCAAATAGCGGGTGACGCTCTCGTCCTCCAGCCAGTCCATCAAATGCAGCGCGTGTGCCCGCGTGATCTCCGGGCACAGAGAAATGAAAGGCTTGCTCATCTTCACCACGGTTGGTTGCAAGAATGAAAGCCTTTCATGGCCGTGGCCATGACGGTTCTTTCGACAGGGCGGCCATCTTAGTGCAGTGCGCGCGAGCGGGGCGTGATGCCCTGCAGTAGCCGCATGGGGCGTGCCGTTGTTCCAAATAAAAATAGCTTCAAACGCTTGTTTATCAAGCGCTCGAAGCTATTAAAATAATAGTAACTGGGGGCTAAGGCCGAATCGATGCTCAACCCGCCAGCGCGGCCTTCACGGCGCTGGATACCTGGCCCATCTCGGCCTTGCCGGCCAGGCGGGTCTTGACCACGCCCATGACCTTGCCCATGTCGCCTGGGCCTGCCTGGCGTCCGAGTTCCGCGCCCAGTTCGGCGACGATGGCCTTGACCGCGTCGAGGATCTCGGCCTCGGACATGCGCGCCGGCAGGTAGGCCTGCAGCACGGCCATTTCGGCCTTTTCCTTGTCGGCCAGATCCTGGCGGCCCGCGCCCTCAAACGCCGTGATGCTGTCCTTGCGCTGCTTGATGAGCTTGTCCACGATGGCGACGATGGCGGCATCGTCCAGAGTGATGCGCTCGTCCACCTCCTTTTGCTTCATGGCCGCCTGCAGCAGGCGGATGGTGCCCAGGCGCTCGCTGTCCTTGGCGCGCATGGCGGTTTTCATGTCTTCGGTGATCTGGTCTTTGAGGCTCATGGGGTTTCTCCAAGTCAAAAAAGCAAAAACCCGCGCTTGGCGTCCCTAGCGCGGGTTTTGTGGGCGTCAGTAAAAACGCCGGGCTGTGCTTAGTACAGCTTCTTGGGCAGCTGCATGCTGCGCACGCGCTTGTAGTGGCGCTTGACGGCGGCGGCCTTCTTGCGCTTGCGCTCGGCGGTGGGCTTTTCGTAGAACTCGCGGGCACGCAGGTCGGTCAGCAGGCCCAGCTTCTCGATGGTGCGCTTGAAGCGGCGCAGGGCAACGTCAAAAGGCTCGTTTTCTTTAACGCGAATGGTGGTCATTAGCTAAGGTGTTTCCAAAATATGCCCACAGAGGGTAGCCAGGAAGATCGGGCCGGGCTGCCATGTGCGGCGGGTTCCCCGTCTTGTAACTAGTATCCGGCCGACGGGGTTTGCCAGCAAAGCCAAGCATTATAGCGATAAGCCGCATGCGAGCAAGGCTATGCGCGCCGCAAGCCGGCGGGTGGGGGTTGAAAGGCGACAATAGCCCTGGCGCGCATACAGGGACAGCCTGGCGCTTTGCTGAATCTGCAAAAGATTCATACCATATGAATGTTTAAACGCTCATCGAATGGCCATGTCTACACCGTCAGAGAATTTGGATACGCCCGTAGAGCAGGCGCCGGCGCTTGAGCAGGCGCTTGCGCGCCCCTACCAGCATGGTTTTGTCACTGACATCGAGTCCGTCAGCCTGCCGCCGGGCCTGGATGAGGACACCATCCGCTCCATTTCGCGCATCAAGCGCGAGCCGCAATTCCTGCTCGACTGGCGACTGGCGGCGTTCAAGCGCTGGCAGGCGATGGAGCTGCCCGACTGGGCGCGGCTGAACATCGCGCCCGTCGACTTCCAGGCGTTGTCGTATTACTCGGCGCCCAAGTCCATGAAGGATCGCCCCAAGAGCCTGGACGAGGTCGATCCCAAGCTGCTTGAGACCTACGAAAAGCTCGGCGTGCCGCTGCACGAGCGCGCGGCGCTGGCCGGCGTGGCGGTGGATGCGGTGTTCGACTCGGTCTCGGTGGGCACGACGTTTCGCAAGCAGCTGGCGGACGTGGGCGTGATCTTCTGCAGCTTCTCGCACGCGGTGCAGAACCACCCCGAGCTGGTCGAGAAGTACCTGGGCACGGTGGTGCCGCAGGGCGACAACTTCTACGCCGCGCTCAACTCGGCGGTGTTTTCCGACGGCTCCTTCGTCTACATCCCCAAGGGCGTGCGCTGCCCGATGGAGCTGTCGTCCTACTTCCGCATCAATGCCCAGAACACCGGGCAGTTCGAGCGCACCTTGATCATTGCCGAGGAGGGCAGCCAGGTGAGCTACCTGGAGGGCTGCACCGCCCCGCAGCGCGACGAGAACCAGCTGCACGCCGCCGTGGTGGAGCTCGTCGCGCATGACGACGCCTTCATCAAATATTCGACGGTGCAGAACTGGTACCCGGGTGATGAGAACGGCAAGGGTGGCATCTACAACTTCGTCACCAAGCGCGGCCTGGCGGCGGGCAAGCGCTCGCGCATCGCCTGGACGCAGATCGAGACCGGCTCGGCCATCACCTGGAAGTACCCCAGCGTGGTGCTGCGCGGCGATGAGTCGAATGGCGAGTTCCATTCCATCGCCGTGTCCAACCACTGGCAGCAGGCGGACACCGGCACCAAGATGATCCACCTGGGCAAGAACACCACCAGCCGCATCGTCTCCAAGGGCATCAGCGCCGGCAACGCGCAAAACAGCTACCGCGGCCTGGTGCGCATCAACCCCGGCGCCGCCGGCGCGCGCAACCATACGCAGTGCGACTCGCTCTTGATTGGCCCGCACTGCGGCGCCCACACCTATCCCTATGTGGACACGGCGCGCAGCGATTCCGTGGTGGAGCATGAGGCCACGACCACGCGCATCAGCGAGGAGCGCCTGTTTTATTGCGAGCAGCGCGGCATAGACGCGCAGGACGCCACGGCGCTGATCGTGGGCGGCTTCTGCCAGGCCGTGCTGGAGGAGCTGCCGATGGAATTTGCCCTGGAGGCCAAGGCCCTGCTGGCCGTGTCGCTGGAAGGCGCGGTAGGCTGATATTCAGATAAAAACGGGCTGTAGCGCTTATGTATAAAGCGCGAGAAGCTATGAAAATAATAGGAACCCACATGACACACACCCCACCCCTGCTGCAAGTGCGCGACCTGCGCGTGAACATTGGCGAGCGCACCGTGCTGCATTCCGTATCGCTGGACGTGCAGCCCGGCCAGCTCGTCGTGCTGATGGGCGCCAACGGCAGCGGCAAGAGCACGCTGGGCATGGCCCTGGCCGGCCATCCGCACTACCAGGTGCAGGGCGGTCAGGCGCTGCTGGCGGGGCAGGATCTGCTGGCGCTGCCGGCGCATGAGCGCGCGCGCGCCGGGCTGTTTTTGTCCTTCCAGTCGCCGCCCGATGTGCCGGGCGTGAAGAACAACCTGTTCATCCGCACCGCGCTGAATGCCCAGCACGAGGCGCGTGGCCAGGAGCCGCTGGATGCCTTCGACTTCCTCTCCAGCGCCAAGAAGGCCGCCAAGGATCTGGGCCTGCCCGAAGCCATGCTGGGCCGCCCGGTCAACGAGGGCTTCTCCGGCGGTGAGCGTAAGCGCAACGAGCTATTGCAGCTGTCGCTCTTGAAGCCGCGCCTGGCGCTGCTCGACGAGATCGACTCGGGCATGGACGTGGACGGCGTGCGCGCCGTCGTCGCCCTGGTGCAAAAGCTGCGCGCCGAGGGCACGGCCTTCATCGTCATCTCGCACTACCTGCAGATGATCGAATCCCTGGAGCCCGATGCCGTGCTGCGCCTGCACCAGGGCTGCATTGCCGAGACCGGCGACCTGGAGCTGGCGCGCGAGATCGCGCGTACCGGCTTTGCGCGCGCGCCGCAGGCCGTGGAGGCATGATGGACAGCGCAAGAGCCGACATCCTGGCCGCGCGCCAGCACCTGCAGCAGCAGGGCTGGATCGCGCGCAAGAGCGAAGCCTTTCACCACCTGCCGCCGCCGGCGCTGGACCAATGGCTGGGCGCGCAAGGCGAGAGCGGTTGCGAGATCCCGGCCCTGAGCGGCGCGGGCTGGACGCTGCACCCCCTGCATCGCCCGGACGGCAACCACGGCGCCAGCGGCATCCATGCGCGCTGGCTCGATGCCCACGACCCCGCCGAGCGCAGCGAGCTGTTTGCCGGCCTGCCACGGCCGGGCAACACAGGCGTTGACGGCGAGGCCGCGCCCTTCGCCTGGGCGCACCGCGCGCTGTGCCGCCTGGGCCTGCGCCTGCGCATCAGCGCCACGCCGGGCAAGGAGCGCGAACCCGTCTGGCTGGAGCTGCGCCACCAGCCGCGCGCCCGGGCCGAGGCGCCGCTGCTGGTGCTGGAGGTGGACCCTGGCGTGCAATGCGTGCTCATCGAAAGCCATGAGCGCGAGGCCGGCAGCTGCCAGCACGCGGTGGCGCAAAACCTGCACGCCCATATCCACCTGGGCGCCGGCGCGCAGCTGCAGCACCTGCGCATCGCCGCGCCCGTGGCCGATGACAGCGTGGCGCACCACCTGCACATCAACGTTGCCGCCGGCGCGCAGTACGCACAGGCGCTGGTCGCCACATCGGCCGGCTACCACCTGCAGCGCAGCCTGGTGCAGCTGCAGGGCAAGGGCGCGCAGGCGCACAGCGCGGCGCTGCTGCTGGCCGGCGCGCACAAGATAGACCACCAGAGCTACACCCGCATGCAGGCCGCGCACAGCGCCAGCACGGTGGAGACGCTGACGCTGGCCCAGGGCAAGGCCCATGCGGTGGCCAATGCCTACACCACCATCGCCGCCGGCGCCGACGAGGCCAACGTGCGCCAGCGCCTGGCGGGCGTGCCGCTGTCGGGCAACCCGCGCCTGATCCTGCGCCCGCACCTGGAGATATTGCACGACAACGTGCAGGCCGCGCATGGTGCCACCTGGGGCGCGCTGCCCGAGGACGCGCTGTTCTACGCCCGCCAGCGCGGCCTGGACGAGGCCAGCGCGCGCAGCCTGATCATCGAGGGCATGGCGCGCGCGCTGCTGCAGCGCTGCCTGGGCCAGGACGACGACGGCTTGCTGGCGCAGTGGCTGGGCGGCGGCTGGCTGGCGCGCGCCATAGCGGTGCAGCTGCAGGCGGATATGGAGGAGCGGCATGGCTAACACATTGGCTGAGCATGTGGGCGTCGCCGGCCCTCACCCCCACCCTCTCCCAGGGGGAGAGGGGGTTGATACCGGCGCGGCCTCGCTCCCTCGCCCCTCCGGGGAGAGGGCTGGGGTGAGGGGCCAGCCAGGCGAGCAAGAGCAGCAAGACCTGAGCCACCTGCGCGCCCAATTCCCCATCCTGGCCCAATCGATCCACGGCCACCCCCTGGCCTATCTGGACAACGCCGCCACCACGCAAACCCCGCTGGCCGTGCAACAGGCCATGCAGCAGTTTGAACAGCGCGACCGCGCCAACATCCATCGCGGCGTGCACACCTTGAGCCAGCGCGCCACCGACGCTTTCGAGGCCGCGCGCGCCACGCTGAAGACCTTCGTCGGCGCCGGCTCGGCGCATGAGCTGGTCTTCACCAGCGGCACCACCGAGGCGCTGAACCTGGTCGCCCAGGGCCTGTGGGCCGCGGGGCCGGGCAAGGCCTGGCTGAAACCCGGCGACGAGATCATCGTCAGCGGCCTGGAGCACCACGCCAACATCGTGCCCTGGCAGCAGGCCGCGCGCATGAGCGGGGCCACCCTGTCCGTGCTGCGCCCCGACGCCGAGGGCCGCATCCATACGCAGGATCTGCAGCGCCTGCTGGGCGCACGCACCCGAGTGTTGGCCATGACCGCCGGCGCCAACGCCACCGGCGAGCGCCCGCCCTACGAAGAAATGCTGGCCCTGGCGCGCCAGGCTGGCGCCCTGACGGTGCTGGACGCCGCCCAGGCCGTGGGCCACGCCATGCCCGCTCTGTCGGCCCTGGACTGCGACTTCATGGCCTTCTCTGGCCACAAGATGTATGGCCCCATGGGCACGGGGGCCTTGGTAGGCAAGCGCGAGGTGCTACAACTTTTATACCCATTGCGCCTGGGCGGCGACATGGTGGACTGGGTCAGCTACGAGGCAGCCGGCTACGCCCAGCTGCCCGCACGCCTGGAGGGCGGCACGCCCAACGTGGCCGGGGCCGTGGGTCTGGCGGCCGCCGCGCGCTTTATCGACGAGGTGGGGCGCACCGCCATCGACCAGCACCTGCATGCCCTGCGCGCGCAGGCGCTGGCCGGCTTGCAGGCAATAGATGGCATCAGCGTGCTGGCGCCGCATGCCACGCAGGCCTCGCTGGTGTCCTTTGTCTCGCACGACGTGCACCCGCACGACATCGGCACGCTGCTGGACGAGCGCGGCATCGCCGTACGCACCGGCCACCACTGCGCCCAGCCGCTGCTGGATCACCTGGGCCTGGGGCCGACCACGCGCGCCTCGTTCGCGCTCTACAACACCAGCGACGAGGTTGATCGCTTCGTCGCCGCCGTGGCCCATGCC
>JAGPIX010000173.1 GCA_018054745.1 Alicycliphilus sp.
CCTGGTTCCAGCGTTCGAGCAGCGGCGCGGGCGTCTTGCCCGAGGCCATGAACGAATACCAGTTGAGCGCCTGAAAGCCGGGGTAGCCCGACTCGGCCACGGTGGGTATGTTGGGCAGGTAGGCCGGGCGCGTCAGCCCCGTGGTGGCCAGCGGGATCAGCTTGCCGGTCTCGACATGCGGCATGGCCGTGGGCGGGGCGGCAAAGTAGCTGGTCACGCGCTCGCCCAGCAGGTCTTGCAGCGCGGGCGCGCCGCCTTTGTAGGGCACATGCACCATGTCGATGCCGGCGCGCTGGTTGAACAGTTCGCCCGCCAGGTGCGATGCCGAGCCCGCGCCGGTAGAGGCAAAGTCCACGCTGCCGGGCTTCTTTTTGGACAGCTGGACGAACTCGGCCAGCGTCTTCGCGCCGGCGGCCTTGTGCACCACCAGCACGTTGGGGAAATACACGCCACCGGTGATGGGCGCCAGGTCCTTGAACGGGTCGTAGGGCAGCTTCATGAGGTGCGGCGCAATCGTCAGCGGCCCTACCGAGCCCAGCAGCAGCACGGTGCCGTCGGCAGCGCCCGCCGCCACCTGCTGGTGGGCGATGTTGCCCCCGGCGCCGCCCTTGTTGTCCACCACCACGCTCTGGCCGATGTTCTCGCCCAGCTTCTTGGCGATGAGCCGCGCCGCCGCATCGGCCGCGCCGCCGGCGGCAAAGCCCACCACCAGCGTCACTGGCTTGGCCGGCGGAAAGTCCTGCGCCAGCGCAGGGCTGGAAAAGGCCAGCGAGGCGGCCGCTGCGGCGGCGGCCTGGATCAGGGTGCGTTTTTTCATCGTGAGGCTCCTTGGCGGACGTTTTAAGTGAAATAGGGCTGCAGCCCTTGTGGGGCAAGCGCTGACAGCTATTGTTTTTGTGGTGTTTCAGTCGCTGCCCAGGCCTATGGGGTTGGGCCGGCGCTTTTCGGTGTTGTGGCGCAGCAGCGCCGCGGTGCGGAAGATGCCGTGGGCAAACTTGCCGTAGGGCATGGTGGCAAACAGCGCCATCACCGCGCCCAGGTGCAGGCACAGCAGCAGGGCCAGGGCGGGCGTGGCCGCCGGGGTGATGCGCACCAGCCACAGCGCCAGGCCGCTGGCGGCCACCAGGAACAGCAGGGCGATGAAGCCCAGGTCCATGGGTTTCTGGGCGGCGTCGCCCTGCAGCGGGTGGCGGCGCAGGTTCAGGCGCCACAGGCCGGCCGTGCCCAGCATCAGGCTGGCGCCGCCCACCGCACCCAGGATCTTGGGGAGGCTGGGCAGGTCATACGGCGCCACCCAGCCAAAGGCATAGTGGTACACCGTGGCCAGCGAGGTGGCGGCAAAGCACAGCAGGAAGCCGTAGAAGGTCAGGTGGTGGCAGCGCCGGCGCGTCAGGCTGAAGGCGTCGTCCTCGTTGTTGCAACCGTCGCCATGGCCGCCGTCCAGGTATTTCAGGCGCAGCACGTCGTGCGCGGCCTCGCTGGCGGCGGCGTCACTCACGTCGGCGCCGCTGGTGGCGGGCTTGACGTCGCGCCAGAAGCCGCGCACGCCCATGGCCAGCGCCAGCACCGCAAACAGGAAGATGGGCGCAAACAGGCCCACCATCAGGTTGTGCGGGAACAGGTGGTAAAAGTTGGCGCCCAGGTCCACGCCCCACAGCGCACCCCAGCCGCCCTTGAGCGCGGCGGCCAGCGCCAGGAACAGCGTCAGCGCGGCCACCAGGGCCAGCGACAGCGTCAGGCCATTGCGCTTGTAGAGTTGTCCGAGCGCGAGCGGCCAGGCGTAGTCGTGGTAGGTCTGGCCGCGCACCCGGGCCATGGCCTGCGGCACGTTGACGGCAAACTCGTGCGGCGGCGCGTACTGGCAGGCGTGCAGGCAGGCGCCGCAGTTGTGGCACAGGTTGGCCAGGTAGTGCACGTCGGCCTTGAGGAATTCGAGCCGGCGCGTCATGGCCGGGAACACGGCGCAAAAGCCCTCGCAGTAGCGGCAGGCGTTGCAGATCTGCATGACGCGTGCCACCTCGGATTCGGCGGCCGAGGGGGGTATGACCTCGCCCAGCGCCAGGGCGCGGGCGTCGCGGGTGAGTTCTTGCAAGGCCTCAAGCGATGACATGGTTTGCTTTCATTTCAGTAGCTGTCAGCGCTTGCAGGGATTGCGCTTTCTGCTGTTTTGCTGCCAATGCGGCATTGGCGCCCGCGATGCGGCCGAAGGCGGTGCCAATGCTCATGCCCACGCCGGCGGTGTAGCCCTTGCCCAGCACGTTGCCGGCCATCATCTCGCCGGCCACGAACAGGTTGCGGCTGGGCCGGCCGGCAAAGCGCACGGCGGCGGTGTCGTCGGTCTGAAGGCCCAGGTAGGTGAAGGTCACGCCCGGCTTGAGTGCGTAGCCGTAGAAGGGGGCCGTGTCTATGGGGCGCGCCCAATGGGTCTTGGGCGGCGCCAGGTTCTCGGTGTGGCAGTCGTCGAGCACGGTGTGGTCGAACCGGCCCACGCGGCAGGCGCGGTTGTAGTCGGTCAGCGTCTGCATGAAGGTGGTTTCGTCCAGGCCCAGCTTCTGCGCCAGCTCGGGCAGGCTGTCCGCACGCACGCCGGGGAATACCGGCGGCATGAAGCGGCCTATGGCCTTGCTGTCGATGATGGAGTAGCCGATCTGCCCCGGCTGCTGCGCCACCAGGCGGCCCCAGACGGCGTAGCGCTTGGGCCAGAAGTCCTCGCCCTCGTCGTAGAAGCGGCGCGCCTCGCGGTTGACCACCACGCCCAGCGATACGCAGTCGATGCGCGTGCAGATGCCGCCGTCGTACAGCGGTGCGCGTGCGTCGATGGCCACCATGTGCGCCTGCGTGGGGTCGCCGATGCGGTCGGCGCCGTGGTCATCGAGCAGGTGTTTGAGCAGCACGCCGCGGTTGAAGGCCGTGCCGCGGATCAGAAAATTGTCGGCCGGCCATTCGCCGCGCGCATTCTGGCCCCAGGCCTCGCGCAGCCATTCGCGGTTGGACTCAAAGCCGCCGGCCGCCAGCACGCAGGTCTTGGCCGTGATGCGCTGGCCCTGGACCCAGGCGGCCTGGAACTGCCCGTCCTCGATGTCCAGCCGATCGACGGGCGAGTCGTAGCGCACCTGCACGCCCAGCGCCTGGGCGCTGCGGTAGTAGGCGTTGACCAGCGCCTTGCCGCCGCCCATGAAGAAGGCATTGGTGCGCGCCACATGCAGCGTGCCGGCCAGCGCGGGCTGAAAACGCACGCCGTGGCGGCGCATCCAGGGGCGGCAGGCCGACGAGTGGCGGATCACCAGGCGTGCCAGGTGCTCGTCGGTAATGCCGCCGGTCACTTTCAGCAAGTCCTGCCAATACTCTTCTTCGGGGTAGGCATCGACCAGCACGTCCTGCGGTGCGTCGTGCATGCAGCGCAGGTTGCGCGTGTGCGCGGAGTTGCCGCCGCGCCAGTCGCGCGGGGCCGATTCGAGCAGCAGCACGCGCGCACCCGCCTCGCGCGCCATCAGCGCGGCGCACAGCGCGGCGTTGCCGCCGCCGATGACCAGGACATCGGCGTCCATCGTGGGAGATTGCATGGTGATGTTCTGGCGCACGTCGAGGCGCGCCGCTTCTATCGAATGGGATGCGCCGACTGTAGGCCGCATCCCGCGCGGCGCACAGGCCGGCGGGGGCATGGGGCCATCACGATCACTGATGACCGGCGCGTGCCGATCAGGCGGCCGGCGTGGCCGGGGGCTCGGCCATCAGGCGGGTGCCGGACCAGCGCCCCTCGGCCACCAGGGCGCGCACGCAGTCCAGCAGCACCACCCGCGCGGCCAGTGCCGCGGGTGACAGCTCTTCGTCGGGCAGGTTGCACAGCAGATTCACCCGCCGCACCGGCGCGCCGGTCAGCAGCGCGCATTGAAAGCGCGTGTCCGCATCCGGGTAGCGGCCCAGGGCGGCCCAGGGCTGCACCGTGGCGCCCAGGCCGGCATCGACGGCGGCCATCACCATGGCCAGCGAATCCACCTCCAGCACCACGCGCGGTGCAATGCCGGCGCTGGCAAAGGCCGTGTCCAGCGTGCTGCGCAGGCCGTGCGGGCCGGTGGGCAGGATCAGGGGCTCGTCCTGCAGGTCGGCCAGGGTCACCTGCGCCGGCAGGCGGGCGGCGGCCGCGCCGCGCATCAGAAACAGGTCTTCCTCCAGCAATGCCTGCACCTGCCAGCGCGGGCCGCGCCCGGCCTGCGCGGCCTGGTGCAGGCGCGAGTCGAACAGCACCGCCAGATCCAGATCGCGCGCGTGCAGCATGGCCGAGAGGTGGCCCGACATGCCCTCCACCATGTGCAGCCGCACATCGGGGTAGCGTGCGCGCATGGCCTGCATCAGCGGCAGGCCCAGCACGGCCGAGGTGGTGGGCGCCAGGCCCATGGTGACCGTGCCCGACAGCCGCGCCTGCTGCGCCGCGCGCGCGGCCTGCTCGGCATGGCGCAGGGTCAGCCGGGCCTCGCGAAAGAAGGCCGCCCCGGCCTCGGTGGGCGCCACGCCGCGCGGCGTGCGGTGCAGCAGGCGCGTGGCCAGCTCGCCCTCCAGGCGCGCGATCTGCTGGCTCAGGGCCGACTGCACCAGGTTCAGGTCGATCGCGGCGCGGCCCATGGAGCCCAGCTCCACCACACGCACGAAATATCGCAGTTGCCGCAGTTCCATCGTCCGGCGCCTCATGTTGACCCCATGGGCCGCCCGGCCGGGGTAGAGCGGGATAATCGCACACCTATGACGAAACAACGGGTGGTGGTGGGCCTCTCCGGCGGGGTGGATTCCGCCGTCACGGCCTATCTATTGAAACAACAGGGCCACGAGGTGGTCGGCATCTTCATGAAGAACTGGGAGGATGACGACGACAGCGAGTACTGCTCG
>JAGPIX010000061.1:0-3345 GCA_018054745.1 Alicycliphilus sp.
CGTGCTGTGGAACCGCGCCACCGGCGCGCCGCTGCACCACGCCATCGTCTGGCAAGACCGGCGCGGCGAACCGAGCTGCGCGCAGCTGCGCAGCCAGGGGCTGGAGGCCACCATCCAGGCCAAGACCGGCCTGCTGGTCGACGCCTACTTCTCGGCCACCAAGCTGCAGTGGCTGCTCGATAACGTGCCCGGCGCACGCGCCCAGGCCGAGCGCGGCGAGCTGGCCTTTGGCACGGTCGACAGCTGGCTCATCTGGCAGCTGACCGGCGGGCGCCGCCACGTGACGGACGTGAGCAACGCCAGCCGCACCATGCTGTTCAACGTGCGCAGCAACCAGTGGGACGACGAGCTGTTGGCGCTCCTGAATATCCCGCGCTCGCTGCTGCCCGAGGTGCTGCCGTCCAGCGGCGACTTCGGCCACACCGACGCGGCGCTGCTGGGCGCTTCCATCGCCATAGGCGGCGTGGCCGGCGACCAGCAAAGCGCGCTGTTCGGCCAGGCCTGCTTCAAGGCCGGCATGGCCAAGAACACCTACGGCACCGGCTGCTTCATGCTGATGCACACCGGCGCCAACTTCCAGACCAGCCGCAACGGCCTGCTCACCACCAGTGCAGCGCAGCCCAGCAGCGCCACGCAGTACGCGCTGGAGGGCAGCGTCTTCGTCGGCGGCGCCGTGGTGCAGTGGCTGCGCGACGGCTTGCAAGCGATTCGCGCCAGCAGCGAAGTGCAGGCGCTGGCCGAGAGCGTGCCCGACTCGGGCGGCGTGATGCTGGTGCCGGCCTTCACCGGCCTGGGCGCGCCCTACTGGAACCCGGACGCGCGCGGCACCATCACCGGCCTGACGCGCGGCAGCACGCTGGCGCACATTGCGCGCGCCGCGCTCGAATCGATTGCCTACCAAAGCGCCGCGCTGCTGTCGGCCATGAGCCGCGACGCCGTGGCCAACGGCGGCGCCCCGGTGAGCGAACTGCGCGTGGACGGCGGTGCCTGCGTCAACGACCTGCTGATGCAGTTCCAGGCCGACCTGCTGGGCATTCCCGTGGTGCGCCCGGCCGTGGTCGAAACCACCGCCCTGGGCGCGGCCTACCTGGCGGGCCTTTCCAGCGGCGTGTATGCCAGCCAGGACGAGCTGACCACGCTGTGGCAGGCCGAGCGCCGCTTCATGCCCACGCTGGCGCGCGAGCAGGCCCAGGCGCTGATGGCGCGCTGGGAGCATGCCGTGGCCCAGGCCGTGCTGCCAGCCTGAGGGCGAGATAAAAAACATAGCTGCTCCCGCTTGGTGGACCTTGATTTCAGGCAAAAAAAGCCTGTAACTGAATACTGGCAAGCGCAAACAGCTATTGTTTTTGGGACAGGACACCAGTGCACAATGGCGCCCCACGCCCTTTCTGCACGCCCATTCCATGAGCCACAGCAACCAGCCCCTCCCCCCCATTGCCTTCATCGGCGGCGGCAACATGGCCAGCGCCATCATCGGCGGCCTGATCCAGCAAGGCCTGCCCGCCAGCCAGATCGAGGTCGTCGAGCCCTTCGAGCCGGCGCGCGCCGCGCTGCTGCAAGGTTTCGGCGTCAGCGCCCAGCCCACGGCCACGGCGGCGCTGGCGCGTGCTGCCCTGGTGGTTTGGGCCGTCAAGCCGCAGACCTTCAAGGATGCCGCGCAGCAGGCGGCGGCGCACACCCAGGGCGCGCTGCACCTGAGCGTGGCCGCCGGCATACGCTCGGGCAGCATTGCGCAGTGGCTGGGTAGCGATCGCATCGTGCGCGCCATGCCCAACACGCCGGCGCTGATCGCCCAGGGCATGACCGGCCTGTATGCACGCGCCGCCGTCACTGCGGATGAGCGCACGCTGGTCGAGCAGGTGGTGGCCACCACCGGCGCCTGGCTGTGGCTGGAGCAGGAGTCGCTGCTGGACGCCGTCACCGCCCTGTCGGGATCGGGCCCGGCCTACGTGTTCTACTTTCTGGAGGCCATGACCGATGCCGGCGAAGACATGGGCCTGACGCGCGAGCAGGCGCACCAGCTGGCCGTGGCCACGTTCGCCGGCGCCTCCGAGCTGGCGCGCCGCTCGGACGAACCGCCGGCCGTGCTGCGCCAGCGCGTGACCAGCAAGGGCGGCACCACGCATGCGGCCATAGAGTCCATGGAAGCCGACGACATGGCCCAGCGCTTCATGCGTGCGCTCGACGCGGCCGAGCACCGGGCGCGCGAGCTGGGCGACGAGTTCGGCGCCACCAACTGAAACACATAGCCATCGCCGCGCCACGCCGCCCGCAGGTACAGCCCATGCCCCATCTCACCCGTCCCTGGTTCCGCCTGTCCCTGCTGGGCGCCTGCCTGGCCCTGTCGTCCTGCGGCGGTGGCGGCTATGAAACTCCGCCCACGACGCCCGCACCGCAGCCCAGCCACAACCGCCGCAAAGCCAGGCCCCATTCACCCCCGGCCCCGGCGACCTGCCGCAGGCCCAGGGCCTCTACCCGTATGCGGCGCCCCAGCTGCTGACGCTGGACCTGCGCTACCAGAGCACCCCCGTTTCCGGCGCTGGCCTGTATTTGGTGGACAAGAACACCTGCGCGCAGCTAGCCAGCCCGCCACCGAGCTACCCCGGCGGCATGGTCACGCTGGACACGGTGAACCTGGACGAGAACAAGGCCGACGACTGCGAGCCCGAGATCAAGGTGCTGGCCACAAGCGGCGACGGCCTGCTCAAGGGCGCCGCCGCCAAGATGCGCCTGCCCGGCAGCAGCACGCGCCTGGCCACGCTCAAGTCCTACCGCGTCAAGTTCGACAAGGGTGCGGACTGGCAGGGCGAGGACACGCTGAACCTGAACAAGCACCCCTACGACCTGACCCGCGTGCGCAACAAGCTGGCCTTCGACCTGATGCGCCAGGTGCCCTACCACCAAAGCCTGCGCACGCAGTTCGTCGAGATCCGCTACGACGCGGGCGCGGGCACGGGTGCCGGCGCGCAACCCATGGGCCTGTTCACCCATATCGAAAAGCTGGGCGGCAAGAGCTACCTGGAGCGCCGCGGCTGGGTCGCCGGCTCCAACGTCTACAAGGTCGCCGCGTTCAACTTCAACCCGGACGCGCGATTGCAGACGCTGGCCGACGGCAAGGCCGGGCCGGGCTTTGAAGAACTGCTGGAGATCGAGAACGATTCCGGCAACCATGGCGCCATCGTGCAGACGGTGAAGGCGCTGGCCGACGATGGCACGCCGTTTGCGACCAGCTTCAACCGCCACTTCGACCGCAACAACTACCTGGCCTGGCTGGCCAGCGCCATCCTGCTGGGCAACTGGGACACGGTGAACCAGAACTTCGGCCTGTACCAGCCGCTGGGCGGC
>JAGPIX010000061.1:3445-17008 GCA_018054745.1 Alicycliphilus sp.
GTTTGCGACCAGCTTCAACCGCCACTTCGACCGCAACAACTACCTGGCCTGGCTGGCCAGCGCCATCCTGCTGGGCAACTGGGACACGGTGAACCAGAACTTCGGCCTGTACCAGCCGCTGGGCGGCGACAGGTTCTACTTTCTGCCCTGGGACTACGACGGCGCCCTGGGCTACCCGCAGCAGCCCGGCGCGGCGCTGTACCCGCAGTGGAACCGGGGCATCAGCGCCTGGTGGGACAGCAGCCTGCACCGGCGCTTTCTCACCGAGCCTGGCAACCTGGCGCTGCTGCAGGCGGCGGTGGAAGAAATCCGCAACAAGCACCTGACCGATGCCGCCGTCAAGCAGCTGCTGGACGGCTACCGTCCCATCGTCGAGCCCATCCTGGCGCGCGCCCCCGATGTCGGCAACCTGGACGCCAAGGGCCAGGGCACACCCATGCAGCAATGGGCGGCCGAGTACCAGCGCCTGCAAACCGTGATCGGCCAGAACCACGGCTTCTTTTTGCAAAGCCTGCAGCGCCCCATGCCCTACTGGCTGGCGGCCAGCGACAAGGCTGGCCTGGAGCTGGACTGGAGCTGGCACGCGCCCTTCCACCCCCAGGGCAAGCCCATCAGCTACCAGGTGCAGGTGGCGCGCCCCGTGGCCGGCCAGCCGGCCTTTGCCGACGGCACCCTGGTGCTGCAACCCGCGCCGGTCTCGGGCCGCACGCTGCTGAACCTGGGGGCGCTGCCCGCCGGGCAATACCTGGTGCGTGTGACCGCCAGCGACGCCGACGGCAACCGCAGCAACGCCTTTGACAGCACCAGCTTCGACGGCCAGGCCGTGGACGGCGCCATCTGCCTGAACATGCCCGGCGCCACGCCCTGCTGAACGCCTTCAGCGCAGCGCGAACCCCAGGGCCACGCCGGCAAAGATGGCCGCGCCAATCCAGTGGCTCTTGCTGAAGGCGACAAAGCAGCCCGCGCGCGTGCGCGTGCGGATCAGCCGGTAATGCCACAGCACCTGGGCCGCCGCCAGGCCCAGGCCCAGCCACAGCGGCCAGCCCAGCCGCAAGGGCACCAGCACCGCCGCCGTCAGTGCCAGGCAGGCCACGAAGAACAGCATGATGGCGGCCACATCAAAGCGCCCCAGCGTGATGGCCGAGGTCTTCATGCCGATCAGCAGGTCGTCGTCACGGTCCACCATGGCGTACTCGGTGTCGTAGGCCAGCACCAGGAACATGTTCGCCAGCCACAGCACCCAGGCCTGGCCCGGCACGCCGCCCGTCACCGCGGCAAAGGCGATCACGATGCCAAAGTTGAAGGCAATGCCCAGAAACGCCTGCGGCATGGCAAAGAAGCGCTTGGTGAACGGATACAGGATGGTGAAGACCACCGCCGGCACCGACCAGGCCACGGCCTGCCAGCGCGTGGTCAGCACCAGGGCCAGGGCCACCAGCGCCAGCGCCGCGCCCAGCAGGGCCGCCTCGGTCACGCTGACCAGGCCGCTGGTGATGGGGCGCGCCTGCGTGCGCTTCACATGGCGGTCAAAGCCGCGGTCGGCAATGTCGTTGATGCAGCAGCCGGCGCTGCGCATGAGCACCGTGCCGGCGACGAACACGGTCAGCAGATGCCAGCCCGGAAAGCCCCCCGCCGCCACCCACAGCGCCACCAGCGTGGGCCAGACCAGCACCAGCCAGCCGGCGGGGCGGTTGAAGCGGATCAGATCCAGGTAGAGCGAGAGCCTGGAGCGCGGCGGCGTGGCGGTCATGAACGGAGTCTTCAAATAAAAAAGGGCCGAAGCCCTTGTGTACAAAGCGTAAAACGCTATTAATCTTCTAGCAAAGAGCGCAGCATCCAGGCCGTCTGCTCATGCACCGTCATGCGCTGGGTGAGCAGGTCGGCGGTGGGCTCGTCGCAGGCCTTGTCGGCCAGGGGAAAGAGCTCGCGCGCGGTGCGTGCCACGGCCTCGTGGCCCAGCACCAGGATGCGCACCATCTCCAGCGCCTTGGGCGGATCGGCGGGTACGTCGTCCAGCGACGACAGCTTGCCAAACGCCGCGTACGAGCCCGGCGCCACATGGCCCAGCGCGCGTATGCGCTCGGCGATCGGGTCAACGGCATTCCACAGCTCGGTGTACTGCTCCATGAACATGGTGTGCAGCGTGTTGAACATGGTGCCGGTCACGTTCCAGTGGAAGTTGTGCGTGGTCAGGTACAGCGTGTAGGTGTCGGCCAGCAGGCGCGACAGGCCCTGGGCAATGGCGGCTCTGTCCTTGTCGCTGATGCCGATGCGGATGCCCGGGGCGGCAATGCCCTGGGCGGAAGCGGGCGTCTTCACGGTCTTGCTGGTTTTTGCGGCTTTGGCCATGGTGCTTTCTCCTTCGGTTGACTTGATAAAGACTGTAGCGCAGCAGGGCTGCCTCGCCATGACTTGTGGCAATTGCGGGCATAGCCAACGCGGCCCGCTTCAGCTCAGGCGCTTGACCCCCGGCAGCTCGCAGGCGTAGATGGCGTTGCGCAGCGCGGCGATGGCCTCGTAGCGCGTGAAGCTGCGGCGCCAGGCCAGCACCACGCGGCGCATGGGCGGGGCGCTGCCGTCGCTCTCCTTGATGGGCAGGTAGCGGATATGCGCGTCGTCGCTCTTGCGCCGGCGCACGCCGGTGTGCAGCGCGTCGCGCGGCACCGACAGGCGCGGCACCAGGGTCACGCCCATGCCGGCCGAGACCATGTGCTTGATGGTCTCCAGCGAGCTGCCCTCGAAGGTGCGGCGAATGCCCTCGGCGTTGCTGGCAAAGCGCGCGAACTCGGGGCAGACCTCCAGCACATGGTCGCGAAAGCAGTGGCCCGCGCCCAGCAGCAACATGGTCTCGTTCTTCAGCTCCAGGGCCGACACGTTCTTGCGCTCGGCCAGCGGGTGGCTGGATGGCACGGCCGCCAGAAAGGGCTCGTCGTACAGCGGCGCGATGGCCAGGCCCGTGTCGGGAAAGGGCTCGGCCAGGATGGCGCAGTCGATCTCGCCGGTGCGCAGCATCTCCAATAGCTTGACGGTGAAGTTCTCCTGCAGCATCAGCGGCATCTGCGGCGTGAGCGCGATCGCGTGGCGCACCAGGTCGGGCAGCAGATAGGGGCCTATGGTGTAAATCACGCCCAGGGTCAGCGCGCCGGCCAGCGGGTCCTTGCCGCGCTTGGCGATCTCCTTGATCTCGGCCGCCTGCTCCAGCACGCTTTGCGCCTGGCGCACGATCTCCTCGCCCAGCGGCGTGACCGAGACATCGCCCGCGCTGCGCTCGAACAGCTTGACCTCCAGCTCGTCCTCGAGCTTTTTCACCGCCACCGACAGCGTGGGCTGCGAGACATAGCAGGCCTCGGCCGCGCGGCCAAAATGCTTTTCACGGGCGACGGCGACGATGTATTTGAGTTCGGTAAGAGTCATCTCGTGGCAATAGCGAAAGACTAAAACGCGACATTGTGCAATGCGCGGCCGCGGCGCGGTTGCCGCGCGCCGGCTCACGCCTTCAGATAGTCGGACTTTGTGCCCAGCCAGCGCTGTATGTGCTGCTCGGCCAGCAGCGGGTGCTGGTCCAGCATCTGCGGCGCGGCCTCGCGCGCCCAGTCCAGCAGTGCGCCGTCCGTGGCCAGGTCGGCAAAGCGCAACAGCGCATCGCCCGACTGGCGCGCGCCCAAAAATTCACCCGGGCCGCGTATCTCCAGGTCGCGCCGCGCGATCTCGAAGCCGTCTGTCGTCTCCGCCATGGCTTTCAGGCGGCCCTTCGCCGTCTCGCCCAGGCGGCCGCTGTCGCCCGTGGAGTACAGCAGCACGCAGGCCGAGGCCGCAGCCCCCCGCCCCACGCGCCCGCGCAGCTGGTGCAGCTGCGACAGGCCGAAGCGCTCGGCATGCTCGATCACCATCAGGCTGGCGTTGGGCACGTCCACGCCGACCTCGATGACGGTGGTGGAGACCAGCACGCCCATGGTGCCGCTCTTGAATGCCTCCATCACCGCCTTTTTCTCGGCGGATGGCATGCGCGAATGCAGCAGGCCCACGGTGACGCCAGGAAGGGCCTCGCTCAACGCCACATGGGTGGCCGTGGCGTTGGACAGATCCAGCGCCTCGCTCTCCTCGATCAAGGGGCAGACCCAGTACACCTGCCGCCCCGCCGCCACCTGCGCGGCGATGCGCTCGACCACCTGATCCTTGCGGCTGTCGGCGATCAGCTTGGTGACCACTGGCGTGCGCCCGGGCGGCAGCTCGTCTATGGTGGAGACGTCCAGATCCGCGTAGTAGCTCATGGCCAGGGTGCGCGGTATGGGCGTGGCACTCATCATCAGCAGGTGCGGCTCCAAGCCATGGCGAGCCAACTTCTGCCGCAGCGCCAGGCGCTGGGCCACACCAAAGCGGTGCTGCTCGTCGATCACCGCCAGGGCCAGGTTCTTGAACTGCACCTGCTCCTGGATGACCGCATGCGTGCCCACCACCAGGGCCGCCGCGCCGCTGGCGATGCGCTCCAGCATGGCGGCGCGCTCCTTCTTCTTCTGCCCGCCGACCAGCCAGGCCACCTGCTGGCCGCGCTCGGCCAGGAGCGGCTCCAGCCAGCCAATGAGCTTGGTGAAATGCTGCTCGGCCAGGATCTCGGTGGGCGCCATCAGCGCACATTGCCAGCCGGCATCCATGCAGACGCAGGCGGCGAGCGCCGCGACCACGGTCTTGCCCGAGCCCACATCGCCCTGCAGCAGGCGGTGCATGGGCACGGGCCTGGCCAGGTCATGCGCGATTTCTTCGCCCACGCGGCGCTGGGCCGCGGTCAGCGCAAAGGGCAGCGCTGCCAGCAGGCGCTCGTGCAGGGCCGGTGCGCCCGCCGCCTGCGCCGGGCGCAGCTCGGGCGCGCGCAGCAAGGCGCGCTCGCGCTTGGCCGTCAGTTGCGACAGCTGCTGCGCCAGCAGCTCCTCGGCCTTCAGGCGCTGCCAGGCCGGGTGGCTGTGATCCTGCAACGTGGCCAGCGCCACGTCGGGTGATGGGTGATGCAAAAATAATAGCGATTCGCGCAGATTCCACGGTCTTTGTAGCCCGTTTTCCCTATCAAACCGCGCCACGGGCGGCTGCAGTCCTGGCGGCAGGGTCTCGGGCAGCTCCACGCGCGCCATGGCGCTCGCCACGGCGCGGCGCAGATAGGCCTGGGGCAGCTGGGCCACGGTGGGATAGATGGGGGTCAATGCCTGGGGCAGCTCGCCTTCAGCCTTGCGAAAGGCCGGGTGCAGCATCTGCCGGCCCCAGAAGCCGCCCCTGACCTCGCCGCGCACGCGCAGCCGCGCACCCACGGCCATGGTCTTCTGGTGCGATGGGTAGAAGCTGAAGAAGCGCAGCTCGCAGCTGCCGGTGCCATCCTCCACCGTCACCACCAGCTGGCGGCGCGGGTGCAGCTGCACCTCGCTGGCGGTCACCGTGGCCTCGATCTGCACCATGTCGCCCTCGCGTGTGTTCCGCAAAGGGGTGATGCGCGTTTCGTCCTCGTAGCGCAGCGGCAGGTGCAGGGCCAGGTCGATGGGGCGCGTCAGGCCCAGCTTGACCAGGGCCTTTTGCGCGGGGCTTTGATCAACCATTGTCAAAGCCGCGCCGGCGTCCGGGCAAGGGGTTTCAGCGTGGTTTTGAAACAATTAAAATAGGAAGTTACTTTCGTCATCCTGATCAGTTTTCATGCTCAAACGCATCCATGTGCAGCAGCTCAGCCTGGGAATGTACCTGCACGAACTTTGCGGCTCGTGGATGGAGCATCCGTTCTGGCGCACGCGTTTTCTGCTCGAAGACCCGCAGGATCTGCTGCGCATACGCGAAACCAGCATCCAGGAGGTGTTGATCGACATCTCCAAGGGACTGGATCTGGCCAACGCAGCCACAGCACAGGCCGAAGGCGAGGTGAGTGAAGCCCCCCCAGGCGTCGCCGGTGCAGGCAGAGCCGGTACAGGCAGAGCCGCCGTCGGCCGCCACACCCATGGCGCAGGAGCTGCAGCGCGCCGCCAGCATTTGCGCCAACGCCAAGCAGGCCGTGATCAGCATGTTCAGCGAGGCGCGCATGGGCCGTGCGGTGGACGCCAGCAGCGCCCCGGGCCTGGTCAGCGAGATAGCGGACTCGGTGACGCGCAACCCCAGCGCCCTGATCAGCCTGGCGCGCATCAAGACCGCCGACGAATACACCTTCATGCACTCGGTGGCCGTGTGCGCGCTGATGGTGGGGCTGGCGCGGCAGATGGGCCTGAACGACGAGGCCACGCAGCAGGCGGGCCTGGCCGGCCTGCTGCACGACCTTGGCAAGGCCCATGTTCCGCTGGCGATCCTGAACAAGCCGGGCAAGCTCAGCGACGCCGAGTTCGCCCTGATGCGCGGCCACCCCGGCGCCGGCCACGCCCTGCTGCAGGGCCAGGGTCTGCCCGCGCCGGTGCTGGACGCCTGCCTGCACCACCACGAGAAGATCGACGGCACGGGCTATCCGCACCGCCTGCCGGCCGAGCAGATCACCACCCTGGCGCGCATGGCGGCGATCTGCGATGTGTACGACGCCATCACCTCGGACCGCCCCTACAAGGCCGGCTGGGACCCGGCCGAATCGCTGCGCCGCATGGCCGAGTGGACGCGCGACCATCTGGACCAGCGCCTGTACCAGGCCTTCGTGAAAAGCCTGGGCATCTACCCCGTGGGCTCGCTGGTGCGCCTGACATCGGGGCGCCTGGGCGTGGTCACCGAGCAGTCGCCCGGCACGCTGCTCACGCCGCGCGTGAAGGTGTTCTATTCCACCAAGTCGGACATGCGCATACCGCCCGAGCTGATCGACCTGTCCGCGCCCGGCTGCCGCGAGCAGATCGCCGGGCGCGAAGACCCGGCGCGCTGGCAGTTCCCGGATCTGAACGAACTGTGGTCCGGGCTGCCGCACCAGCCCTGGTGAGCGCCGGCGACGGCAAAAAAACCACCGCCGTTCTGATCCAGCCATAGCGGCCTGCGAGGGGCAAGCTATGGCATCAGGAGCGCGCCGCGCTCGCCACTGCAACGATTTCTATCGAATGCCCGAGAAGTAGCGGTTCAGGCAATATTTCATTAAAACCGCCACGCAGCAAGCGCGAATAGCTATATTTTCGAGAGCATTCCAGCGGCATCCCCACCCTCCGCATGCGCCACGCAACGGTTGCGCCCCTGGTGCTTGGCCTGGTAGAGCGCGGCGTCGGCGTGGGCGATCAACGCCGCCGAGCCGCTGGCGCCGTCCGCACCCGCATGGGGCACCTGGCTGCACACGCCGGCGCTGATGGTCACGCAGGGCCCGACCGGCGAGTCGGCATGCGGCAGGGCCAGCGCCTGCACGGCCTGCACCATGCGCTGCGCCAGGGCCGTGGCGCCGGCCATGCCGGTATCGGGCAACACCACCACCAGCTCCTCGCCGCCGTAGCGCGCCACCAGGTCGGCGTCGCGGCGCAGGCAGCCGGCCACGGCGCGCGCCACGGCCTGCAGGCAGGTGTCGCCCTGCTGGTGGCCGTAGCGGTCGTTGTAGCGCTTGAAACAGTCCACGTCGATCATCACCAGGCCCAGTGGCCGCTGGGTGCGGCGCGCCAGGGTGCAGGCCTGCTCCAGCCATTCGTTGAAATGCGCGCGGTTGGCGATGTCCAGCAGCGCATCGGTGCGCGAGAGCAGGCGCAGGCGCTCGTTGGCCAGCTCCAGCTCGCGCGTGCGCTGGGTCACGCGCTCCTCCAGATCCTGGTTGGCGCTGGCCAGCTGGGTGTTCTGCACCGACAGCGCCGAATACAGCCGGTTGATCATCTTCAGCAGCGTCTGCATGCCGTCGTCATGCCTTGCGCGCTGGCGCTCGCGCTCGAAGGCCTCGGCCGCGTCCAGCCCCTGGCGCCGGGACGCGATCTGCCGCGCCATCGACCGGTCTATGCCCAGGATATGCAGACCCAGCCACGCGGTCAGAAAGTCGACCAGCATGGCGCCCAAATCGGCCTGCGTGCCGCGCCGCGCCCACATCACGCGTATCTGCTGCACGAACTGCTGGTGCAGCCGGCAATGCGCCTGGACATGGCGCGCGTCCAGGCCGCTTTGCGCCATCAGCTGCTCCTCTTCGCGGAAGTGGTACTCGGCATAGGCCAGCAGGCGGGCGTAGATATCGGCCAGCAGCGCCTGGCGGTCGCCGGCCGGCGAGAACAGCGCCTGGTTCAGCTCGTTGAACAGATCCACCAACGCATGGTGCTGCGCATCCACCACATCCAGGCCGGTGACAAAGCCATCATCCCAAATGAAAGAGGTATCCATACGCCGTCGAACGATTGCTTGACAAAAGACAAAGTCTATGGGATTTGGAGTGCGATAGCTTGACCTTTCTAAAGTGCCCACGCCGCCACGGGGCCGCGCCGCAGTTGCGACAATCGCCCCCTGCGCCTGCCGCCATGGCCGGCCGCCTTTGTCAAGAATCCGCATGCCTCCCAGCCCCCGCATCCATACCCTCAGCGACTTCGACTTCGAGCTGCCCGAGCTGCTCATCGCCCAGCACCCCGCCCCCGAGAGGAGCAGCTCGCGCCTGCTCGACGGGCGCCAGAGTCCGCCCACCGACCGCATCTTCCGCGAGCTGCCCGGTCTGCTGCAGCCGGGCGACCTGGTGGTGTTCAACGACACCAAGGTGGTCAAGGCGCGCGTCTTTGGCGAGAAGGCCAGCGGCGGCCAGCTGGAGCTCTTGATCGAGCGCGTGCTGACGGGCAACGAAGTCGTGGCGCACATGAAGGTCAGCAAAAAGCCCCTGCCCGGCGCCACCATCCACATGGCCGGCGGGCGCCGCGCGGGCGGCTTCGACGCCACCCTGCTCGCGCGCTGGCCCGACGAGAACGGCCCGCTGTTTCACTTCGCCCTGCATGGCCCGGCCGGCGAGAGCGCCTGGGAGCTGATGGAGCGCCACGGCCACCTGCCGCTGCCGCCCTACATAGAGCGCCAGCAAAACGCCGCCCACGACCCGGACGCGGCCGAGGACGCCGAGCGCTACCAGACCGTGTTCGCCCGCGCCCCCGGCGCCGTGGCCGCGCCCACGGCGGCGCTGCATTTCGACGCCGCCGTGCTGGCGCAGCTGCAGCAGCGCGGCGTGGAGACCGCCAACGTCACCCTGCATGTGGGCGCCGGCACCTTCCAGCCGGTGAAGACCGAGAACCTGGCCGAACATCAGATGCACAGCGAGTGGTATGAGATCCCGCTGGCCACGCTGGCCGCCCTGGAGCGCTGCCGCCAGCGCGGCGGGCGGGTGCTGGCCGTGGGCACGACCACCGTGCGCACGCTCGAGTCCTGGGCGCAGAGCGGCCAGGCCCGGGGCGACACGCGCATCTTCATCACGCCGGGCTTTGCATTCCAGGTGGTGGACCTGCTGCTGACCAACTTCCACCTGCCCAAGAGCACGCTGATGATGCTGGTCAGCGCCTTCGCCGGCTACGAGCACATCATGCTGCTGTACCGCCACGCCATCGCCCAGCGCTACCGTTTCTTCAGCTACGGCGACGCCATGCTGCTGCAGCGTAGGGAGAGGACAACCCCCTGAGCGGCTTCGCCGCTTCCCCCTTCTCTCGAATGGCGGCGCCATTCGGGAAGGGGGACGACGCCAGCGCGGCGGGGCGGCCCTTGCGCGGCGTCTGCTGGCCTGGGGTGTGCCAGTTTCATGCGCCGCGCCCCTTCTTCACCCCAAAAAAGCGGTTGCTCACTACGCCGGCGCATTCGGCCGGCTGTTGACGTGGCCCTGGCGCGCGCCTACCGTATGCGCCATGGCCGCCCAACCGTCCACCCGCTCGGCGCAGCAGCAATTGCAGCGCGATGAACGCGCGGCGGTTCTGCGCCGGCGCCGCCATGCCGGCCTGGGCAACGCCCAGGCGCGCCAGCTGCCCACGGTGGGGCTGGCGCTGTCGGGCGGCGGCGTGCGCAGCGCCACCTTTGGCCTGGGCCTGTTGCGTGGCCTCGCGGCGCAGGGGCTGTTCAGGCGCGTGGACTACCTGTCCACCATCTCCGGCGGCGGCTACGTGGGCGCCATGCTGGGGCGACTGATCAGCGCGCTGGGCCTGGCGCAGGCGCAGCAGATGCTGGCCGCGGGCCACTCCGACATGCTCGGCTGGCTGCGCAGCAACGGCCGCTACCTCACGCCCGCCGGCTCGCGCGACGTGGGCATTCTCATCGTCACCTATCTGCGCGCCTTTCTGGCGGTGCACATCGAGGCCTTCTTCGCGCTGGTGCCGGTGGCGCTGGCGCTGACCCTGCCGCATCTGCTGCAGCACAGCCTGGGCTGGCTGCAGACCACGGCCTGGCAGGGCTGGGCCTCGCCCTGGTTTGCCCTGGCTCTGCTGTGGGCCGCGGCCCTGCTGCCCGGCCTGCTGGTGGGCTACTGGGCGGCGCCCGAGACGCGCAGCCCGGATCCCGCCGGGCGCCGCCTCTACCCCGGCGACGCTTTTTTGCTGGCGGGGCTGATCCTGGTGGCCCTGGCGCTCACGCTGCGCCCGGGCCGGCTGCCACTGCTGCAGGCCTGGCGCCAGGCCGAGCTGGTGCTGCCCCTGCTGGTGCTGGCGCTGTGGTCGGCCGCGCTGGGCCATGCCAGCGCCATGGCCCGCCTGGCGCTGGCCCGCGAGCCGCGCCTGCTGGCCGTGGCGCGGCTGCGCAACCAGCTGACCCGGTGGCTGCGCGGTGCCCTGCTGGCCTGTCTGCTGCTGGCCGGCGCCGGCGCGCTGGACTGGGCCAGCTGGTGGCTGCTGCTGATGCTCTCCAGCAGCCAGCCGTCGGGCTGGGTCTGGGGCGGCGTGGGCGCAGGCGGCGTCCTGCTGTTCGTGCTGCGCGGGCTGGCGCCGGTCTTGCAACAGCTGGCGGCCCAGGCCGAGGCGCGCCACACCATGGCGCTGGGCCCGCTGCTGCTGAACGTTGCCGGCCACCTGGGGGCCCTGGTGCTGCTGCTGGCCTGGCTGCTGGCCGTGCAGTGGTGGGTGTTTGCCGAGGCCCCGCTGGCGCTGCTGCGCGGCTTTCCGGCCTGGATGCGCTGGGCCATGCTGGCGCTGGCGGCCCTGGGGTGGTGGCTGACCACGGCGCGGCTGGCGCAGGCGGCGAATGCCTCCTCGCTGTCGGGCTTCTACCAGGCGCGCCTGGTGCGCGCCTGGCTGGCGGTGGGCAACCGGCGGCGCGGCATCTGCACGCCCTTCACGCCGGCCGATGCCCGCCTGCGCAGCGTGACCGAGGTGGCCGCGGGCGACGACGTGGATCTGACCTGCCACCACCCCGAGGCCGACGGCGGCCCGCTGCACCTGATAGGCGCCTGCCTGAACCAGACGCGTGACGACGCCTCGGGCCTGTTCAACGCCGACCGCAAGGGGCGGCTGGTGATCGCCTCGGCGCGCGCGCTGGAGGTCGGCACGCAAGAGGTGCTGCGCTGGGACGACGGCGCCGCCACGGCCAGCGCCGGCCGCGCCGCCGGCACGCTGGGCGGCTGGGTGGCCGTCTCGGGCGCGGCGGCGGCGCCGGGCGCGGGCGCCTACACCTCGCGCGGCTGGGCGCTGGTGATGTTTCTGCTCGGCATACGCCTGGGCCACTGGATAGAGTCGCCCCTGCCCCAGGCGCTGACACCGCTGAAGACCTGGTTGTGGCGGCGCGGGCCCAAGCCGCTGATGCTCTGGAGCGAGGCGCGCGCCCGGTTCTTCGGGCCGGCGCGGCCCTGGTGGTATCTGTCGGACGGCGGGCATTTCGACAACACCGGTGTGTACGCGCTGATCAAGCGCGAGTGCGACTTCATCATCCTGTCGGACGCCAGCGCCGACCCCGAGTACCGCTTTGCCGACATCGAGAACCTGGTGCGCAAGGCGCGCATCGACCTGGACGCCGAGATCGAGTTCTACAGCCGCCAGGAGGCCGCGCGCCTGCTCAGCCTGCCCGGCGACAACCTGACCGTGCTCTCGCCCGACGAGCTGGCCGACAACAGCACGCGCCGCGGCGTGCTGCTGGCGCGCATACGCTACCGCCACAGCGACCCGGCGCGCGGCGAGCGCGAGGGCACGCTGCTGGTCGTCAAGCCCAACCTGCATGTCGGCCTGGATCTGGACCTGCTGTCCTACGCCCAGCGCCACCCCAGCTTTCCGCACGAGTCCACGGGCGACCAGTTCTTCGACGAGGCGCAGTGGGAGAGCTACCAACGCCTGGGCCAGGACCTGGGCCAGGCCGTGTACGACCGCTGGCTGGCCCAGCTGCCCGGCTGGGACAGGGTGCAGCTGCACAAGCTGGCCCTGCCCGAGCGCCTGCAGCAGCCGCGCGAGACCCAGGCACCGCCGGCGCCGGACGCCCAGGCGCGCCTGCCGCGCTGGCGCCGCAGCGTGCGTGCGGCGGCCATAGGCACATCGGTCGGCGTGGGCGTGACCGGCACGCTGCTGCTGTCGCTGTGGCAGCTGCAGGAGCAGCTCAACCGCAGCACCGACGCACGCCAGGCCGAGATCAGCAAGCTGCTGGACGACTCCTCGCGCGAGCTGCTCGAGGTCTCCGGCAGCTGCAAGCGCGTGGGCGCGCACACCCTGGGCCATGTGGAGCAGCTGCGCGCCCTGGACGGCAGCGAGGCCCTGAGCCCGGCCGAGCAGATCACCGTGAAGCGGCTGCTCGACCGCCTGAACGAGCAATGCACGGGCAACGCCGCCACCATTGCCGCCTGCGCCGAGACCGAACGCCAGCACCAGAAGGACTTGTGCGAGGTCGCGCAAAAGAAAATCGGCAGCGGCAGTGCGCTGAACTACTGGCAGCCCCTGCCCCGGCCCCCCGACGCCATCCACAACCTGGCGCAGGCATGGGCGCTGCTGCGCGGCCGGGAGCAGTCCGCCAGCGTGGCCGCCGCCCCAGCCGCGCCCGTGTCCACGCCCGCGCCGGCGCCCACGGCGACCAGCACCGAGGCGCCCGCCGCCGGCGCCATGCCCGAGCTGATCGCCGCCATCAGCGCCGCCGAGGCGGCGGGCCTGCGCGACGACTGCCCGGCCGGCACCCTGCTGTACACGCAGATCTACGACGAAGCGACGCGCGAGCGTGCCGAGCAGCTGCGCCAGCGCCTGCAGCAGGCCGGTGCCGGCGCGCTGCGCATCCCGCGCATAGAAAACGTGGCGCGCACCGCCGCCATGCGCCAGCAGCGCCCACCCGTGCCCTGGCAGCAACCGACCTTCGTCGTCCACCAGGCCCGGCTACGCCCCTGCGCCCAGGCCCTGGCGCAGCTGGTGCAGCCGCGCTGGTCGCCGGCCAGCCGGCAAAAGGTCTGGGTCACCGGCCTGCCCACTGGCCTCAAGGGCCAGCCGGGCACGCTGGAGCTGTGGCTGCCAGCGCCGGAGCCGGAGCGCACCGGTGCGCGTTGAGCCTCAAGAACACAGGTTGGAAACGAGCCTCGGATGCACCGCCCTGGCCCCCCTTTCGGCTTGTTTCCGATAGCACGCAACGCTTATCTGGCGCCGGTTTTTGACTCCCTCGCCCCCTTGGGGGAGAGGGTCGGGGTGAGGGGGTGATGAAGCGCCGCACCCCTTCTTGGCGCCCTCTCCCCCGCCCTCTCCCGCGCGCACGGGAGAGGGAGAAACAGCC
>JAGPIX010000062.1 GCA_018054745.1 Alicycliphilus sp.
CCGCTGGAGCAGGCGCTGCGCGAGGGACATCTGATCCCGGTGTGCTTTGTCTCGGCGCGCACGGGCGCGGGCGTGGCCGAGCTGCTGGACGTGATCGCCCGGCTGCTGCCCAACCCCGGCGAGGGCAATCCGCCCGACTTTCTGAACGGCGAGGGCGACGCCGCCAGGCTGATGCACGCCAGGCCCGACCCGGCGGCCCATGTGCTGGCCCATGTGTTCAAGGTCAGCATTGACCCTTATGTCGGCAAGCTGGGCTTTGTGCGCGTGCACCAGGGCACGATAGGGCCGGCCACGCAGCTGTACGTGGGCGACGGGCGCAAACCGTTCAAGGTGGGCCACCTGTACCGGCGCCAGGGCAAGAACCAGACCGAGGTGGCCAGCGCCGGGCCGGGCGACATCTGCGTCATTGGCAAGGTGGACGAGCTGCAGTTCGACGCCGTGCTACACGACGCCGCAGAGGACGACCATATCCATTTGAAACCCCTCCCCTTCCCCGTGCCAGTGCACGGCATCGCCCTGCTTCCCAAGCGCCGTGGCGACGAGCAGCGCATGTGGGAGATCATGAACAAGCTGGTGGCCGAAGACCCCTGCCTGCTGATCGAGCATGTGCCGGCCACCAACGAAACCATAGCCCGCGGACTGGGTGAGCTGCACCTGCGCGTGCTGCTGGATCGCCTGCGCGAGGTCTACAAGTTCGACGTGGACACGCGCGCCCCGCGCATCGCCTACCGCGAGACCATCACCCACGGCGCGGCGGCGCAATACCGCCACAAGAAGCAAAGCGGCGGCGCCGGCCAGTTTGGCGAGGTGCATCTGCGCGTCGAGCCTTTGGCACGCGGCGCGGGCTTCGAGTTCGTGGACCAGGTCAAGGGCGGCACGATTCCGGGCCAGTTCATGCCTGCGGTCGAGAAAGGCGTGCGCGAGGCGCTGGCCGAGGGCGTGATCGCCGGCTTTCCGGTACAGGACTTGCGCGTCATCGTCTACGACGGCAAGCACCACGCGGTGGACAGCAAGGAGGTGGCCTTCGTTACCGCCGGCAAGCGCGCCTTCCAGGCGGCGATACGCGAGGCCGCCGCGGTGGTGCTGGAGCCGATTGCGCGCCTTTCGGTCAGCGCCCCGGAGAGCGCCATGGGCGCCATCACCGGCGACCTGTCGGCGCGCCGCGGCATCGTCAGCGGCACCGACAGCGACCGGCAGGGCCAGCTGACCATCCTTGGCGAAGCGCCCCTGGCCGAGCTGGCCGACTACCAGAACCGGCTGAACGCCATGACCGCCGGCCAGGGCAGCTACACGCTCGCCCTGTCGCACTACGAGGCGGTGCCGCCCGCGGTGCAGCAACAGCTGGTGGGGCAGTACAAGGTGCAGGAGGAATGACGGCTGTGCCGCCGGCGTTATGCTCGCCGCACCATGGAAATCGCTCTCATCTATGCCCGCGCCGCCAATGGCGTGATCGGCCACAACGGCACCATGCCCTGGCACCTGCCGGAGGATCTGGCGCATTTCAAGGCACTCACCCAGGGCCACCCGGTGATCATGGGGCGCAAGACCTGGGATTCGCTGCCGGCGCGCTTTCGCCCGCTGCCGGGGCGCACCAACATCGTCATCACACACCAACCAGATTGGCATCAAAATGGCGTACAGCGCGTATCCAGTCTGGGCGAAGCACTATTATTTGCAGAGCAAACTGATACGCCAACGGCATGGGTCATGGGTGGCGCCCAGATCTACGCCCAGGCCCTGCCGCTGGCCACGCGCATCGAGATGACTGAAATCGCACAGGACTTTGCCGGCGACGCCCACGCACCCACACCCGGCCCCGAATGGGTGGAGTCGGCGCGCAGCAGCCATGTGGCGGCCAGCGGCCTGCCATACCATTTCGTCACCCTGCGCCGGCAGGGCTGAATACGGGGGAGCGATGCGCAGCTTTGAAACCCCCGACGGCCAGCACTGGCAGGCCGCGCTGCTGGAGGCCTCCTACGGCCAGGTGCTGCTGATCTTCAGCACCGACGCTGCGGGCGATCTGCGCCAGCACAGCATGCCGGCCGAACACCTGGCCGAGGCCACCGAACAGCTGGCGGCGCTGGACGATGCCGGGCTGGCCGCCCTGCTGACCCAGGCCGCGCCCTGGCAGCCCGGGGGTTAGCGCCTTAGCAGCGCAGCGACGCGCCGGCCGAGTCGCGTATGCCTTCCAGCACCTCGGGGTTGACCGCATCCAGCCCCAGGTTGTTGCCCTCCAGCACGCGTTCGGCGCGGTAGCTGGAGCGCACGAAGGGGCCGGCCACGGCCTCGACGAAGCCCAGGCCCAGGGCGTACTCGCGGTACTTCTGGAACTCGTCGGGCGTCACGTAACGCTGCACCGGCAGGTGGTTCTTGGTCGGGCGCATGTACTGGCCCATGGTCACCACGTCCACGTTGGCGGCGCGGATGTCGTTCAGCGCGCGCTCGATCTCCTCGTCGCTCTCGCCCAGGCCCAGCATCAGGCTGGTCTTGGTGATGGTCTGCGGCGCGTGGCCCTTGGCAAACTTCAGGATGGCGAGCGTCTGCGCGTAGCCCGCGCGCGCGTCGCGTACCGGGTGCGTCAGGCGCTCCACGGTCTCCAGGTTCTGCGCGTAGGTGGCCAGGCCCGCGTCCAGCACCTGGGCCACGAGGTCGTGGCGGCCCTGGAAGTCGGGCGTCAGCGCCTCCACCGCGGTGTCGGGCATGCGCTCGTGGATGGCACGCACGCAGGCCGCGTAGTGCGCGGCGCCGCCGTCAGCCAGGTCATCGCGGTCCACCGAGGTCAACACCACGTATTTCAGGCCCATCAGCGCAACGGCCTGGGCCACCTTGGCGGGTTCGTCATGGTCCAGCCAGCCCTGCGGGTTGCCGGTGCTGACCGAGCAGAACTTGCAGGCGCGCGTGCACACCGAGCCCATCAGCATCAGCGTGGCCGTGCCGCGGCCCCAGCATTCGGAGATGTTGGGGCATTTGGACTCGGCGCAGACGGTGGACAGCTGGCGGCTCTTCACGATCTCCATCACCTCCTGGTACTTGGCGCCCGAGGGCAGCTTCATGCGCAGCCATTCGGGCTTGGCATGCTTGTCGGGCACCAGGGTGATGGGGCTGACCTTCACGCCATCCTTGATGGCGCGCGTGCCCTGCGGGCTGACAAACTTGGCGCCCGGTACGGGGCGCAGGGGAATGGTGGGCTCACTCATGGTCTGACGGTCCTTGCACCGTGGATAGCGCCGGTCACGGCGGCGATCGTGATGAAAACGGCACCCGGGCCAGGCCATGCCGGCCGGGGCAAGGGCAGCATTATCGGGCTTGGGGCAATTCACGCCTTGATCCAGGGCCCATGGGCGGCACTTCGTGCGCCCGCCAAAGGCCTGCCCGGCGAGGGGATGTCGGATCACCAACATCCTGTTTCCATTTATCCCTGAATGCACTACCATGACAAATATTAGATTATTCTAAATTTAGAATCATCGGAGGTACTGCCATGCCACTGCCATCCCTGCAACGCCGCCAGCTGCTGGCACTGGGTGCCGCCAGCGCCGCCGCCACGCTGGCCAGCCCCGCCGCCCAGGCCCAGCAGCCACACAAAACCCAGGCACGCATCGTGATCGCGGGTGCGGGCGCGGCGGGACTGGCCGCTGCATCGCGCCTGGCGGCGCTGCTACAGGGCGCGCGCATCACCCTGATCGACGCGCGTCGCGAGCATTTCTACCAACCGGGCTTCACCCTGGTGGGTGGGGGCATCAAGCCGGCCACCTATGTCACCTCCAGCACCGCGGACTATCTGCCACCAGGCGTGGAGCTGCTGACCGAGCGCGTAGCCGAGTTCGACCCCGATGGCAACCGCGTGGTGACCGAGAGCGGGCAGGCCATCGCCTACGACTTTCTGATCGTCGCCGTGGGCCTGACGCTAGAGTACGGCCTGATCGAGGGCATGAGCCCGGCGCTGATCGGCAAGCACGGCATTGGCAGCATCTACCACAGCCCGGCAGCGGCCGAGGCCACCTGGCAGGCGATGTCGGCCTTTGCCGACCAGGGCGGGCGCGGCGTGTTCCTGCGCCCGGCCACCGAGATGAAATGCGCGGGAGCACCGCTCAAATACACCTTCATCACCGAGGATCACCTGACGCGACGCGGCAACCGCGGCAAGGCCGAGCTGGTCTATAACTCGAACAACAACGCACTCTTCAGCGTGCCCATCGTCTCCGAGAAGGTGCGCATGCTCTACCAGGAGCGCGGCATACAGGTGAACTACGGGCGCGTGCTCCAGTCCATAGACCCGGGCCGGCGCCTGGCCACCTTCAAGACGGCCGAGGGCAGCGAGGAGCAGCCCTATGACTTCATCCACGTCATCCCGCCCATGCGCGCGCCCGAGGCCGTGCGGAGCAGCCCCCTGCCCTGGACGGCCGACAAGAACAAGGCCTGGGCGGCAGAGGGCTGGCTGGAGGTGGACAAGGGCACGCTGCGCCATCTGCGTTACGCCAACGTGTTCGGCGTGGGCGACATTGCCGGTGTACCCAAGGGCAAGACCGCCGCCAGCGTGAAGTGGCAGGTGCCGGTGGCGCTGGATCATCTGGTGGCCGAGATTGCCGGCAAGACCTCGAATGCCCTGTACACCGGCTACACCTCCTGCCCGCTGATCACGCGGCTGGGTCGGGCCATGCTGGTCGAGTTTGACTACCAGAACAACCTGGTGCCGTCATTCCCCGGCGCCATTGCGCCGCTGGAAGAGCTGTGGGTGAGCTGGGTGATGAAGACCATGGCCCTCAAGCCCACCTATATCAGCATGCTGCGCGGCCGCGCCTGAAAGGAGCGTCACCATGAAAGAACTCGATCCCCTGGTGTTCCTGGCCGTGTTCCAGGAGATGCTCGGCCCCTGGCTGTGGGTGCTGCTGGGCCTGGCCGCGTTGACCACGGCGGCCTTCATCTGGCTGCTGCTGCGCCAGCGCGGCATTGCGCCGCGGCGGCTGGTGTTCGCGCAGCTGCTGGGCCTGGCAGGCGGCGCCCTGGCCCTGGTGCTGATGGCCAAGGTGTCGTCCTCGGGCTTTACCGACGCCGCAGGGCCGGCCGACTGGATACTGATCACCCTGGTGTTTGCGCTGGGTGCCATTGGTGCGACCATCGTCACCTACACCACCCTCGGCTGGTGCAGGCGCAGCCGCAAGCAAGCGGGCTGAAATACCCCCACTTTCCTCCACATCAAGGAACTACCCATGGTGCAGACAACCGACTACGTGGCCACCGTTTTTGATGGCAAGAGCAACCCCGCCAAGGTCACCGTGACCTTCACCATGGCGCTGAACGCCGCCCTCAAGGGCCACAGCGCCACCGTCATCCTGATGGTCGAGGCCGTGGAGTTGGGCGTTCCCGACGCCACCCAGGGCATGGACGTGGGCAAGCCCTTCGAGCCCGTGCAGCAGCTGCTGCACAAATACCTAGCGCTGGGCGGGCGCGTGGCCATCTGTAGCTCGTGCATGATCCACAACGGCTTTACCGCCGAGCAAATGGATCCGCGCTTTGCCATCATCACCGCGCCCGAAGTCATCGACCTGCTGATGAACGCCAAGGGATCGTTGCAAATCACCTGAGCGTCGTGCATCGCCCATAATCGGGCCCCGCGCCAGGGGCCCGGCATGCACCACGCATGCCGCCAGATGGTTCTGAAGCCCCGGCCCCACAGCCACTGCTCTCAAGAACCATGCAAATCGCCACCTGGAACGTCAACTCCCTATCCGTGCGCCTGCCCCAGGTGCTGGCCTGGCTGGCCGCCAACCCCGTCGATGCCCTGGGCCTGCAGGAGCTCAAGCTGGTGGACGAGAAGTTTCCGCACGACGCCTTCGAGGCCGCCGGCTACCACGCCGTCTGCTTTGGCCAGAAGACCTACAACGGCGTGGCCATCGTCAGCCGCACGCCGGCGCGCGGCGTGGTGCGCAACATCCCCGGGTTTGGCGACGAGCAGGCGCGTGTCATCGCCGCCACGCTGGATACCGCAGATGGCCCGCTGCGCCTGGTCAACTGTTACTTTGTCAACGGACAGGCGCCGGGCACGGACAAGTTTGCCTACAAGCTTGAGTGGCTGGCCGCGCTGCAGGACTGGCTGCGCGACGAGCTGGCAGCGCACCCGCGCCTGGCGCTGGTGGGCGACTTCAACATCGCGCCCGAGGATCGCGACTCCTACGACCCGGTGGGCCTGAAGGACACGATTCACCACACGGTGGAGGAACGCGCGCATTTCCAGCGGCTGCTGGACCTGGGCCTGACGGATGCCTTCCGCCTGTTCGAGCAGCCCGAGAAGAGCTACTCATGGTGGGACTACCGCATGCTGGGCTTTCAGAAGAACCGCGGCCTGCGCATCGACCATATCCTGGTCAGCCAGGCCCTGCGCGCCGGTGTGACCGCCTGCCATGTGGACCGCGCGCCGCGCAAGAACCCCCAACCGAGCGACCATGCGCCCGTGGTAGCCACGCTGGGCTGAAGCAGAACAGGGCACCAATCACTACATTTTATATAGCTGTTGACGCCCACCAATAGGGCGCCACAACCATTTTTACTCCTCACTTGGGGCATCCAGACCAAGCTCCTGGATCTTGCGCGTGATGGTGTTGCGGCCTATGCCCAGGCGCTGCGCGGCCTCCATGCGCCGGCCCTGCGTGGCCTGCAGGGCGGTGGTGATCAGGCGCGACTCGAAGCGGCGGGTGAGCAGATCCCACACATCGCTGCGGCCGCTGGCCAGCAGCTGGCCGGCCTCGCGCTCCAACGCGCTCTCCCAGCCCTGGCTGTTGCCGGCTGGCGTTTCCGGGGCTGCGCGCGCGTCCGGCGGCGCTTCGCCGGCCGGCAGCACCTCGGGCGGCAGATCCTGCTCGGAGATGACCTGCGCCGGCGCCATCACGGTGAGCCAGTGGCAGATGTTCTCCAGCTGGCGCACGTTGCCGGGAAAGGCAAAGCGCGTCAGGCGCGCCAGCGCCGCGTCCGAGATGCGCTTGGGCGCCACCGCCAGCTGCGCCGCGCTGCGCTGCAAGAAGTGACGCGTGAGCATGGGCACGTCCTCGCTGCGCTCGCGCAGCGCAGGCAGGCGCAGGCGGATCACGTTCAGGCGGTGCAGCAAATCCTCGCGAAAGCTGCCGTCCTTGACGCGCTGCTCCAGGTTCTGGTGCGTGGCGGCAATCACGCGCACATGGGCCTTGACCGGGGCATGGCCGCCCACGCGGTAGAACTGGCCATCCGAGAGCACGCGCAGCAGCCGCGTCTGCAGGTCAAACGGCATGTCGCCAATTTCGTCGAGGAACAAGGTGCCGCCCTCGGCCTGTTCGAAGCGCCCGCGCCGCTGCGCCTGCGCGCCGGTGAAGGCGCCGCGCTCGTGGCCGAAGAGTTCGCTTTCCAGCAGGTCCTTCGGAATCGCTGCGGTGTTGATGGCCACGAAAGGCCCGCCCGCCACCGGCGAATGCTTGTGCAGCGCACGCGCCACCAGCTCCTTGCCGGTGCCCGATTCGCCGGTGATGAGCACCGTGACCGCGCTCTGGCTCAGCCGGCCGATGGCGCGGAACACGTCCTGCATGGCGCCGGCCTGGCCCAGCATCTCGGGGGTGGCGGCCAGCTGCTGCTCGGCCACCTCCTCGCGCTGGCTTTCCTGCACGGCGCGGCGGATCAGCTCCACCGCCTTGGGCACGTCAAACGGCTTGGGCAGGTATTCAAAGGCGCCGCCCTGGTAGGCCGAGACGGCGCTGTCCAGGTCGGAATAGGCGGTGATGATGATCACCGGCAGGCCGGGCAGGCGCGCGCGCAGCTGCTCCAAGAGCTGCAGACCCGAGCCGCCGGGCATGCGTATGTCGCTGACCAGCGCCGCCGGGCCCGGCTCGCCGGCCTCGGCCAGAGCGTCCAGCACCTCGCGCGGCTGGGTGAAGCTGCGCGTGGGCAGGTGTTCGCGCGCCAGCGCCTTTTCCAACACGAAGCGGATGGAGGCGTCGTCGTCCACGATCCAGATCGGCTTCATACGTGTGGGTTTCTATGACTAGTCATGGCAATGGAATGAGGATGCGAAAGTCTGTGCAACCCGGCCGGCTCTCGCAGTCGATCATGCCCTGGTGGTGCTGCACAAAGGCCTGCGCCAGCGGCAGGCCCAGGCCCGAACCGCCACCCCGGCCGGTCACCAGGGGATAAAAGATGCGCTCCTTGATGGCCTCGGGCACGCCCGGGCCGTTGTCGATGACATGCAATTCCAATGCCAGCCTGTGGCGCTGGCGCCCCAGCGTGACCTGGCGCGCGACGCGGCTGCGCAGGGTGATTTGCGCGTCACCGGCGGCGATGCGCTCGCCCAGCGCCTGGGCGGCGTTCTGCACGATGTTCAGCAGCGCCTGGACGAGCTGCGCGCGGTCGCCGCGGAACTCGGGGATGGAGGTGTCGTAGTCGCGCTGGATCACCAGGCCGCGCGGGTGCTCGGCCAGCACCAGGCGGCAGACATGCTCGCAGACCTCGTGGATATTCACATCGCCCACCAGGCGCGGCTGGCGGTGCGGTGCCAGCAGCCTGTCCACCAGATGCTGCAGCCGATCGGCCTCGTGGATGATGACCTGGGTGTATTCGGCAAGCTCCGGGCTGGCCAGCTCCAGCTGCAGTAACTGGGCCGCGCCGCGTATGCCGCCCAGCGGGTTCTTGATCTCATGCGCCAGGTTGCGTATCAGCTCTTTGTTGGCCTGGGCCTGCTCCAGGAGGCGCTCTTCCCTGTCCTGGTGCGCCTGGGCCAGAAGCGGCCACAGCTCGACCACCTGTTCTCCAGCGTGTTCGGCCGGGGCGATATGCGCATGCACCGGCAAGGGTTCTTGCTGCGGGCGACGCAGCGCGGCCTCGCAGCGCATCTGGGCATAGTCCTGGGCGCGCACCGCGGCCAGGGCGGTCTGCACGGTGGCCGGGTCGCCAAACAGCGCAGCAAAGTCAGCACCCAGCAGCATCCGGCGCGACAGGCCCAGGGCGTTTTCCAGGGCGGCATTCACATACAGCACCCTGCCCTGCGCATCCAGCACGGCTACGAGCGTGGACAGCAGATCCAGCGCCTGGTAGCGCGGTGGTGCGGGTGGCGCTGGAATGACGGTGCCCCTGGGCGCTTAATTTCCCAGACGCCCCAGTTCGCGCTTGATGCCGGCCACATCGGCCTCGGCGCGGGTGACGGCAGCCTTGAGCTCGGCGGTGCGCTCGATATAACCCTGCGGGTTGCGCAGTTCCAGGGCCGAGCGCTGCGGCGCGCCGTCGTTGTACTCCTTGCGCAGATCGGCCAGGCGGCTTTCGGCCTTGCGCAGCTCATCCTGCAGAATGGCGCGCGCATCGGCGTCGCGAGCGCGCTGTTCGGTCGCCGCGACGCGGGGTGCATTCGGGGGCGAGGCTGCGGCCTTGCTGGCCGATGGTGCGGCTGCACCACCCGCGGGAGCGGCTGCGGGGCGCGTGCCCTCGACCACCGTGACGTTGCCGCCCTCGACCAGCTTGCAGCCGCGCTCCTTGGCCTGGGCGGCGTTGTTGGTGTACTCGTTGCCGCAACGGTAGATGCGATCCTGCGCCCAGGCAGGCTGCAGCATGGCGGCAATGACGGTCAGGGCGAACAGGCAGTGTTTCATCGAGATCCTTACAGGGCATGCGCCAAGCATGCACGATGGCGGCGAGTATCCAGCAATCACCGCATGGCACCCATTGTGCCGCCATGCGATCAGCTCAAAAGACCCGAGATGGCGCCAAATGTTCCGGCTGTTGCCAGCCATCATCCAGAAACGACCAAGGCGGCCGCAGCCGCCTTGGTGCCTGTGGGCGCAAGCCCCGCTGCGACTTACAGCGAGTAGTACATGTCGTACTCAACCGGGTGCGGCGCCATGCGGAAGCGCTGCACCTCGCCCATCTTCAGCTCGATGTAGGCGTCCAGCATGTTGTCGGAGAACACGCCGCCCTTGGTCAGGAAGCCGCGATCCTTGTCCAGCGCCTCCAGCGCCTGATCCAGGCTATGGCACACGGTGGGCACCAGTTTGTCCTCTTCGGGCGGCAGGTGGTACAGATCCTTGGTGGCGGCCTCGCCCGGATGGATCTTGTTCTCCACGCCGTCCAGGCCGGCCATCATCAGTGCCGAGAAGCACAGATAGGGGTTGGCCAGGGGATCGGGGAAGCGCGCCTCGATGCGGCGGCCCTTGGGGTTGGCCACATAGGGGATGCGGATCGAGGCCGAGCGGTTGCGCGAGCTGTAGGCCAGCTTCACCGGTGCCTCGTAGCCGGGCACCAGGCGCTTGTAGCTGTTGGTGCCGGGGTTGGTGATGGCGTTCAGCGCGCGGGCGTGGTGGATGATGCCGCCGATGTAGTACAGCGCAAAATCCGACAGGCCGGCGTAGCCGTCACCCGCGAACAGGTTTTTACCGTCCTTCCAGATGGACTGGTGCACATGCATGCCCGATCCGTTGTCGCCGGCATAGGGCTTGGGCATGAAGGTAGCCGTCTTGCCGTAGGCGTTGGCCACGTTCCACACCACATACTTCAGCACCTGGGTCCAGTCGGCGCGCTCGACCAGGGTGGAGAAGCGCGTGCCGATCTCGTTCTGACCAGCGCCGGCCACCTCGTGGTGGAAGACTTCAACCGGAATGCCCAGTTGCTCGAGGATCAGCACCATCTCGGCGCGCATGTCCTGTGTGCTGTCCACCGGCGGCACGGGGAAGTACCCGCCCTTGGTGGTGGGGCGGTGGCCGCGGTTGCCGCTTTCGAACTTGGTGCCGCTGTTCCAGGGGGCTTCGTATTCCTCGATCTCGAAGAACACCTTGCCCGGTTCGTTGCTCCAGCGCACGCCGTCGAAGATGAAGAACTCGGGCTCGGGGCCGAAGTAGGCCGTGTCGCCCAGACCGGAGGCCTTCAGGTAGGCCTCGGCGCGCTTGGCGATGGAGCGCGGGTCGCGGTCGTAGGCCTTGCCGTCGCCGGGCTCCACCACGTCGCACTGCAGAAACAGCGTGGTCTCCTCGAAAAACGGGTCGATGTTGGCCGTGCTCGGATCGGGCATGAGCTGCATGTCCGAGGCCTCGATACCCTTCCAGCCGGCGACCGACGAACCATCAAAGGCATGGCCGGAACTGAACTTGTCTTCATCGAAGTGAGAAACAGGCACCGTCACGTGCTGCTCCTTGCCGCGCGTATCGGTGAAGCGCAAGTCCACGAACTTGACTTCGTTCTCCTCCACCATCTTCATCACGTCTGCAACGGTCTTGGCCATCAGGTTTCTCCAAAAATAAAGGACTCATCCACAAAGATGAACATTGGTAAGCAGCTTGCGTGCCAGCGCTGCAGCACCCAGGCAAGCAAGGCGCGTGATTCTAAGATTACAAATGATGCACCGTTTCGGGGCCCATCACTGCACCAAACTGGTGCAATGCCTGGTGCATCTCCTGCCACGCGGCAGGCACCAGGGCTGCGGCGCCTTTCACGCCCAACTCGACATGCCTGCCATGCACCGGGTGATCGACGCTGGGCAGACTGAACACCTTGATGCCGGGGTGCGCCGCCTCGATGCGCTCCATCAGCGGGGTGAGCGTCGCCTCCATGGCGCCATACAGCACGACGGAATGCTCGGTTTGCGGCTGGCGATTGAACCACTGGGCACAGTAATGCTCCAGCACCCACTCCACCATGGGCCAGGCCATGACCGGAAAGCCGGGGACGAAATGCACCATGCCACCGCCGGGGCCGTCGCAGCTAAACCCCGGGATCTTGTTGTAAGGGTTGGGAATGATGCGTGCGCCTTGCGGAAACACCCCCATGTTCAGGCGGTGCAGGTTGTCGGCGCGCCCGGGTTCATACGGCTGGCCCTGTTCGCGCGCAACGTCCTGCATGCGCTCGCGGATCAGCGCCGCTGCCTCGGGGTGCAGCGCGAGGGACTGGCCAAGCGCCACCGCCGCGCACTGGCGCGTGTGGTCGTCGGGCGTGGCTCCAATACCGCCGCAGCTGAAGACCATATCGGACGAAGCAAAGGCCCGCTGCAGCGCCGCGGTGATGCGCGGGCGGTCGTCGCCCACATAGTCGGCATAGCCCAGCACCAGGCCGCGCGCGCCCAATAGCTCGATGACCTTGGCCAGATGCTTGTCCGCACGCTTGCCGGAAAGGATTTCGTCGCCGACGATGATGAGGCCGAAGGTGGGAGTCATGGGAGCTGTGGGTCTGAAGACGGGGGAGCGGCCAGTGCAGACGGTGCGCTGGTGGCGATGACCGGTGGGGCAGGCACGGCCCTGGCACCCGCATCACCGCCCTGCTCGCGCAGCCGCTGAAGCGCTGCCAGGCAATAGTGCGTGAACCACAGCGAGGAAAAGGCAAATACCAGCGTGTAGATCCAGATCGCCACCGGCACCAGCACAAAGAAAGCCGCCGCGAACACCACCCCCGAGGCCCAGACGATGCCTGGCGCGGCGCCCAACAGCCCGGTCAGAATGCCTATGGCCAGCAGGCTGAGGCGGTGGCGCTTGAAGATCTCCTGCCGCTCTGGCTTGCTGGCATGCTCGGCCAACGCATCAAAGGCCATCACCCGATAGGTCAGCCAGCCCCAGATCAGCGGCGGCAGCACTAGCACCAGGGGCGGAACCAACCACAGCGGCATGGAAAGCACCAAGGCCAGGATCGCCGCCAGGGTGGAGCCAAGCGACCACAGCACGCTGATGAACAAGGTGCCGCCGCGCTTGCGCTCCAGTTGTTCGAAGCGCCGCTGCGCAACCAATGACACGATGGAAGGCGCCATCAGCACGGCCACGACCAGCACACAGACAATGACGATGATGGGTATGGCCAGCATGAGCACCAGCAGCGGCGCCAGCATCACGGGCAGGTTGTCCACGCCAAAGTGGTGCAGCCAGCCCCACAATAGCTGGAGCCAGTTGGCACCCTCCAGCTGGGCCTGTGTCCAGGCCACGGCCGCTGCCCAATAGAAATGCGCCCCGCCTGCGGCCACCAGGGTGATCAGGATCAGTGGCAACAACGATAGCGCAATGATGCGCGGCATCAGGCAATAGCCCACGGCGCGCCAGAAAGAATCTAAGAGTGGCCCCATACCCGCAAGCATAGCGCGGCTGCCCGCTCAGCCACGCCCCGCCAGGCGCAACAGGCCGCGCCATTGCTGCGCCCAAAAGCCTCGGCCGTAGTCGCGCAAGCGGCCATCGGCCCCCGGTTCGAGTTGGTCGCGCACCCCCGTGGGCTCATAACGATGCTCGAAGTTGGCCGTGCCAAACAGCATGTCCCACCAGGGCAGCAGCACGCCAAAGTTGCGCCCGCCCAGGGCCATGCTGCCCGTGCCCGGCCCTGCGGGTGCAAGCGATTCATGGCCCACGCCGACGGCATGGTGCAGCCGGTGAAAACGCGGGCTGATCCACAGGCGCTCGCCCCAGTGGCCAAACCACAGGCGCAGGTTGGCATGGTGCAGGTTTTCGCTGAGCTGCGTCAGCGCGACGATGGCCACGAACTGCCCCGGCGCCACGCCTATGCACTGCGCCACGCTGACGATGATGGCGTCGCGCAGCAGGTCGTCCAGCAGGTGATTGCGGCTGTCGCTCCACTGGGTCATCTGGCGCTGTGAATGGTGCAGGGAATGCAGGCTCCACCACCAGTCGAAATGGTGTTGGCCACGATGTATCCAGTAATCCAGCAGATCGAAAACCAGCAGATACAGCAGCAGGCTGAGCAATGGCTGGTCGGTCACACCGGGCCATAGCGCGTCGAGCTGCCAGGTTTGCCAGCCATGCGTGCGCAGGGCACCAAACAAACCATCCCAGAGCACGGCGGTGGTGAAAAACAGCACTACACGTACCAGGCCCAGACGATGGATCAAGGTGTAGATCACATCGGTCCGCACCGCCGCATGATCGCGCAGCGGCTCCACCGGGCGCCAGCGCTCCAGCGGGGCGATCACGACCAGCATCACCGCCAGTTGCAGCAAACCCACGAGCAGCCAGCCGGTGGCGGCGTACGCATCCTCCAGCACGCTGGCCTGGCCCAGCGCAAACAGCAGGGGCTGCACCAGGGCTTCGAACAACCACTGCTGAGCGGTGTCGAACCATTGACTCGGCCAGGACAGGGCGTTTGCCATCAATCGGCCCTCATCGACGCCCGGAACCACTCCGGGCTGCGTCATCAGAGGTCAGCCCGGCCTGAAAGCCCGGATGCTCACGCAGGGTACGAAAACACAGGCCACGCTCCTTCAGGCCCTGGATCAGGGGTTCGAGCACGGCCGGCGCCCAGGGATCCTTGCGCGACCAGATGCCCAGGTGTGCAAGCAGCACGTCGCCATCGTGAATAGCGCGCAAGGCTTGTTGAAGCAGCTGGGCGTTGCTGTAGCGCTCGCTCGGCAGCTCATCACCCAGGAAACCGGCAGGCGTCCAGCCCACATGGTGGTAGCCGCAGGATTGCGCCACGCGCAACAGGCGCGGCGAGGTCTTGCCACCCGGTGCACGAAACATCGGCAACGGCTCCTTGCCGGTGATGGTGCGCAGCCGCTGCGTCGCGGCATCGATCTGTGCACAGTATTGCGCCGCCGTCAGGGTCAGGTTCTGCCCGGCCTGGGGGCCGGCGGTGGGCCTGACCCTGAAGGACGGCTGCCGGGCCGTACCCGCGTCGCCACGCCAGTACACATGGTGCATCGTGTGCGAGGCGAACTCGTGCCCTTCGGCCACCCGCGCGCGCCACCAGGGGGCCCAATGCTCATCCAGGCTGCTGCCTCCGGTCTGGGTATGCTCGTCAGCGGCAAAAAAAGTGGCCTGCACGCCCTGCCGGTGCAGCACTTCGGCCACCAACGAGGCTACGCCCATATGGCCGGTATCAAAGGTCAGGTAGACAGTGCCTTTACAGGCATTTTCCGCCTTTGCGCTTATTGGCAAAGCGCAAGCAGCTATTAAATATATAGCAAAATGAATATAGACCCTGCGTGACGACGGCGAATGGCGGTCAGCGTTTGGCATGTTTCAGCGTCCAGACACCGTGGGGCGACTTGCCCACGGGGATGGATCGTGCCACCTTGCGCTCCACGGTGTCGATCACAAGCAGCTTGCGCGCCCAGCGCGCGCTCACATAGATCCAGCGTCCATCGGTCGAAACATCCATGCAATCGGGCCCACCCGGCGCAGGGTAAGAGTCCACAACGCGCAATGCCTGCATATCGACCTTGCTGATGGTGTTGGCCACCCGGTTGCTGACGAACAGATGCCGTCCGTCGCCGGCGGCGCGAAAGGCGTGAGCGCCACTGCCGGTTTTGATGCGCTGCACGCTGCGTGGCTGCTCGCCCGATATATCGAACACCTCCACGCTGTCGCTACCGGTGAGCCCGACAAATATGCGCTTGCCATCCGGGCTACCGTACACGTCGGCGGGCATGGCGCCGGTGCTGGTGCGCCACAGGACTTTCTGCGTACCGATGTCGATGGCGACCAGCTCGTCACTGTCCTGCATGGACGCATACAGTACACGGCTGCCGCTGTCTATCCACAGATGGCTGGGCGTCTTGCCCGTGGGCACGCGCTGCACCAGCGTCAGGTTCTGGCCGTCCCAACGGTAAAAATCGACATGGTTAAGCCGGTTGGCCGCAGTCACCAGCCAATGCATGTCGGGCGAGAACCGCAGGTGATAGGGATCCACAATGCCACGCACCGTGCGCTGCACCTGGGCCGTGGCCGGATCGACAAAGGTCAGGCTGTCGCCGAGAGCATTGGCAACGATGAGCGATTTTTCATCCGGCGTCAGGTAAAGATGGTGCGGCTCCTTGCCGGTGGGGATGCGCGCCGTCTCGACCCAACTCTCCGGGTCGATCACGCTGATGTCGGCCTGCAGGGAATTGAGCACAAACACCGGCGGCTGTGCTGCCTGCAGCCCGCATGCCCAGCAGGCGACCATGAACATCCCGACAGCCCGCAGCATCATCCGTTGTTTCACTCTTGCTCCCTTGAAATTAGCGAGTGCCAACAACCAGCTGCAGCACGCACGCCCGATGAAAGGCCTGATGCATAACGCGCATTCAGTATTCATCGTTGACGCGCTCCCAATCATTGCTGGGAACGCCGACTATGTGAGCAGCGCGATCTGCTGCGCAGTCAGCCACCGCCACTGCCCTGGCTGCAAGTCGTCAGGCAATGACAAGCCACCGATACGGGAACGATGCAGTGCCTCGACGCGATTGCCCACGGCGGCAATCATGCGCTTGACCTGGTGGTACTTGCCCTCTGTCAGTGTCAAGTCAATGCACCGCTCATCCAGCTGCACGCAGGCAGCAGCCCGTACCGGGCGCGGGTCGTCATCCAGTACCACTCCAGCCTGTAAACGTTCAATCTGCGCGGCGGTCACTGGATGTTTGGTCGTCACCTGATACACCTTGGGGACATGCTTCTTGGGTGAACTCATGCGATGAATGAACTGTCCATCATCACTGAGCAACAGCAAGCCGGTCGTATCCTGATCCAGCCGCCCAACAGCCTGCACACCACTCACCGCGCCCTTGCTCGGCCGCTGCCGCAGTGGCGCCGGCAGTAGCGTATACACACTGGGATAGGCTGATGGCTTTTGTGAACATTCCGTGCCGACGGGTTTATGCAGCATCACATAGGCCTTGGCCTGGTACGGCCAGTCGAAACCCTGGACACGCAGCACCAAATCCTGCGCCTGAAAGTCTTGCGTCGCTTCCAGGCATGTCATCGGCTCCGGAAGGTTCGCCTGATACACGGATACCCAGCCTTGTTGAATCAAACCCGCACAAACACGGCGAGTGCCAAAGCCCTGTGAATAAAGAATATCTTGAAGTTGCATAGAGCTCAAATCAAATCCCCAAAGCAAAACGCCCTCCCACTATGTAAGTGGGAGGGCGGTTTGGGCTGTAATAGCCTGACGATGACCTACTTTCACACGGGGATCCGCACTATCATCGGCGCGAAGTCGTTTCACTGTCCTGT